>JAKABX010000080.1 GCA_021796545.1 Actinomycetes bacterium
GACTGGCCGTGAGCCAGCACCCTGCCCTGTGGAGTCCCGACTTTCCTCAGCCGCGCCGGTCGCCCGGCGCGACCGCGGCCACCCGGCCGACTCGTCGCCAGGACCATTGTCCCATGACGCGGCCGCGTCGCGACGCGCCGGGGCGGTGGTTCGAGCACGAGACGTTGTCCCGGTAGCCTGCGCTCGATGTCGCGTGCCGAACGGTCCCGCCCCACCGGTGACCGTCGCGCCCGGCCGGTCGGCACTGCGGCCTTGGTCCGGCTTGCGGGTTTGGCGGTGCGGCGACGCGCGCGACGCTCGGGTCGGTGCTCTGCACCCGCGTCCATGCGTCGCGCGGCCCCGGGCGTTTCGTGGCGGCACGGCGCCGCGTGCCGGCAGGCTTGGGTGACAAGGACCGGTGTTCCCGCCTTCGGGCACGCGCGGCCATGGCGTTGGCCTGCCGCGTCGCCGGGCGCGTCCTCACGGGAGCGCCGCGCACGCCCTTGGGGCCGGAATGGGACCGAGAGGCGGGCATCGCGACCGTGGTGCGACGTCGGGGCGGGACGCCGGAGAGGAGGACGGGGGGTCCGGTCCGCGCTGGGGACGGCGCGCCCCTGAGGCCAAGATGGACGATCGACCGATCGGTGTCTTCGACAGCGGCTTCGGCGGCCTGACGGTCGTTCGGGCGCTGATCGACCTGCTCCCTGACGAGCAGCTCGTCTACATCGGCGACACGGCGCGCTATCCCTACGGCCCCCGGCCTCCGGCGGAGGTCCGTCTCTTCAGCGAGCAGATTACCGAGATTCTGGTCGAGCAACACGATGTGAAGATGGTCGTGGTGGCCTGCAACACGGCGGCCGCGGCGGCGCTCGACGACCTGCGCGCGCGCTTTCGGGTCCCCATCCTCGGGGTCATCGAACCCGGGCTTCGCGCCGCGGCCAAGGCGTCGCGCAACGGCCGGGTCGGGGTCATCGGGACGGTCGGCACGATCAGCTCGGGTGCCTACCAGCGCGCCGCGGGCGCGTTGCGGATGAGCGCCGAGCTCCAGTGCGCGGCGTGCCCGGGATTCGTCGAGTTCGTCGAGCGCGGCGAGGTCGACTCCGACCAGGTGTACGTGCTTGCCGAGCGGCTGCTGTCGCCGCTGCGCGGGGGCGAGGTCGACACCCTTCTCCTCGGCTGCACGCACTACCCGTACTTGGCGCGCACGATCGGCGACGTGATGGGGCGCGAGGTCGTCCTGGTCTCCTCTGCCGAGGAGACGGCCTTCGACGTCCGCTCGGTACTCCAGGCGACCGGGCTGCACCGCAGCCCCGGCCAGCCGGCGCACCACCGCTTCTTCTCCTCCGGGGACGTCGGGTTGTTCGCCGAGATGGGCCGGCGCCTGCTCGGTGCGGAGCTCAGCGTCGCGGAGCCGATCGACTTCTGCCGGCGCGCGTCCGCCTGAGTCGGGCGCACTCGCGCTCAGCAGAGGGCGCCGCGCCGACCACTAGGGTGCTTCCCGCCAGAGGGAGGTCAGATGAGCACACCAGTGGGCGCGCGCCGCGACGGCCGCCAGCTCGACGAGCTGCGCCCGATCGAGATCGTCCGTGACTACACCGAGTTCGCCGCCGGGTCCGTTCTCGTCTCCATGGGCCGGACGCGGGTGCTGTGCACCGCCTCCGTGGAGGACGATGTTCCCCGCTTCCTGCGCGGCACGGGGCGGGGCTGGGTGACCGCGGAGTACTCGCTGCTCCCGGGATCCTCGGGCGAGCGCGTGGCCCGCGAGGCCGTCCGGGGAAAGCAGTCGGGCCGGACCCAGGAGATCCAGCGCCTCATCGGCCGCAGCCTGCGCGCGGTCTGTGATCTCGGTCGTCTCGGCGAGCGCCAGATCGTCGTCGACTGCGACGTGCTGCAGGCCGACGGCGGGACGCGGACGGCCGCGATCACCGGTTCCTACGTCGCGCTGCACGACGCCCTGCAGCGCCTGGTCGGACGCGGTGCCCTCGGCTCCCAGCCGCTGCGCGACGCGTGCGCAGCGGTGTCGGTGGGCGTGGTCGACGCGGTGTGCATGCTCGACCTCGACTACTCCGAGGACTCCCGGGCCGAGGTAGACATGAACGTCGTCATGACCGGTGCCGGCCGCTTCGTCGAGCTCCAGGGAACCGCCGAGCAGCTCGCCTTCAGCCGCTCGGAGCTCGACGAGCTGCTCGCGCTCGCCGAGTCGGGCATTGCGCAGCTGGTCGCGGCCCAGACGGCGGTGCTCGCCGTCCCGCCCGAGCCTCGTCCGGCGCGCTGATGGACCAAGCGACCCCACAGCAGCGGTTGCGCCTCGTGCTCGCCACCGCGAACCCCGACAAGGCCGCCGAGATTCGCGAGATCCTCGCCGGCGCGCTCGGCGACGCCGTCGAGCTCGTCGCGCGCCCCGCGGAGGTCGACGAGGTCGAAGAGCACGGCGCGACCCTGGAGCAGAACGCGCGCCTCAAGGCGCGGGCCCTGCTCGCGGCCACCGGCATGGCCGCGGTGGCGGACGACAGCGGGCTCGAGGTGGACGCGCTCAACGGCCGTCCGGGCGTCGAGTCGGCGCGCTACGCCGGCGCGGCGGCGAGCTACGCGGACAACGTCGCCAAGCTGCTCGAAGCCCTGGCGGGGGAGCCACGGCGCAACGCGCGCTTTCGCACGGTCGCGCTCGCGGTCTTCCCCGACGGGCCGGAGCTGATCGCTCATGGCACGGTCGAAGGCGTCATCGCCGAAGCCCCCCAGGGTGAGGGCGGTTTCGGCTACGACCCGGTGTTCGTGCCCGTTCCCGGCGACGGGCGAAGCTTCGGCGAGCTGACACCTGCCGAGAAGCACGCGCTGTCGGCGCGGGGACGGGCCTTCCGGGCGCTTGCGGTGGGGCTGGGCAACCGACTCGCGCCACCACGCCAGGGCTGAGACAGCCGCCTGCGATCATCGAGCGCGCCAGGCGAGTGCGAGGAGGGGCGATGGCCGGGACGATCGAGATCAGCTGCGACGACTGCCGCTTGCAGGACAGCGAGGCGTGCGCCGAGTGCGTCGTGACGTTCCTGCTCGACGACGCCGGCGGCGCGCTCGTCTTCGACGTCGCCGAGGCACGTGCCGTCCGGCTCCTGCAGCGCGCGGGTCTTGCGCCGCGCCTTCGCCACACGCGGCGCGCCGGCTGAGGCGAGGGCGCGCGTGGCGCAGTGAGAGGATCGCGCCCATGGGGCCGGTCCTGCTCGTGACGAACGACTATCCGCCAAAGGTCGGGGGGATCCAGTCCTACCTCTGGGAGCTCTGGCGGCGCCTCCCGGCGCCGCTCGTGGCAGGCGTGCTCACCCTCGCCCACCGGGATGCCGAGGGCTTCGATGCCGGCGAGCCCTACCGAATCGAGCGCGTGGAGGCACCGGTGCTCTTGCCGACGCCGCGTGTGCGGCGGGCGGTGGAACGCCTCGTGGCCGAGACCGGGGCCTCCCTGGTGGTCCTCGACCCGGCCCTGCCCCTCGGCGCGCTGGGCCCGGCGTGCCCGGTCCCCTATGCCATCGTCCTGCACGGCGCGGAGGTGACGGTGCCCGCGCACCTGCCCGGGAGCGCCGTCGCGTTGCGTCGGGTGCTTAGCGGCGCGCGCCTTTTGGTCTCGGCCGGCGGGTACGCGGCCGAGCAGGCGCGCCGGATCCTCAAAGCGGCGATGCCGCCCGTCGCCCTCGTCCCCCCCGGCGTCGACCTCGGCCGCTTCCGGCCGCTCGAGCCGCACGCGATCCGTGCGGCGCGCGTGCGGCTCGGGCTGCCCCCCGAGGGGCGCCTCGTCGTCGGTGTCAGCCGCCTGGTCCCCCGCAAGGGCTTCGATGTCCTCCTCGAAGCGGCCGCCGCGCTCGCACCGGCGCGCGAGGACCTGCTGGTCGCGATCGGCGGCACCGGGCGCGACGCGTCGCGCCTCGCGGCGCGGGCCCGGCGCCTCAACGCGCCGGTCCGCTTCCTCGGCCGGGTGCCCGAGGACGACCTCGCCGATCTCGTGGGCGCGGCCGACGTCTTCGCGCTCCCGTGCCGGGACCGCTGGCTCGGTCTCGAGCAGGAGGGCTTTGGGATCGTCTTCCTCGAGGCCGCGGCCGCCGGTGTCCCGGCGCTCGCCGGGCGGTCGGGGGGGACCGAGGAGGCTGTCGTCGACGGCGTCACGGGTCTCGTCGCGGACCGCCCCGGGGACGCCGCGGTCGTGACCGCCGCGCTCGCGCGTCTGCTCGACGACGCGGCATTCCGTGCGCGCTGTGGTGCGGCGGCGCGCCGGCGCGCCGAGGAGACCTTTGACTACGACCGCCTGGCGGCCGCACTGGCCGACGCGCTCGTCGCGGCGACCGCGGGCGCGGGCGTCGCCGCACGCTGAGTGGCGTCGCACGCCGGTCGCCGACGGTGGTATTCAAACTGGCGGGCCCGCGCCTGTGACAGTCTGGCGGGGCCCGGCAGGACGGAGGAGGGCACGTGGAGCACACCGCGGAGACGATGGTGGTCGCCGGCACGCCGCAGCGTTGCCTCGAGGTCGTCGCGGACGTCGAGGCCTACCCCCGCTGGGTCGCGGACGTGAAGCAGGTCGAGGTCCTCGAGCGTGACGGCGCCGGCCGCCCGGCCGTGGTCCACTTCCGGGCCGGGGCGTTCGGACGTTCGACCAGCTACGTCCTCGCCTACGACTGGTCGCTCGCGCCCGAGGAGGTCTCCTGGATCCAAAAGGACGGCGACCTCACCAACCGGCTCGACGGGCGCTACCGATTCGCACCCCGCAGCGACGGGACCACCGAGGTGCGCTACGAGCTCTCGGTCGAGCTGCGCGTCCCGATCCCCGGTTTCGTGAAGCGCCGGGCCGAGGGCCACATCCTCCACGCGGCCGTCCGCGACCTGAAGGCGCGCGTCGAGTCCGGAAGCTGAAGCCGGCACGCCGGTGCGCCTCGGCGTCGTCCTGCCGACCTTCGCGTGGGACGGCGCGCCCGCGCTCGCGGCGGCGGAGCAGGCCGAGGCGGCCGGGCTCGACGGCGTCTTCTGCTACGACCACCTCTGGCCGCTCGGCGAGCCCGGCCGTCCCGCGCTCGCGCCCTTTCCCGTGCTCGGCGCGCTCGCGGGAAGGACGAGCGCGATCGTTCTCGGAACCCTGGTCGCACGCGTCGGGCTGGTTCCCGACGACGTGCTGGCCGCGGAGTTCGCGACGCTCGCCGAGATCTGCGGGGGCCGGGTGGTCGCCGGCATCGGGACCGGCGACCGGCTCTCGGTCGCGGAGAACGACGCGTACGGCATCGCGACCCCGCCCGCGCGAGAGCGTCGGGCACGCTGCGCCGCGCTCGCCCGGCGTCTCGTCGCAGAGGGACTCCCGACCTGGGTGGGTGGGCGTTCCGCCGGCGCCGCCGCGCTCGCCCGGGACAGCGGTGCCGCGCTGAACCTGTGGTCCGCACCGCCGGAGGAGGTCCGCGCGGCCGGGGCCGGCGGCGAGGTGACCTGGGGCGGGCTTCTGCCCGCCGAGCCCGCCGCGGCGGCCGCCCGGGTCCGCGCGCTCGCCGACGCGGGAGCCAGCTGGGCCGTCTTCCAGTGGCCGGGCGCCGCGACGCCGCTGCTCGCGGCGGCCCGGGAGGCGGGGCTTCGCTGAGAGCTCGCCCCGCCCGCGGCGACGATCGCCGTCCGGGTGCTCCGGTAGAGTTCGCCCATGGAATTCCGCCGGATCAACGGGCTGCCGCCGTATGTCTTCGCCGAGGTGGACGCGCTGAAGCTCGCCGCGCGCCGTGCCGGCGAGGACGTCGTCGACCTCGGTTTCGGCAATCCCGACATCGCCTCGCCCGACGTCGCCGTGGACAAGCTCAGCGAGGCCGCGCACAACCCGCGCAACCACCGCTACAGCTCCTCGCGGGGGATCCCCAAGCTCCGCCAGGCGATCGCGGACCTCTACCTCCGGCGTTTCGGCGTCTGCCTCGATCCCGAGCGCCAGGTGCTCACGACGATCGGGGCCAAGGAGGGGCTCTCCCACCTCATGTGGGTGCTCGTCGGCCCGGGCGACACCGCGCTCGTCCCCGCACCCTCGTACCCCATCCACATCTACGCCCCGCTGTTCGCCGGGGCCGACGTGCGCATGGTGCGGCTCGAGGGGCTCGGCTCGCTCGAGGCGGAGGCCGACGCCGGCGAGGCCTTCTTCGCGAACCTGGTGGAGGCGTGGGAGTCGGCCTGGCCCAAGCCCAAGGTCGTGATCCTCTCCTTCCCCCACAACCCGACGACGGCCTGCATCGACCTCGCGACCATGGCGCGCCTCGTCGAGTTCGCGCGCGCACACGACGTGCTGCTCGTCCACGACTTCGCCTACGCCGAGACCGCGTTCGACGGCTACGTCCCGCCCTCGATCCTCCAGGTGCCCGGCGCCGACGAGGTCGCCGTCGAGCTCTACACGCTGACCAAGTCGTTCTCGATGGCGGGCTGGCGCGTCGCGTTCCTGCTCGGCAACGCGGCGGTCGTCGCGGCGCTGACCAAGCTCAAGAGCTACCTCGAC
>JAKABX010000015.1 GCA_021796545.1 Actinomycetes bacterium
CGCCGCGGGCCGGCCCGCTTGGTCACCGCCCCGGCCGCCGCGGGGGCCCCGGTTCCACCGGCGAACAACGCGACGTCGACGGGCCACGCACCCGTCGCCGCCGCCGCTGGCGCCGCCACCGCGTCGGCTCCCGCGAGCGGCACGGCGCCGGTGCCGGTGGGGCTCGGGGTGGCTGCGCCGGTGGCGTCCGTGCACGGCGCTGCGGTCCAACAGCCCGCCGCGCAGCTGCCTGGGGTCACGAGCCAGTTGCTCTCGGTTCTCGCCCCCCTGCGGGTGACGCCCGCCGGGAGCCAGACCCTCACGGTCCTCCTCCACCCCTCGACCCTCGGCGACGTGCGCGCGACGCTCACCACGGTGGGTGGCGCCCTCGTCGTGCGGCTCACTGCGTCGACCGCCGAGGGCGCGACCGCCCTGCGCGCGTCGCTCGGTGATCTGCAAAGCGGCCTTCAAGATGGCGGCCAGCGGGTCGTCGTGTTCGCCGACGCCGGCGGTGACCCTGCGGCGCGCGATGGACGCCGCAGCCACGACGTCGTCCGCCCCGTCGGCGCGGCGACGTCCTCCGCCCGGGCCGCCCGCTCCCTTCTGCTGCTCCCACCTCGTCTGGCGCGTGACGCCAGCCGCCTGCTCGACGTCCGCCTCTAGGAGCCGAGATGACCTCTTCTTCCCCTCTGACGCCGGCCCTTTCGCTCTCCCCGGCGGCGCCTCCCCCGGGCGCGCCCTCATCGGGCGCTGCGACGACCCTCTCGCCCAACGAGGTGAACCAGCTCGCGAACCCCCAGCTCTTCCTGCAGCTTCTCGTCGCGGAGCTGCAGAACCAGGACCCCACCAATCCGATGAACCCGGCGACGATCCTGTCCCAGACCGCGAGCCTGTCCCAGATGGAGGCGGTCAACTCGATGGTCTCGGCGCTCACCTCGGGCCAGCAGACCTCCCAGGCCGGCGAGGCGACCGATCTCATGGGTCAGGACGTCGCGGCGACCCTGAACGGGGCGTCGGTGAGCGGCAAGGTGACCGGTGTCGCCCTGTCGGCGACGGCGCCCCCCGTGCTCGACGTCGGCGGGGTCGCCGTGCCGCTCGCGGACGTGACCTCGGTCGGCGTCGCGCCTCCCCCCTCGTCTTCGCCGGCGCCGACCACCTCGACATCGACGGCGACATCGACCACCGGCGCGACCACCACGGCGTCATCCGCCTGACGGCTTCAACCGCCGCCATTTTCAACCGTGAAGTCCCTCGGCTCAACTGAAGGAGCGTCCGATGACCCAGCAGTCGATCCTCGCCGCAGTGTCGGGAATCCAGGCGAACCAGACCTACCTGGACGAGGTCGCGAACAACATCGCCAACGTCAACACGGTCGGCTACAAGTCCGGCTCGGTGCAGTTCCAGGACCTCCTCTCCCAGCAGATCTCCGGCGCGTCGGCGCCCTCGCCAAACGGGACGAGTGGTGGTGTCAACCCGCTTGCAATCGGAGCGGGGGTGCGTGTCGGAGCGAACGAGCTCAATCTGTCCGAGGGCACCTTCGAGCAGACCGGTCGACCGACCGACGTCGCGATCAACGGGAGCGGATACCTCGTGGTTGAGAGCGGCGGACGCCAGCTGTTCACCCGCGACGGCAGCCTCACCCAGGACGCGAACGGCGACCTCACCACCCAACAGGGCGGACTGATCCAGGGTTGGGTCGCGAATGCGAGCGGCGTCGTCAACAACAACGCGCCGCTGTCGGCGATCAAGATCCCGACGGGCGAGACCATCGGCGCCGCCGGGACGACCGAGCTCACCGTCGGCGGCAACCTCCCCGCCTGGAACGGGAGCGGAACGGCTCCGGCACCGGTCACGACCACCTACGACGCCTACGACTCGCTCGGCAACGCGATCCCCGTCACCCTCACCTTCACGCCCGGAACGGCCGCGGACACCTGGACGGTCCAGGGGACCGTCCCCAACAACAGCGGCACGGGGACCACGAACCTTTGGAGCAGCGCGCCGACGATCACCTTCGACTCGACGGGTCAGGTCAAGTCGATCACGGGTGCGACGACCAACCCCGACGGCTCGCTCTCGCTGCCCATCTCCTCCGGGACGCTCACGACCGCCGGCTACACCAACATCCCCTCGGGCGACATCTGGAACATCGACTTTCCCGCGCCGGGCAGTGCCGGCGCGGTGACGCAGTTCGCGTCGGCGAACAGCCTGCAGATCCAAAGCGGCGACGGGCACACCTCCGGGACGCTCGCGAGCTTCTCGATCGGTACCGATGGCACGATCGTCGGCTCCTTCTCCAACGGCACGACGCTCGCGCTCGGACAGATCGCCCTCGCGGGCTTCGCCAACCCCGGCGGGCTCTCGGACCAGGGCGGCGGACTCTTCGCGGCGGGGCCGAACTCGGGCCAGCCCCTCATCGGCGCGCCCGGCACCGGTGGACGCGGCCAGCTCCTCGGCGGCGAGCTCGAGCAGTCCAACGTCGATCTCGGCACCGAGCTCACCAACCTCATCAACGCGCAGGAGGCCTACACGGCGAACACCAAGGTGCTCACGACGACGAACCTCGCGATCCAGTCGCTCGAGGCGGTGCAGTGACGAACCTCGTCGCGTCGGCGATCGTCGCGGATGTCACGGGGCGGATCAAACCCTTCGACCTCCGGCGCCAGGAGACGATCGAGCGCGCGCGTCTGCGCAACCTCCAGCCGATGCTGGAGACGGTCGCGCACCGAATCGGCGGGACCCTCACCGGTGCGCTGCGTCAGCAGGTGCACAGCGAGCTCGTCGCGCTCGACCAGCTGAGCTGGGAGGACTACTCGGCGTCCCTGCCCGAGCAGACCTACGTCTCGAGCGCCGTCCTGCTCCCGCTCGAGGACCGCGTCGTCCTGCACCTCCCGGTGCCGCTCCTGCTCGGCGCGATCGACTACTACCTCGGGGGTGACGGGCTGAACCCGCCGGCACGCCGCCAGCTCACCGAGATCGAGCGCAACCTTGTCAACGCGCTCGTCGAAGGGATCTGGAACGAGATCCCCCAGCCCTTCGCCACGATCGTCCCCCTCACCCCCGCGATGGTCATGACGGCGACGAACGCGCTCCTCATCCAGATGGCCGGCCCCGGAGTGCTCTGCCTGATCTCCCGGCTCCAGATCCAAATCGGCGACCACGCTCCCGAGAAGGTCGAGCTATGCACACCGATCACCCTTGTCATGGCGCTGATCGAGCATCTCGAGCGGAGCCAGAACCGCGGCGCCGACTCCGGGGCGGTGAGCCGCGGGGAGGCGCGCCGGCGCCTGCTCGGCGTCGGCGTGGAGCTCGCCGTTGCCTACCCGCCCATCGGCCTGCGCCCTGCCGAGCTGCTCGGCCTGCGCGTCGGCGACGTCATCCCGCTCGGCAGCTTCGAGCCCGGCGCGCCCCACGAGCTCGAGCTCAGCCTCGGCGACGTCGCCTACGGCACCGGAGTGCTCGTGGAGAACGGGTCCAAGCTCGCCTGCACCATCCTCACGAAGAAAGAGAGATCCGACGGTGACCGCTGACGCGCACGCAGCATTGACCCTGCCCCACACCGCCGAGCTCGCCGAAGCCGGTGTCGTGCCCGAGATGCCGGCCAGCGCCGGCGTGTCGGCGGGTGCCGGGGCGCGTGGAGGGCGCCTGCCCATCGAGGCGCTCGGCGACGTCGAACTGAAGGTCGATGTCGTCCTCGGCCGTGCCCGGCTGCGCCTCCAGGAGCTGCTCGACGTCAGACCCGGTCAGGCGATCGAGCTCGACCGAGCCCGCAACAGCCCGGTCGAGGTCCTGGTGAACGGCACGCTGTTCGCGCGCGGGGAGATCGTCGTCATCGACGACGCGAACCTCGGCGTGCGGGTGACCGAGATCGTCGGCTTCGACGCGGCGAAAGAAGGGCGCTGAGATGCCGCTTCTCGCCGGCGCGCTGGGGACGGTGCCCGATGTCTCGATCGGCCATGCGCTCGTGCAGATGGTGCTCGCGCTCGGCGTCATCGTCGGCGGGATCCTCCTCCTCAGCCGGATCCTCGCCCGGGTGCGCTCGGGCCCCGTGCTTGCGCGCGCACACCGGCGGGACGCGGCCGCGGGGCTCACGGTCCTCAGCCGGCAACCCCTCGGAAAGGACCTCTCGCTCGCCGCGGTGCGCTGGGGTGAGCGCGAGGTGCTGGTCGGGATCGCCGGTTCGACGATCACCTTCCTCGGCGACGCCGCCGCGCTGGCGCCCGGTCCGGGCGGGCTTGCGCAACAGCCTGCAAGCGCGGGGCCGCCCTCACCCGGAGCGGCGCGCGCCCTTCGGCCCGTCGCGCCCGGCGGCGTCGCCCCCCTTCCTCCACAGCGGACCGCTCAAGGCGGCGGCCCCGCGTCGTGGCTCGAGGCACTGCGGGACGCGACTCTCCGTCACTGACACCAACCCCTGAAGGGCCATCTTTATGTTGCACGTGCTCGCCGCGAGCTCGGTGACGATCAGCTTCGGCCACAGTCTCTCCAAGCCGACCTCGAGCATCCTCATCCTGCTCGCGGCGACGGCGCTCTCGCTCGCGCCGTCACTGCTCATCATGATGACGGGCTTCGTCCGCATCGTCATCGTGCTCGGCCTCACCCGCCAGGCGCTCGGTCTCTCGACGACCCCGCCGAACCAGGTCCTCGTCGGGCTCGCGCTGTTCATCTCCCTCTTCTTGATGGCGCCCACACTCGGCCAGATCAACCACGTCGCGTTGCAGCCCTACCTTCACGGCACGATGTCCGCCTCGCACGCGTTCGCGGCGGGCGAGGTGCCGCTCAAGAGCTGGATGCTGCGTCAGACCGGGAGTCAGGAGCTCGCGGTCAGCGAGCACATCGCCCGCGTCCACCCGACGACGCCGATGAGCGCGTCGCTGACGACGGTCATCCCCGCGTTCCTTCTCACCCAGCTGAAGAGCGCCTTCATCATCGGCTTTGCCATCTTCGTTCCCTTCATGATCATCGACCTCGTCGTCTCGGCGACGCTCATGTCCCTCGGGATGATGATGCTCCCGCCGACGCTCATCTCCCTGCCGTTCAAGCTCCTGCTCTTCGTCCTCGTGAACGGATGGGTGCTCGTTCTCCAGTCCCTCGTGGCGAGCTTCCGGTGAGCGAGGCCCAGGTCCTCCAGCTCGCGTCCGGGGCGATGGTGACGGGCGCGAAGATCGCGGCGCCGATCATGCTCGCCGCGATGGCCGTCGGACTGGTCGTCTCGCTCTTCCAGTCCGTCACCCAGATCCAGGAGCCGACGCTCACCTTCGTCCCCAAGCTCGTGGCCGTCGGGCTGGTCATCGCCTTCGCAGGGCACTGGATGCTCGGACAGTTCGTCTCCTACACCGAGTCGCTCTTCACGACCCTGCCGCAGCTGCTCGCCGGGGGCTGAGTCGTGGTCTTCAGCGCGAACTACCGCGACCTCGTCGCGTTCCTCCTCGCGCTCTCCCGCACGCTCGGGTGGCTCGTCGTCGTCCCCCCCTTCTCCAGCCGGCGCAGCATCCCGACCCTGGCGACGGTCGCGACGGGAATAGGGCTCGCGTTCCTCCTCGCCGGGCGCGTGCCCGCCGCGCAGATCCCCACGAGCACGATCGGCCTCGCCGGCGCGGTGGTCCTCGAGGCGCTGACCGGCATCGCCCTCGGCTTTCTCGTTGCCCTCCTCGTCGGCACGATCACGGCGGCGGGCACCTTCGTCGACCAGATGGGCGGCTTCAACCTCCCGCCGTCGATCGACCCGCTCAGCCTGGCCCAAGAGCCCGTGCTCGCACAGATGTACGAGCAGGTGATGATCGTCCTGTTGTTCGTGTCCGGCGGCTATCTCGTGATGGTCGAGGGTCTCGCGCGCTCGTTCGCCGCCCCGCCGCTCGTGCTCTCCTCGCTTGGACGCCTCTCGCGCGTGCTCGTCGTCGACCTCGGGACCTACTTCCTCTCCGCGCTCGAGATGGCCGCGCCGCTCATCGCCGTGCTGTTCACGACCCAGGTCGTCCTCGGACTGCTGTCGCGGGCCGCGCCGCAGATGAACGTCTGGCTGCTCGGCCTGCCGCTGCAGATCTTCCTGGCGGTCGTGATCGTCGCCGCCAGCTTCGCGGTGGTCCCCTCCCTGCTCACCAACGTCCTCACCCGGGCGCTCGGCGACGGCCTGCGCGTGCTGGGCGGCTGAGATGGCGACCGCGGACCGCCACGCGCGCACCGAGAAGCCGACGCCGAAGCGCCGGCGCGAGGCGCGCCGGGACGGACGCGTCGCGCGCGCCCCCGACGTCAGCGCGTGGGCGCTCGTGCTGGCGGGGTCCTACGCCCTGCCGTGGTACCTGAACAACGCGACCGCGCGCCTCGTCGGGGTGATGGGCGAGGCCCGCGCCGTCATCGCCGCGCCGAGCGTCGCCGGCGCGCTGGGCGTCCTCGGCGGGGGCCTGCGCGTCGTGCTCGTGACGGCGCTGCCCCTCGGGGGGCTGGCGGCGGTGCTCGCGCTCGTGCTCAACGCCGCGCAGACCGGGGCGAGTCTCTCCTTCGCCGTCGCGCGCCCGCGCTGGTCGCGCATCAGCCCCAAGGCCGGGGTTCGTCGACTGTTCTCCGGGACGACCCTGGAGCAGCTCGGCAGGCAGCTGATCAAGCTGATCGCCGTCGCCGGCATCGCGGCCGTGCTCATGAGCCGCCTGGCCCACGCGCTCGTCGGCACCGCGCCCGTCTCGCTGCTCCCCGTCCTCGGCGCGACCGGTGCGACCCTGCTCAGCCTCACGCGCCTTCTGGCCGCGGTGGGTCTTGGCGTCGGCCTCGTCGACTACGGCTTCGTCCGGCGCCGGCTGATGGCGAACCTGCGCATGACCAAAGAGGAGGTGCGCGAGGAGTCCCGGGCCGCCGAGGGCGATCCCCACGTCAAGGCCGCACTGCGCCGGCGGATGTATCGGATCTCGCGCTCGAAGATGCGCGCCGGGCTGCGGCGCGCGGACGTCCTTGTCACCAACCCGACGCACTACGCGGTCGCGCTGCAGTACGACGCGGCGCGCGCCGGCGCGCCCCGGGTGCTCGCCAAGGGCGCGGACCGCCTCGCCCGGCGCCTGCGCGAGGACGCGGCGCTGCACAACGTGCCGATCGTCGAGGACCCCCCGCTCGCCCGCTACCTCTACGCGCTGTGCGAGGTCGACCAGCAGATCCCGCCCGAGATCTACCTCGCCGTCGCGAAGATCCTCGCGTTCGTCTTCGCGCTCCCCGGACCCGCGCGCACCGCCCGGGTACACCAGCTTGCGCCGTCGGCCCTTCCGGCACCCGAGGCGGTGATCGACCAGCTGAGCGGGGCGGCGCGCCTGCGGGCGGCCCGCGTGCTGACCGGGAGCCCGGCGCAATGAGTCGCCTTGCGCCGGTGGAGCGCGACGCGCTGGTCGCGCTGGGTGACCTGCTCGACGAGATCGGCTACGCGGCTCTCTACGACCTGTCAGCGGGTGGCGCGCTCTTCCCCGGCGACCGCAGCGCCGCGCGCCGCCTCGCCGATGCCCTGCCCGGCGAGGCGCGCGCCGTGCTGCGGCTCTGCGCCCTCGACACGCCCGTGCCTGCAGGCGAGCTCCCGGTAGACGTCGGGGCCGTCGCTCGGCGCCTTTTAGATGCGGGCCTCGCCCGCCAGGAGCCCGAGGGGCTGCGCCTCGACGACCTCGTCGTCGTCCCGGTGCTCTCCGGCCGCCTCCTCACGGCCACCCCGCCGGGTTGGCGGCCCCCCGGCGCGCGCTCGGGACGTGGATACATCGGCGAGGACTCCCTCCGGCTCGCGCGCGCCCTTCCCGACGCCGCCGGGCGTGCCGTGCTCGACGTGGGAACCGGATGCGGCATCCAGGGCCTCCTCGCCGCTCGGGGGGCCGCGCGCCGCGTCCTCACCGACGTCGAGGAGCGCTCGCTCGCGCTGAGCCGGCTCAACGCGGTCCTCAACCGCTGCGAGGACGCCGAGGTGCGTGCAGGCGCCGGGTATGCGCCGGTCGCCGGCGAGCGCTTCGATCTCATCGTCTGCCTGCCGCCCTACCTTCCTGCTCTCGGCGCCGGCGACGCGACCGTCGCGACGGGTGCGGACGGCCTCGGGCTGCTCCGCGCGCTGCTCGAGGGCGCCGCGGACCACCTCGTGCCGGGTGGCGCGCTCGTCTGCTTCGCCCAGCTCCTCTGTGACGACGACGGCCCGCTTCTCGCCCGGGAGCTGCCCGCGCTCGTCCGCGGGGGCGTCACGATCAGCTGCGCCGCGGCGGACTGGTCCCCCCTGCACCCCTACGCGCGCGAGCTCGGTGCACGCCTCGTCGCCGCCGGCCGGCTCCCCGCGGGCCTCGACGCACACCGTCTGGTGCTCGAGGCGCTGCGCGGGCTCGGAGCGACCGGCGTCGCCACCGCGACGATCCGCGCCGTCGCGCCGCGCCCGGGTGCCGGGGCGCGTGGCGCGCGCACGTGGGTCGGTGGCGGTGCGCCGCGCCACGCCGGCGAGGTCTACGCCCCCGCTGTCGGCCTGCGCTTCGGACACGACCAGAGCCTGCGGACCGCTGTCACCGCCGAGGGTACGTCGCACGTGCTCCCCGGGCCGACGGCGGCGTTGCTCGCGGCCTTCGACGGTCGGTGCTCGCTCGACGAGGCCGCCACGAAGGCCTGGGGCGCGCACCCCGACGCGGATGCGCGCGACCTCCTCGACGAGGCCCTCGCGCGCGCGGCCGAGCTGGAGCGGGCGGGACTGCTCACCCGCGCCGGGTGAGGCGCGGCGCTCAGCTGCGGCGGTCGAGGTAGTACGCGACGGGCGGAGCCGCGGGGAACGCACCGGAAAGCACGGTGCCAATGAGCGAGAGCCGCTCGCGGACCTCGTCTTCGATCTCGCGCTGTGCCGCCTGCAGCACCCGGGCGCGATCGGCGAGTTGGGGGGGGAAGGGCACCTGTGGCATCGCGACCGCGTAGGGCTCGGGGAGCGCGCCGAGCGCGAGGCCCGCACGGATCTCCCCGTGGTGGGCCTCGAGCGCGTCGAGCGTCTGCTCCCAGCACTGGAGATCTGAAGCTGGATCTCTTGTTGAGCTTGAGTCCTGTGAAGCTCGAGTAGTGGTCGAGGGTTTGCTCACAGTGCCGCCTGCGCGCTCGCGGACCCGCCCGGCTCGTTCGCGACTGCGGCCACCCGGTTCGCGTCGGCGATCTGCTCGATCAGCCGGCGGACGGCCGGGAGCCGCTCGGGCTCCTTGTCGAGGTTGGCGCGCACCAGCTCACTCAGGCAGAAGCTGTAGATGCCGTGGAGGCTTGCGCCGAGCGGCGTGGTGCGGTCGAGCCCGTCCCGCAGGGCGAGGAGGATCTCCTGGGCGTGGACGAGGTGATCGCTCACGTCCTTCCAGTCCCTTGTCGCAAAGGCCTCGAGCGCGGCGTCGAGGTCGGTGTGCAGGCCGTCGAAGAGCATGAGCAGGCGCTGGATCGGCGTGGCCGTCAAGATCCAGTCGGTGAGGTAGCGCAGCTGCAGGTCGGTGGCGGTGTCGCTCATCTCTCCTCGCTCGTCTGGCTCAGAAGCCCGGCAGGCCGGCGACGGCGCTCGAGAACTGGGCGCCCTCGTTCTTCAGCTGTCCGAGGGTCGCCTCCATCTTGGCGAACTCGTTCTGGAGCAGGGTCTGCTGCTCGCTCTCCATCTGCTGGTAGTTGGCGATCTGGCCGTTGAGACCCGTCGCCTCTTGTTGCAGCCCGTTGATCGCGTCGACGAGCGAGCCGCTCTGGAGGTTGGACGCGGCGTCGGCGACCGACGCGAGCTGCTGGGCGATGCCCGGGGAGTAGGTGTAGGTCCCGACGGTGGTCGGGGTGGTGATCCCGCTCGCGCTGACGAGCAGCGACAGTCCCTGGAGGGTGGGGTCGCTTGCGGGAGCGGTGAGGACCTGGCCCGCACCGGTCGCACTCACCCCGTTGATCGTTCCGGCAACGTCGGTGCCGGCATAGGTGACGGGCGTGTTCGCGGTCGCGCCGCCGAGACCGGTCGTGCCGGCACCGGGGGCGCTCGAGGAGACCGTGAAGCTCTGCGCCGAGCCATCGGCCTCGCTCGTGACCTGGAGCTGGGTGCCGCTGGCCACGACGTTGGCCGTGAGGGTCATCCCCGCGCTCGCGAACGCGGCGTTCAGCCCGGCTGCGACCGCACTCAGGCTCTCGCCGGCGCTGACGGCATAGGTCGTGGCGGCCGCGCCCTGGGTGATGCTCAGCTGCTCGGCGGCGCTCGTCGTGCCCGAGGAGAGCACGGCGCCGGTGTCGGTGGCCTGTGTCGCGGAGTGGCTCACCGTGACGGCGTAGCTGCCCGGGACGCTCTTCGTGCCGGCGTAGACGAGGCTGACCTGGGAGGAGGTGAAGCCGCTCGCGGGAGTGAAGGTCCCCCCCTCGGCGAACAGCGACGACACCCCGGCCGGGTCGTTCGCGTAGGCCTGTGCGAAGGTCGCCTGGTTGAACTGGATGGTGCCGTCGGAGGCGACCGTGATACCCGCCGCGGAGGACCCTCCGAGGCCCGAGCTGCCGGTCGCGCTCGCGAAGATCGCGAGGATGGATTGGCGCAGCCCCTCGATGACTGCGGAGCCCATCAGCGGACCGCCGGTCTTGGTCGTCGCGTTGTAGCCCGCGTAGGTCTGGATGTCGCCGAGCGCCTTGTTGGCGGCCGAGACGAGCTTGTTGACCAAAGCCGCCTCCCCGGCGGCGTCCGGGCTCACGCTGACCGTCGCCTGCCCCGTGGCAGCGACGGTGATCGCGGTGCCCGAGAGCAGGCCGGTGAAGGTGTCGGTCGCCGATGAGACCTGATCGCCCGACGCGCCACCGACACTGACAAGAGCGTCCTGGGCGGCCGTGATCGTCTGCAGGCCGCCGAGCGCGCCGCCGGCGAAGGCCGCGGGGTCGAGCGTCACCGCGCCCGAGAGGCCCGTCTTGGAGGCGCCGACCTGGAGCAGGTCGGTGCCGTTGGCCGCCTGGACAGCGGAGGCGCTCACCCCGAGACCCGACGCGTTGATCGCGGCGACGACCGCCGAGAGCGTTCCCGTCCCGGTCGAGACGAGGCCGGCCGACGCGCTCCCGGTGCTGACGAGGGCGCCGGAGGGACCGGGGGCGGAGGCGAGCGTCGCGGCGATCGACCCGGAGGGCGCCGCGAGGGTCAGCGTCGCGCCCGGGTTGAGGGCACTCAACGTCGTCGAGGTCCCGTCCACCGAGACCACGGCGTCGATGCCGGTCCCGGACTGGCCCGCGCTCAGTCCGAGGCTCGCCAAGGCATCGCCACCGCTCACCGACAGGCTCGCGGCGCTGCCCTGCTCGGTAGTCGACAGCTGGAGCGCTCCCGACGCGCTGAGGGTCGCCGTGACCGGCGCGCCGGCCGCCTGCGCGGCGGCGTTCACGGCCGCCACGAGCGCGCTCGGCGACTCGCCGCTCGACGCCTGCAGCGTGAGGGCGTAGCCGGTGCCGTTCACCGAGAGGTCGAGGGTGTCGTTCGTCCCCGTCGTGATCGCGGTCGACGAGGAGAGCGCGGTTCCCCTCACGCTCGCGGCCGCGGAGGACTGGGTGACCTGGAGGCTGTGGGCCCCGAGGGAGAGTCCGCTCCCGGCGCCGAGCGCAATAAAGCCGAGGGCGGGCGCGCCGGTCGCGACGAGAAGCGACGGGGCGTTCGTCACGACCGTGCCCGTCGAGGAGACGCCCGCAGTGGACGCGAGGACGTTTCCCTGGGCGAGCTGGTCAACGTTGAAGCTGAGCGAGCCGCTCTGCGCGCCCGGCGCCGCCGTCGCCGTCGCGACGGTGCTGTCCGAGGAACTCGCCTGGGCGAGGTTCCACGAACCGGGGGTGTTGAGGGCGTCGGCCGCGCTGAGCAGCGCCTGCATGTCCGCGTTCAGCGCCTGGTAGTCGCTCGCCTGGCTCTTCAGATCCTGCTGCTGGCTCTCGAGGTTGGTGATCGGGACCGAGTAGCTCTGCAGGAGCGCCTGGATCACCGCCTGGGTGTTGATCCCCGACACGAGCCCGTTGACAAGAAGCGGGGCCGCGGCCGAAAAACCCGTCGACGTCGTGCCTGCGATGGTCATCGCCATGTCACCTCGTGTCGCCGACTGCTCGGTGGTCTCAGGGGTGCTCACCTGTGAGCGCCGACCCGGGGCCCGCCCGCACGCGGCGGACGGGCCCCGGGCCGGAGAGGGATCAGATCAGTTTCAGGACGAGCTGCGGTGCCTGCTGGGCCTGGGCGAGCATCGCGGTGCCGGTCTGCATGAGGATCTGGTCGGTCGAGAACGTGGTCATCTGCTGGGCCATGTTCACGTCGACGAGCTGGCTGTTGGCCGCGGTGAGGTTCTGGGCGCCGACCGTGAGGTTCGCGGCGATCGCCTGCAGCTCGTTTTGGACCGCGCCGACGCTCGCCTCGATCGTGTCGACCTGGGTGATCGCCGACTGCACGGCCGTGAGCGCCGACGCGGCGCCCGTCGGCGAGGCGACCGAGACCCCCGAGAGGCCGAGGCTGGTCACCGTCACGCCCGAGATCGTGAGGGAGATCTGGTTGTTCCCGCCCGCGAACGCCCCGACCTGGAGCACCTGGTTGCTGAAGGAGCCGTCGAGAAGCGAGGTCGTGCCGTAGCTCGTGGTGCTCGCGATCTGGGTGATGTCGTTCTGGAGCGCCTGGAACTCCTGCTGGTTGGCGGCGAGGGACGTCTGGTCCTGGGTCGCGCCGTTGGCGGAGTTCATCGCCAGCTGGTTCATGGTCTGCAGGATGCTCGAGATCTGGTTCAGCGCGCCGGACGCGGTCTGGACGAGCGAGACGCCGTCCTGGGCGTTCGCGATCGCCGCTTGGTAGCCGTTGGTCTGGGACTCGAGCGCCTGGCTCTGGACATACGCGGCCGGTCCGTCGGCCGCCGTCTGGACCGCGAGGCCCGTCGACAGCTCCTGGATCGCCTTGCTCATGTTCTGGTCGGTGGCGTTCAGCGCGTTGTACGCCGCGATCGCCGAAAGGTTGGTGTCCACGACGAGAGAAGACATCCATTTCCTCGCTTTCGTGATGGCGACCCGCATCCGTGCGGGCCGTGTCCGGCTGGGAGCCCGCCGCCCCCAGGGCGCCGGGGTGCCAGAGCATCTATCGACCGGTCCCGCCCGGAGCTTTAATGACGCCTCCCCGGGGCCGTAAGCACCACAGCCGTGCGACCCGGCGGCGGCCCTATCAAGACCGTGTTCGGAAAGGGACCTGCGTGGGCGTGAACGACCGCCGCCTTCGCGCGGCGCCTGAAGCCACCGGTGCCCACGCGCCGGCCCGGCGCGTGGCCCAACGGCGCGCCGCAGCTCCGTCAGGCACCGGGCTCCTCTCGGCGTGTCTCATCGTGCGGGACGAGGCGCACCAGCTCGGCGAGTGCCTCTCGTCGATCGCGGCGGTCGCCGACGAGGTCGTCGTCCACGACACCGGCTCGAGAGACGACACGGTCGCGTGCGCACGCGCCCTCGGCGCACGGGTGAGCGAGGGAACCTTCGACGGCGACTTCGCCGCGGCGCGCAACGCCGCGCTCGCCCGCTGCCGGGGCGAGTGGATCCTCTGGATCGATGCCGACGAGCGCCTGGTCCTCGAGGACCCAAAGCGCCTACGCGCGCTGCTGCGGGCCACGGCCCGGACCCTGGACGGGCTGATCGTCCCGATCGACAACCTCCGGGGCACCGAGACGGCCCCCGTGCAGACCCATGCCGCCGTCCGACTGTTCCGGCGCCGGGCGTGCCGCTGGGAAGGCCACCTCCACGAGCAGATCCTCCGCCGGGACGGCACCGCCCCGGCGCTCGGCCGCTGCGACGTGGCGCGCCTTTTGCACCGCGGCTACCTCACGAGCGCGATGAACGCACGCAACAAGAGCGCGCGCAACGTCGCGAGTGCCCGCGCCGAGCTCGCGTCCGGCGCCGGCGCGGAGTACGCCGCGACACTGTCCAATCTCGGGCGCAGCTACATGCTCGCCGGGGATCTCGACGCCTGCATCGATCTGTGCCGGGAGGCGGCACGCCTCGGCAATGCTCCGACCCGTCGCCTGGCGTTGCGCGCCATCGGCGAGGCGCTGCTCGCCCTGGCGAGGAACGACGAGGTGATCGCGCTCGTCGGGGAGCTGCGGGCCGCAGGGGCGCCCGAGCTCGCGGAGATCTTCGCCGTGCGTGCGCACCTCGGCGGGGACGCCCTCGAGGAGGCCCTGGCCGCCGCGGGCAGGGTCGTCGACGCCGTCGACCTCGACGGGTTCGAGTACGGCCCGCACCTCGTCGCCCATGAGCGGGCGCGCGCGCTCCTGGGCCTCGGCCGACCCGGCGAGGCGGCCGAGGTGCTCCTCGCCTCGCTGCGGAGCCGCGACGGGATCGACGGGCACCTCGGTCTCCTCGTGGAGGCGCTCGAGGCCGCCGGACGCGATCCGGCCGAGATCTACGACGCGCTGGGCAGCGCGCGTCTGCGCGCCTTCGTGCCGCCGCTCCTCCAGCTCGAGCCCGAGAAGGCGGACGCGGTGCTCGAGGCGTGGTGCGCGCGCGAGCCCGGGAATCTGTCCGTGCTCGCCGGCGCGGCGCGCGTCGCCACGCGCCTTTCGGTGGAGCGCCAGCTCGTCTGGTCGGCGCGCCTTCGTCACGCGGGTCTTGCCAGCGCGTGTCCGGTCATCGCGGGGGCGACCTGCCAGGAGACCCCGGCGCGCCAGCGCATCCTCGGCACTGCCGCCGTGCTGGCGCTCTTCGGTGACGAGCGCGCGCGCCTGGCGCTCGTCGCGGCCTGCCTCGGGCTCTCGGGCGGGGAGGTGCCGGCACTGCGCCAGGAGCTCGCCGCGCTCGCGCCCGACGCGGTCCACCTCTTCGACGCGGCGACCTCGCGCCTCCCCCCGGGGCCGGTGCGTCGCCCGGACTCCGCCGGCCGTCAGGTGCTGGTTGTCGCGGGACGAAACGGGGCGCTGCGTCCCCTCGCGCTCGCGCGGGCGCTGCAGGGCGCGGGGAACACCGTCGTTCTCGCGCAGCCCGGGCCCGCGGCGGGGGCCGCACCCACCGAAGCGGCGCCCGGGATCGAGATGCACACCTGGCCGCCGGGGACGGAGACCTTGCGCGCGCTTCGCAGCGCGGTGGCCTTTCAGTTCGCTCGCCGGCGCCTCGACGCAATCGTGCTCAGCGCCGGCGCGCCCGACGTGGTGGCGGCGCTGCGCCAGATCGCCCCCGGGGCCGCGATCCTCGACGATGCGCGCGACGCCCTGCCGCCGGTCGCGCCGGACGCGTTCGCGTTCGGCGCCCCGCTGCCCGCCGCGGCGCGCCACGGGATCCTCGTCGTGCTCGGGATGCCTCCCGAGCCCCCGGTCCCCGCCTCCTGGCGCACCGGCGCGCTCGGCGAGGTCGTCGCCGCCGCCGAGGGCGTGCCGATCGCGCTCGCCGGTGCGGCGGGGGACCCCGACCTTGTCGCCGCCGTGCCCGGCGCCCTCGTGCTCGCCCCGGGGGGTGACCCGCGCCCCCTCCTCGCCGCCGTACGGGGCGCCGTCCTGCTCGGTGGCGAGGACGACGCCGACGACCAGGAGTGGCGCGGACTCGCCGGCGCCGCGGCGACGCCGCTCGTGCGTGTGCGAGCGGGCTGCGCCACAGAGGAGGTGCGCAACGCCGTCACCGGCCTTCTCGACGGCGAGGGTCCTTTTGACCAGCCCCCGCGCTCGCGCGTCGGCGAGCTCGAGGCCCGCCTCGATGCGGCGCGCCCGGCGGCGCGTCGGCGCGGACCCTCCACCCCGGGGAGGGGGCGGGTCGTGCTGACGAGCTCCTGCAGCGGTCTCGACAGCCTCGCCCAGGTCAACCGGGAGCTGGTCCGCCACCTCAACGACGCGCAACCGCCGATCGCCGTCGAGGTCGTCGATCCGCGCGCGGCGGGGCACCGCTCGCCGGGCGGCTCCGCCGCCGCCCGCCAAGGCGAGCGGGCGGAGGCGGCGGGCGTGGCCGTCGAGATCCGCCACCAGTGGCCCCCGGACTTCCGTCCCCCGGCCGAGGGCCGCCTCGTCTGCATCCAACCCTTTGAGTACGGGGGGTTCCCCGCCGAGTGGGTGGGCCCGCTGCGCGACGTCGTGGACGAGCTGTGGGTGCCCTCGCGCTTCGTGCGCGACGGGGCGGTCGCAAGCGGCATTCCCGCGCCCAAGGTGCACGTCGTGCCGAACGGGGTCGACGTCGCACTGTTCCGCCCCGACGGGGCGCGTCGGCCGGCTGCACGCCCCGGCAGGAGACGCCTCTTGTTCGTGGGCGGCTGCATCGCGCGCAAGGGCTTCGACGTCCTGCTCGAGACCTACCTGGCGACCTTTCGCGCGAGCGATGACGTCTGCCTTGTGGTCAAGCCCTATGGGGCGCGCGGCGTCTATGCGAACCAGCACTTCGAAGACGAGCTGCGTGCCGCGTCCAGCGCTCCGGGTGCGCCGGCTATCGAGATCGTCGAAGGTGACCTGAGCGGGGAGGAGATGGCCGCGCTCTACCGCTCCTGCGACGCACTGGTCCATCCCTATCGGGGAGAGGGGTTCGCCCTCCCCGTCGCCGAGGCCCTGGCCTGTGGACTGCCCGCCGTCGTGACGGCCGGCGGTGCCTGCGACGATTTTTGCGACGACGAGGTCGCCTGGATGCTCCCGGCGCGGCGCGTCGGCGTGTGGCCCGCCGAGTTCACGCCCTCCGAGGCCGGTTCCTGGTGGCTCGAGCCGCGCCGTGCGGCGCTCGCCGACGCGATGCGCTCGGTCGTGGCCGATCCCGACGGCGCGCGCCGACGGGGCGGGCGCGGACGTCAGCGGATCGTCGACTCGTGGACCTGGCGCCATGCCGCACAGGCCGCGGCGGCACGTCTCGAGGCGCTGCGGCGCTGCGGCGCGCAACAGGGCGCCGAAGCCGGCTGACAAGCCACCGGCTCGGATTGGGGACGGACGTCTTGGTCTCAGCGGAGCACGGGCCGCACGGCGGCGACCGGGCCGCTGCGGAGCGCAGAGTGCTCCACGGCGCGCCGGCGGCGCGCCGGGCGCGCCGTGGTGGTCCCGGGATGCTCAAGGCGGGATCGCCGGGGCCGTTATCGCCCTGGGCGCGGGGAGGTCTCCCCCGCTTCGAGCGAGGCGAGCGCGGAGGTCGTTCGACGTGAAGATCGCCATCCAGGGCGCCTCGGCGCTCTCGGGCAGCTTCGGCCGCGTCAATCTGCACCTCGGCCGCGCCCTGAGTGGGCGCGGGCATCGCGTCGTGATCGAGCCGTGGGACCAGAGCCCCGAGGACTGTCGGGCCGCCCTCGTCGCCGAGGGCCTCGCGCTCGGCGACCTGTTCAGCGTCCCGGCGGCCCCCACCTTTGACGCCGACGTCGTTCTTCGTCAGATCTGGCCTCCGGTCTTTGCGCCCGCGCCACCCGGCGCGCGACTCGTCGTGATCCAGTCCTGGGAGTACGGGTCGGTCCCGCTCTCCTGGCTCGCCGGCATCGAGGCCGCCGACGCGATCTGGGTCCCGTCATCCACCGTCAAGGCGGGTTACGTCCAAAGTGGGATCGCGCCCGACAAGGTCTGGGTCGTCCCGAACGGCACGGATCTCCTGGCCGAGGGCGACCTGTTCGACCTGCCGACGCGAGGAGAGTGCGTCTCGATCCTCTTTGTCGGAAATGGCATCCATCGCAAAGGCTGCGACATCCTCATCGACGCGCTGGACGACCTCGACGACGCCGCCCTTCGGCGCGTCAAGCTCACCGTCAAGGAGACGGCGAGTTGGGGCCCAAACGGGGCCGAATCGCTCGTGGAGCGCGCCCTGTCGGGCAGGGAGCGGGTCGCGACACGCACGTCGGTGATCCGCGCCGGACTGGCCCGGCGCGATCTCGCCCAGCTGATGTGCCGCCACCACCTGCTCGCCCAGCCGTACCGTGCCGAAGGGTTCGCGCTCCCCGTCCTCGAGGCGATGGGGTGCGGGCTCCCGGTGCTCGTTCCCCGGGGGGGCGCGACCGACGACTACTGCGGAACGGGCGAAGCCTTCTTCGTTGACACGCGCCTTGAGAGGTGGCCGGCGCCGTTCGTGGACGGCCTGGTCACGGTGGACTTCCCCTATCACCGGGAACCCGACGGCGCGCAGTTCCGCCAGGTGCTGCGCGCGCTCGTCGACGGGCAGCTCGACCTCGGCGCGACCCGTGAGGCCGCCCGGGCGCGCGCCGCGACGCTCAGCTGGGACAACGTCGGGCGCCTCGCCGACGCCGCGCTCGAAGAGCTCGTCGGCGGCAGGGCCCAGGAGGACCGCCTCCACGGGGCGGCACTCGCCGTCCAGCGCGTCGTCACCGAATTCGCGGCTCCCGCCATCATCGACGCGGCGCGCGCGCTCCTCGGCGTCGGCGACTGGAAGAGCGCCCTGCAGGTCCTGGACCTCGGGCGCCGACATCACGGCGACGACCCCCAGCTCGGCCACTCCCGCCGGCGCATCGAGAGCGTCGCGGCGACCCAGCCCGACTTGTGGTCAGCGGCCCCCTGGCGCCTCGACCTCGTCGCCGCCCTGCGTGACAATCTAGAGGTCCCCGCTGTCGTCCACGGCCACGAGGGCAGCCACGACGCGGTCGCGCGCATCGCGCAGGCGATCTCCCCCTACTTCTCGTCGTGTCGGAGCGTTCTCGACCTCGGATGCGGCAAGGGTGCGATGATGCGCACCCTCCGGGCGCAGGGCAAGTCCGTCGCCGGCATCGAGGGCGACGCCGACCTCGTCGCTGCGCTGGCGGCCGAGGGGTTTTCGGTGACCCTGGGCTGGATCCCCGACGACCTCGACGCGCTGGGGGAGGTGATGGTCGACGGCGTGTTCATGGGCCACATCATCGAGCACCTCGCCCCCGAGCGGGCGCTGGAGGTGCTGTCGTGGGCGGCTGCGCACCTCAACGACGGGGGGACCCTCGTCGTCCAGACGCCGGACTTCTCAAGAGACGTTGTCGCGCAGAGCAACTTCTGGCTCGACCCCACCCACGTTCGCCCCTATCCCCTCGGCCTGCTCACGGGGATGCTCGAGAGCGTCGGCCTCGCGCCCGTCGCGGGCGGCTGCCGCTCGCTCGCGCCCGACGCGCCCCTCGACATCATCGCCGTCGGCCGGCTGCGCCGGCGCCCGGCGCCCGGCCGGCCGCGCGCGGTGCGTGTCGGGGCGCCGCCACGTCTTGTCCACTTCGGCCTGTTCTCCTCCGAGAGCGGCATGGGGCGCGCCGGGCGGGCGCTTTTCGACCAGGAGCGCATCCGTGCTCTCGGTGTCGAGACGATCCGCGTCGACCTCGAGGCGAAAGCGGGCAGCGATCCTCCCCCCGGAACGCTGCCCTTCTCCGAGGCGCTGGAGGTCAGCTCCCGCCTCGCTGTCATCGACGTGCCCGTCGGCTGGCTCCCCGACGTGCTGGCGCGCGTGCGGGCCGCCAAGCGCGTCGTCCGGCTCGCGTTCGAAGCCCACCCGCTCCCCGGCTACCTCGGCGCGGCGCTCGCGCCGGTCGACGAGGTGTGGGCGATGTCTCGAGAGGTCGAGCGTGCGGCGGTCGCCGGAGGGTGCGACCCGCAGCGCGTCGTGCGCATCGCCCCGAGCGTCGCGGTCGCGCCGCACGCCCGGGCCAACTTCGCGGGCGCCGAGCGCGGCGGGCCGGTGATCTTCACGTCGGTGTTCAACTTCGAGCCGCGCAAGAACCCCGAGGCTCTGCTCCGCGCCTACGCGGCCCTTCGGGCGCGGGGCCACGGCGTCGAGCTCAAAGTGAAGACCTCGGGACTCTCCGAGGAGCAGTTCTGGCAGTGGGCGGCGCGCGTCCTCGACGCCGCCACGCTCGACGACGTGCACGCGTCGCTCAGTCTCCACACCGGACGCGTCGACGACGTGTGGCTGCAGAACTTCCTCGCCCACTGCGACGCCTTCGTTCTGCCGACACGCGGCGAGGGCTTCGGTCTGCCGTTCCTCGAGGCCATGGCGGCCGGGGTGCCCGTCATCTGCCCGGACCACGGCGGCCATCGTGACTTCTGCGACGAGGAGACGTCGTTCCTCGTCCCCACGACCAGCCTCCCCTGCGCCGCTCACTGGGACATCCCGCTGTTCCGGGAGAGCCGGTGGCGAGAGGTCGTCGGCGACGAACTTGTCGCGGCCATGGAACGCGTCGTCACCGACCCCGCCCAGGTCCGCAAGAAGGCCGCGGCGTCGCTCGAGCGGGCACGCGACCTTGCCGAGACCAACCAGCGCGGGGTCGCCGAGGCCCGCATCGCGGATCTCCTCGACCTCTCCGACCTGCACGCGACCTGAGTGCCGGCGCCGGGCCCCGCAGCTTGGGGGGATCCGTCGCGTCCCCAGAACGGCGGGCCCCCCGGCGCACCGCGCACCCGAGCGCGCGCACCTCCCGGTATTGGAACCGCCCGAAGGCCAACCGCGCGACCCTTCGGGGCGGCACCCGGCGCATTCGGGTGGGTCGGGCAGCGCTGCAGGGACCCGGGCACCAGCCCTGGCCGCAACTGATCGGCGGGCGCGGCCGCGGCGCCGGGCCGCCGTGGGAACGCGCACCGCCCGACTCTCAAGGGCGCCGGCGGGCGCGACGTAAAGACAGCGTGACGACGCGCCAGAGAGTCGGCATGTTCGGCGTGCCGGCTGCCGTGATCGTGATCGTCATCATGCTCGTGGTTCCCCTGCCGAGCTTCGTGATCGATCTGTTGATCACGATCAACATCTCCGGCGCGCTCGTGATCCTGCTCACGGCGATGCACGTGCGCAAGGCGAAGGACTTCTCGGCGTTCCCCGCGTTGCTCCTCGTCGCGACGATGTTCCGCCTCGGCCTCAACGTCAGCGTCACGCGCCTCGTGCTCCTGCACGGCTACGCCGGAACCGTCGTCCAGAGCTTCGGGAGCTTTGTCATCGGCGGCCAACTGCTCGTCGGGCTCGTCGTCTTCCTCATCCTCATCGTCATCCAGTTCGTCGTCGTGACCAACGGGGCGGGCCGGGTCTCGGAGGTGTCGGCGCGCTTCTCGCTCGACGCGATGGGGCCGAAGCTCGTCGCGATCGACGGGGAGCTCAACTCCGGGATCATCGACGAGAAGGAGGCCCACCGGCGCCGGCGCGAGATCGACGAGGCCTCCGAGTTCTACGGCAACATGGACGGCGCCTCCAAGTTCGTCCGTGGCGACGCGATCGCGGCCCTCGTCATCACCTTCATCAACCTGATCGGCGGCTTCGCGATCGGGGTGCTCCAGCGCCACCTCTCCCCCGCGGCGGCGGTCCACACCTACTCGATCCTCTCGGTCGGCGACGGTCTGGTCTCCCAGATCCCCGCGCTGCTCCTCTCCATCGCAACCGGCCTCATCGTCACCCGGGGCACGAGCGAGGACGAGAGCGACTTCGGCAATGACGTCGTCCGCCAGTTCCGCAGCCAGCCCCGGGCTCTGCAGCTCGCCGGCGCGGCCCTCGCGTTGCTCGCGCTCGTGCCCGGGCTCCCCCACATCCCCTTCTTCCTGATCGGCGGCGCCCTGCTCCTGCTCGCGCGCCGCCTGCGCGCGGCGCTTGCTGTTGAGGCGGAGAGCGCGGCCGAGGCCGGCGAGCCCGTCGATCCCCACGCGCACGACACGCCCCAGGCGCTCGCGGCCGAGATGCGCGCGGAGCGTCTCGAGCTCGAGCTCGCCGCCAACCTCACCCCCCTCGCGGATCCCGCGCGCGGCGGCGACCTGCTCGAGCGCGTCCGCGGCCTGCGCCGTAAGTTGGCACGCGAGCGCGGCTTTGTGATCCCGACGGTGCGCACCCGGGACAACATCACGCTGCCCCCGAACACCTACGCCGTGCGCGTGAACGGCGTCGAGATCGCACGCGGCGAGGCCCATCCGGGCCGGATGCTCGCGATCGGCCCGGGGATCGACAAGCTGCCGGGCATCGCGACCGTCGAGCCCGCCTTCGGCCTCCCGGCGAAGTGGATCCCCGCCGAGGCACGCCAGCACGCGATCGCCGTCGCCGGGGTCACCCCGATCGACCCGTCGTCCGCGATCATCACCCATCTCGCCGAGGTCGTGGTCGCGAACGCGGGCGCGCTCGTGTCCACCCAGCAGATCCAGATCCTCCTCGACGCCCTGAAGGCGACCGACCCCGCCGTCGTCGAGGAGCTGAAGCTTGCCCAGGTCCCCCTCGCCGAGCTGCACCGCGTCTGTGCGGCACTGGTCGACGAGGGCGTACCGATCACCGACTTCGTCCGCATCACCGAGGCGGTGACGGCCCGGGCGCGCCAGCCAAACAAGACGACCGAGAGCCTCGTCGAAGCCGCGCGCCAGGCGCTCGGACCGCTCATCACGGCCCAGCACGCCCGCGACAACAAGCTCGCGGTCATCACCCTTGACGCCACGCTCGAACAACAGCTGCTCGCCGCCTTGCGGGTCACCGATACCGGGACGCTTCTCGTGGCCGACCCGGCACTGACCGAGCACCTCGTGGGCGAGGTCCGCAGCCTGTATGACCTCGGTCAGCGCCAGATGCGCGAGCCGGTGCTCGTCGTCGCCGCCGCGCTGCGCCCGGCGCTCGCCCGGCTGTTCGCAGCCGCGTTGGCGCGCCTGGCGGTGATGGCCGTCGGGGAGATCGGAAGACAGGTCCAGCTGGAGAGGATCGGGGTGGTGGGAGATGTCCGTGCAGCCGCTGGTGTTTGAGGGACCCGATCCCGAGCGCCTGCTGCTCGAGGCGTGGAGCGCGCACGGCACCGACGTGCGGATCAGCGAGCCGACGGCCGTCCGCCGGGGCGGCCTCTTCGGGTTCTTCGCGAAGCTCCACTACCGCATCGAGGTCCTCGCGCCCGAACCGGCTGCCCCCGTTGCGGCGGCAAAGCCAACGGCCGGCGACGCCTGCCTCGCCGGACTGCGCGCCGGACCGCGCCAGGAGCACGCGGCGCCGACGCCTGGTCGGCCTCTCCCCCGCGCCGGCGCCGCGCCAGTCGCGGCGAGCGCGACGGCGCACGCGCTCGACGCGCTCGTCGAGGCGACCGAGGACCGCCTCGAGGTCGCCGAGACCTCCCCGGGGAGCTTCGACGCCCTGCTCGAACGCGTCGCCGGCTCCCTCGGCGAGGACCCCGCGACCGCGATGGCCGCACTCGGCGCGACCGACTCCCCCATCGCGCCGAGCCCTCCGCAGCCCCCCCGGGCGGCGGACCCCGGCGCGCCCGCGCCCGGGGAGAACCACGCGGCGTCCCGCGGCCCGGAGCGCACAACGGACGGGACGCTCGCGGGCCAGCTCCTCTTTGCCGGCGTGCCCCGTCCGCTCGCGTCAGAGCTCGCCCGGCGCGCGACGAGCCTCGCCGAGGCGGCGACGCTCCTGTCGTCGCCGCGACCGCTCCCGCACACCGCGGGAAGCCTCGTCGCCGTCATCGGGCCGCCGGCACGCGCCCGCGCCCAGGCCCGTGCGATCGCCGAGGAGGTCGGCTGTGCGCCCGAGGCGATCGCCGAGGTCTCTCCCCGCCGCCGCCGGGCACCCGACAGCGGGCACCGGGTCGCGCACCATCCCGACGAGGTGGCGGACCTGCAGGGTGGATGGCGGCGCGGCCGCGTCGGCGTCGTCGCCGTCTTTCTCCCGGCCACCGGCCCAACGGAGCTCGCATGGGCGCGCGCGGTCCTCGCCGCCGGCGAGTTCTCCGTCACCTTCCTCGTCGCCGCGGCGGGCACCAAGCCCGAAGACCTCGCCCATCGCTGCCATGCCCTCGGCGGCGTCGACGGCCTCATCCTGGAGGACCTCGCCGACACGCTCACCCCTGCGACGGCCCTCGGCGCCGGCCCGCCGATCGTCCGGCTCGGCGGGGGTCGCGCGGATGCGCCGGCGTGGGAGAGGACCCTCGCGACCGCCCTCGAGCGCCGCCAGGGCCAGGGGTGATCCAGGGCGTGCGGCGCTTCGAACTGGTGCTCATCGGCGCGCTCGCGCTGTCGGCGCCCTCGCTTGTCCAGGCGCTCACCGGGGGCGTCGGGCTCACGACCGCGCTGGTGCACGTCGCGCTCGCGCTCGCGCTCGCCTGGGGCGTCGGCGCGGTGTTGGAGCGGACGATCGACACCTATGCGCGCCAGGCCCGCCAGCGCGAGCTCCACGCTCGTCTCGAGCGCGTGCGTGGCGCGCGGGGGCTCACGGCCTCGCGCGGCGACCTCCCCGGACCCGAGCGGGACTGAGCGCCCCGGCGTCGGCAGGGTCTGCTCCCTGCCGGGCGGTAGCATCGGCCTGGTCTGGCCGGTCGGGGAGGGTGCGATGCTCGTGCTGCGCAGGCGGCCGGGGGAGGCGATCGTCTTCGACGGGGGGCTGCGCGTCGTCGTGACGGGCCTCGAGGATCAGCGTGCGTGGCTGCAGTTCGCCGCGCCGGGGATCGCTCAGCCGATCGGGCTCGCGGTGGTCCTCAGCACCGACGCCGAGGCCTGCATCGCCGTGCGCGGGCCGCGCGCCGTCGCCGCGGAGCCAGAGAGCTGGGCGATCCGCGTCGAGTGCGCGGCCGATGACGCCACCGTTCTGCTCGTCAACCGCCGTCCCGGGGAAGCGCTGGTCTTCCCGGGCCTCCAGGTGACTCTGCGGGCCACGGCACCCGAGCGGGCCGAGCTCGAGCTCGGCTGTGCCGCGCTCGTGGCGCCGGTCGTGCTCTCCGCCTTCCCCGCGAGCGGGGGCGAGGTGAAACTCGGAATCGACGCACCCCGGGAGGTGCGCGTGCTGCGCGAAGAGGTCTGGCGCGAGCTCGAGGCCGCCAACACCGACGCCGGGCGCGCCTGGACCCCTGAGGAGCTTGCGGATCTGAGCGCGGCGTTCAGGCGCCGCTGAGACGTCTTTCGGCCTCCAGCGCGACGGCGGCGCGGTAGCGGCCGTCGCTGAGCACGACCTGGGTCGCGGCGCCGGAACGCCGGTTGATGACGAGCGGGCCCATGAGATTCGCCGTCGGCGCCGCGCCCGGGGTCCGGCTGACGAGCACGACGACGCGGGCGTCGTCGCTGTTGTCCAGCCCGAGCAGCTCCACGTCCTCCTTGGGGACCTCGAAGACGTAGTCGTCGAAGAAGAGCCCCGGGGCGACCACGATGAAGGCGAGCGGCTCATCGAGCGAGCTCAGCCCCACGAAGGGGAGGTAGGCCTCGCCGAGACCGTGCAGGCGGAAGCGACGCGACCGGGGGAAGCCGGCCAGGGGGCGGGCGAGCATGACGCCGAGTTCGATCGTCGCGACGCCCGGGGCGTGCTCGGGCTCGAGGAGCAAGGTGGCGGACATGGCCTCTTTCTGGGGCTGGCTCTCACAGGTACTTCGCGAGCGAATCGGCAGAGAGCTGCGAGGTCGCATAGAGCGCCTCTTGGTACGCGTTCTGCTGCAGCTGCAGGCTGGTGATCGCCTGAGCCATGTTGGTCGACTGCAGCGAGCCGAGCTCCTGCTCGAGGGCGGCCGTGGAGGCCGTCGCCTGGGTTGCGAAGCCCTCCATCTGCTGCTGGTTCGCGCCGAGGGTGCCGGCCGCGTCCTCGACGGTCGAAAGGGCCGCCTGCAGGGCCGGCAGCTGGTTCTGACGCAGGTCCTGCAGCGACGCCGTCGTGGCGGTGTTCAGGTCGCTCACGATGTTCTCGAGGACCCCGCTCGGCCCGATCACGCTGGTGGGGCCCGACCCGAAGATCTCGGGTCCGGTGACCGAGGCGGAAACCGTGGTCCCCGGCGCCACGGTGCGCGCCGGCGCCGCGCCGCCGCCGACGTAGTTGCCGCTCGCGTCGTAGGCCGCCGTCGCGTTGCCCGTTCCGGCAAAGAGCGGCTGGTTGCCCTCATAGGTGGTGTTCGCGAGGTTGCGCAGCTGGGCGAGGGCTCCGCTCACCTGGTCCGCGGTGCTCGTGAGCGTGGCCTGCTGGCCCGTGAGAGCCGAGCCGCTCACGCCCTCGACGAGGCTGAGGACGGACTGGAGCTGGTTGAGCATCGACGAGACGGTCGAGTTCGCGAGTGTCAGCCACCCGACGCCGTTCTGCGCGTTCTGTGCATACTGCCCGGCGCGCTGCAGGCCCGCCTGGAGCTGGAGCATCGTCGCCGCGCCGGCCGGGTCGTCGGACGCCTTGACGATGGCGTTGCCCGTCGCGATCTGCTGCTGCAGGGTCGCCATCTGCGCCTGGTCCCCGAGCAGCCCGGCGTCGAGGGTCGAGGCGAGGACGTTCGGGGTGATGACCACTGGTGCCGTGGGAAGGATGCTGGTCATTCCGCCCTCACACCGCGGCCAGAAGGGACTGCAGCGTGGTGTCGATCACGCCGACGAGCTTGGCGGAGGCCTGGTAGGACGACTGGAACTGCATCAGGTTCGTGAGCTCGGTGTTCTGGTTGACGCCACTCACCGCCGCCAGCGCCTGCTCGGCCTGCTGGGCGACGGCGCTCTGGGCGGCGACCTGGGTCGTCGCGTTCTGCGCCTCCGCGCCGACGTCCTGGACGAGCTGCTGGTACGCGACGTCGGGACTCGTGGTGTAGCCGGTCGCGTTCGCGAGCTCGGCGATGGCCGCCGCATTCGACCCGTCGTTCGCCGCGGCCGTGGGGTTGGTGGCCGCCGCGAGCAGGTCCGGGTTCGCCTGGACCGCGGGGTTGACGCTGATCGTCGCGGCGGTGATCGGACCTGTCGGCGGGGTCGTCCCCCCGTTGATCGTGAACAGTGCTGCGCCCGGCGTGCCCGACGCCGTGACGCCCTTTGCCAGCTGGTTGTCGACGAGTGTCGCGAGGTTCGTCGCGACCTGGTTCAGCTCGCCGGTCGCGACCGGGAGCGCCTGGTTGAGTCCCGAGAGCAGCCCGGCGACCGAGCCGCCGCTCACCGGCACCACGACCGCGCCCTGGTCGGCCGTCACCGTCGTCACGGGGGCCGACACCGGACCAGCCGGCGTCGCGACCGTCCCGAGCGCGGTCGCCGTGGAGAGCTTGGTGACCTCGCTGTCCTGGACGACCGCGACGCCGCCGATCGAGATCAACGCGGAGCCGTTGGGCTGCATCTGGACGCTCGCCCCGACGAGGCCGGCGAGCTTGGTGCTCAGCGCGTCGAGCTGGTCGAGGAGCTGGTTGGGATCGCCCCCACCGCCTTTGACCGCCACGATCTGCGCGTTCAGCCCGGCGGCGTCGCCGAGCAGGGTGTTGACCTGTGAGATCTGGCCCGCGAGCTGCGCGGCGGTGTCCGTCCCGAGCTGGCCCAGCTGGGTGGCGGCCTCGTTGAGGCTCGCCACGAGGCCCGCCGCGTTGTCCACCACGGCGGTGCGCGGCGCGAGGGCCGAGGGGTCCTGCGCAACGCCGTCGAAGGAGGACCAGAAGGTCGCGAGCTGTCCCGCGACGCTCGTGTTCGTCGGGGTGCCGCTCGCGTCCGCGCCGGAGGACTGGCCGAGGGGGAAGACGTTCTCGATGCCGGTCGTCACCTGCTGGAGGGCGGCGAGACTGGAGAGCGCGCCTTGCGCCTGCAGGTTGTTCGCCGCGAGCAGTGGATCGCTCTGGCGGGTGACGCCGGTGACGAGCACCCCCGCGCCGACGCCGAGCGCATCGCCGCCCGCCTGGGCGGCGAGCTGAGCGCTCTCGCTCACATACCCTGACGTCTGCGCGTTCGCGAGGTTCTCGGAGGTGACGCCGATCTCGGTCGTCGCCGCCCCGAGGGCCGAGGACGCGATGGAGAGCGCGCCGTCCATCTCAGGCCCGCGCGTTGAACAAGGTGGCGCCGCCGGCCGCGGCGCGCAGGGGCGCACCCGAGGCGTCGTACGCGAGGCCAGCCGGGGCGACGCCGAGGAGCGCGAGCGCCTCGCTCGTCGCCAGGAACCCGCGGGCGAGGAGCTTGCGGTTCTCCGCGCAGAGCGCGCCGACCCGCTCGATCGCGTGGCGCAGCTCGTCGCGGGCCTGGTGGAAGATGTAGGACCACGGCTCGCCGACCGCCTCGGCGACCTCGCGCAGGGTCGCCTCGGGCGAGAGGCCCGCCGCGTGCACGGCGGCGTCGCAGAGCCCGGCGCGCAGGGCCTCGTCGCACAGCTGCACCGACGCGATCGCCCCCTCGAGCTCGCGGGTCGTCTCGCCGATCCAGCGCGAGCGTCCGGCGGACAGCATCATCTGCTGCACCTCGAAGCGGAAGCGCAGGCTCTCGAGCGCCTCCACCTGCCGGGCGATCGCCGTCGCCAGCGTGTCGAGCACAGACTCCTGGGTCTCCATACCCCTCTACCATCGGCAGGGGCGCCCCCCATCTTGAGGGCGCCGCGGGCGGTGCTTGCGCGCGACGGCGTTACTGCAGGATGAACTGGGTCACATAGACGGCGGCGACCTGGGGTGCGCCGTCCGCGGTTCCAAGGTCGGCGCGAAAACCCGCCAGCAGCTGCGCGCGCAGCGCCGCGCGTCCCGCCGGCAGGATCAAGCCGTTGTAGGTCTGCGCGCCGAGGTCGCTCACCGCGGTCGCTGTCAGCATGTCCTGGTCCCCGGCCACGAGCTTGGTGCTCGCCGGCGCGGTCAGCTGGAGGCTGAGGCTGACCTGCGCGAGATGGCCGTCGGAGAGGTTGGTCGTGATCGTCCCGAGCGGGACGATGGCCCCGAGGGGGACCTTCTGTCCGGCTGCGTAGTGCGTCTTCAAAAGCTTGGTCTTGGCGACATAGCCGGCGGCGAGCACCACGAGCGCGATCAGGATCGCCTTCTTGGAGATCTTGCGCTTGGCCTTGTCGGCCTCGGGCGGCGCTGTCGCGGACTTGGTCGTGGCGGCTCCCGGCGCACCGGCATCGCCGGCGTGCCCGCCGGGTGCCGCCGGGGGGCGCATGGCGGCGAGGCGCGCCGCGGCCGCCTGGGCGGCCGGGGTGGAGGGGGCAGAGGCGATCTCGGGCATCACGCGGCTCCCAGGCTCAAGATGGTCACGTCGACCCGGCGGTTCTCGGCCCGCCCCGCCGCCGTCGCATTCGAGGCGAGAGGGTGGGTCTGGCCGTAGCCCTGCGCGGACAGCCGGGTCGCAGCGAGGCCGTCGACGACGTTGAGGCGGTCGGCCACGTTGGCTGCGCGGGCTGCGGACAGCTCCCAGTTCGAGTCGTAGGGACCGCCGGTGATCGGGACGTTGTCGGTGTAGCCCTCGACGACGAGGTCGTTCGCCGCGCTGCGGACGACCGCGGCGATCGTGTCGACCACCTCGGTCCCGACCGGGCCGAGCGCGGCCGAGTCCGTGGCGAAGAAGGCCTTGTCGGCCAGCACCTGGACGATCACCCCGCGGGTCGTCAGGGCGACGGAGGCCGCGCCCGACAGGCCCCGGCGCGCGAGGGCGACCTCGACCCGGCGCGCGATCTCGCGGAGCTGGCTCTCGTTCTCGCTGAGCGTGCCCGAGAGCCGGCCGACGCTGACGGCGTTGGGCCGCGCGAACTGGGTGAGGCTCGTCTGCTGCAGGAGGCCGGCCGAACCCGACCGGGTGACGGCGGAGGGGTTGAAGGTCGCCGTCAACCCGCGCTCGAACGCGAGGAACTTGCGCTGGTCGATCGAGCTCATCGCGAACAGGACGATGAACAGGGCGAGGAGCAGGGTGATCATGTCGGAGTAGGTGAGCAGCCAACGTTCGTTGTTGTCCTCGCCCTCGTCCTCCTCGCCGTGGCGGTGCCGGCGGCGCGCGACGCGGCTCATGCGGCGACCACCTTCTTGTCGCCCCGGCGCCGCTCCTGGGGCGCAAGGAAGGACTCCATGCGGGTGCGCACGAAGCGCGAGCTCGCGCCGGCTTGGATCGCGAGGAGGCCCTCGATCTCCATCTGGCGGATCTGCAGCTCGAGCGCGCTCGCGCGCCGCAGCTTGTTGGCGATCGGGATCCAGACGAGGTTGGCGCTCAGCACGCCCCAGAGCGTCGCGGTGAACGCCGAGCCGATCGCCGGCCCGAGGCTCCCCGGGCTCGAGAGGTTGCCCAGCACGTGGACGAGTCCCATGACGGTCCCGATGATCCCGAGGGTCGGCGCGAACCCGCCCATGTCGGAAAAGACCTTGGCGCCCGTCTTGTGGCGCGCCTGGGTCGCGGCGATGTCGTTCTCCAGAACCTCGAGGATCTCCTCGGAGTTCACGCCGTCGACCGCGAGCTCGATGCCCCGGCGCAAGAAGGGGTCCTCGACGGCGTGCGCCTCCCGGTCGAGCGCCATGATCCCCTGGCTCTTCGCGATCGCCGCAAGCCGGGCCATCTCCTCGATCGCGATCTCGATGTCATAGGCGTCGCTCTTGGTGGCCCGCTTCAAGATCGCCTTCAGGCTCGGCAGGTCCGACTTCATGAAGCCCGCCGTCGCGGCGAAGAACGTCCCGCCGAAGACCAGGATGATCGGTGACGGCTTGACAAGAACGGCGGGGCTGCTGCCGTCGAGGACCGTCGCGATGACCACGCAGACGAGTCCGCCGGCGATGGCAAGTGGCGTCCAGGTGTCCTTCACGTGTCGGCCTCCGCGTCGTCGGCGGCGGGGTGGACGAGACGCAGCGGGGTGTCGCCGTGCAGAGCGCGCGGCGGGTCCTCGCCGGCCAGGCGGCGGATCGCCGCCGCCTGGACCTCCGCGCGGTCCTCGCGCTGGAAGCTCACCACCTCTTCGAGCGTCTCCTGCACGATATAGCTCGTGCCGCTCGTGAGCGTGATGTGGGTCTCGGTGTCCCCCTCGACGCGCTCGATGAGAACGCCGTTGATCGCGATCGGCTCCCCGCGCAGGTTGTGGAGAACGAGCATCGAAGCTTCCTCCGCGTCACGTGGCGACTCCCGCCCGATCGCTTCATCGGCGGCGAGCTGTCGGACTTGAGCGCCGCGCTCTCAGCGCGCGGCCGCCTGTGCCGCGTGCCACAACCCGTCCAGCCCGTCGCTCCCCCCGTCGGCGGGGTCTCCGAGCACAGCCCAGCCGACGAGCACCGCACCGGCTCGCTGCCCGCCCGGCTCGTCGCGAGAAAGCGCAGCGAACAGCGCGAAGGCCGCGCGCACCTCCGCGGCGATCTCGGCGACCTGCGCGCGGTCCGCGTCCACGATCAGCGCGCACAGCTCGCGGGGCGCCGTGCGCGCCAGGACGTCTTCGGCGCGCGTCTCGGCCGCGAGCAGGCCGGCCGCGAGCC
>JAKABX010000081.1 GCA_021796545.1 Actinomycetes bacterium
GGCCTCGTCGTCTCCCCCGTCTACGAGACGGCCCCGGTCGGGGGACCACCCGGCCAGGGTGCCTATCTCAACGCGGTCGTCCGCCTCGAGGCGGACCTCGCGCCCGCGGGCGTGCTCGAGCTCGCGGCCGCGCTCGAGGCCGAGGCGGGTCGCGTGCGCCGCGAGCGCTGGGGCGCGCGCACGCTCGACGTCGACGTGCTCTTCCTCGACCGGGCCGGCGCGACGCGTTGGGAACCCCTTCGCGTCGACACGGCGCGTCTCAGAGTTCCGCACCCCCGCGCGCTCGAGCGGGCGTTCGTTCTCGCGCCCCTCGAGGACCTGACCCCGGGGCTCGTCCCGTCCGATTGGCGCCGCGGCCCGCTCGGGGACGCGCTCAGCACGGGAGCGGTGCGCGCCGTCGGCGAGATCGTGCGCGTCGCGGCGCCCTGAGTGCCGACGGCCCCGGCCGGACACGTCGGCTAGACAGACAGCCATGCTGCTCGCGATCGACGTCGGCAACACCCAGACCGTCGTCGGCCTGTTCGACGGCGCCGGGGTGTCCGAGCGCCCGCGGGCCGGTGAGCTTCCCGGGCTCCGGGACCACTGGCGGGTGACGACAGCCGCCGAACGCACCCCCGAGGAGCACTATCTCCAGCTCTCACAGCTGCTTGCGCTGGGCGGCGTGCGCCTCGACCACGTTGCCGACGGGGGCGGGGAGGAGATCGAGGGCCTCGTCGTCTCCTCGTCGGTGCCCCGGGTGCGCGCCGCTCTCGTCGAGATGGCCGAGCGCTTCTTCAGCGTCCCCCTCGTCGTCGTCGGTCCGGGAATCCGCACCGGCATGCCGATCCGCTACGAGAACCCCCGCGACGTCGGCGCCGACCGGGTGACGAACGCGGTCGGCGCGCTCGACCTCGTGCAGCCGCCGCTCGTCGTCGTCGACCTCGGCACGGCGACGACCTTCGACGTCCTCTCGGCGGCGGGCGAGTACCTCGGTGGGGCGATCACCCCGGGCCTCGACATCTCGATGGACGCCCTCTACGCCCACGCGGCCGCGCTGCCCCGCGTCGCCCTCGGCGAGCCGCGCCGCGTGATCGGGCGGACGACGGTCGAGTCGATGCAGGCCGGGGCGATCTACGGCCACGCGGCGCTTGTCGACGGGATGTGCGCGCGCCTCGAGGAGGAGCTCGGTGAGTTGACCGTGCTCGCGACGGGTGGACTCGCCCCCCTGGTGGCGCCCCACGCGCGCCGTGTCGACCGCATCGAGCCGTGGCTGACGCTCCACGGGCTGCGCCTGCTGTTCGAGATGAACGTGCGCCGGGACCCCGAGCGCCGCGGGGGTGAGTGGTGAGCGACGCGGCCGCTGTCCCCTACCGCTACGAGACGACCCGGCATGCCGGTGAGCTCGCGGCGGACCCGGCTTTCAGCGCGCTGGCGCCGGGGGCCTCCTCCGGCGTCGCCGTCGTGGTGGCCGGTCGGCTGATGACCCTGCGCCGCCACGGCAACCTCGCGTTCGCCGAGCTGCGCGACTGGACGGGCTCGATCCAGCTCTTCGCGGACCGCTCGGGGACCGCCGACTTCGGCGGCCTCACGGACCGCTCGCTCGGTGACTGGGTGGGGGCCGAGGGCGAGGTGGTCCGCACCCGCCGTGGCGAACTGTCGGTGCGCGTCGCGCGCTGGACCCTGCTTGCCGAGGCGCGGCGCGGCTTCGGCGACAAGTGGCGCGGTGTCCACGACGTCGAGACCCGCTACCGCCAACGCGAGGTCGACCTGTGGGCGAACCCGGGGGTGCGCGACGTCTTCCTCCTGCGCTCGGCGGTCGTGGCCGGGATCCGCCACTTCCTCGCCGCCCGCGGCTTCGTCGAGGTCGAGACGCCCGTGCTCCACCCGGTCGCGAGCGGGGCGCACGCGCGGCCCTTCGTCACCCATTACAACGCGCTGCACGCCGACTTCTACCTGCGCATCGCGCTCGAGCTGTACCTGAAGCGCCTGGTCGTCGGCGGCCTCGAGCGCGTCTATGAGATCGGGCGGGTCTTCCGCAACGAGGGGATCTCGCCGCGGCACAACCCCGAGTTCACGATGCTCGAGCTCTACCAGGCCTACGCCGACTACGGCGACATCATGGAGCTCACCGAGGAGATGGTCGCGGCCGCGGCGCGCGCGACGGTGGGCGCGACCACGCTCACCTACCAGGGCCGCGTTCTCGACCTCACCCCGCCGTGGCGCCGCGCGACTTTGGAGGAGCTGATCGAGGAGCACACCGGGGAAGTGCTGAGGCTGGAGCTCGGGGCCGACGAGCTGCGCCGGCGTGCCCGGGCGCTCGGGGTCCGGGTCGAGGAGGCCGACGGTCCCGGCAAGGTGCTCGTCGAGGTCTTCGACAAGAGGGTCGAGGCCGGGCTCTTCGACCCGGTCTTCGTCACCGACTACCCGAAGGAGGTCTCCCCGCTCGCGCGCGACCACCGCAGCCGACCGGGCTACGTCGAACGCTTCGAGGCGATCGTCGCCGGACGCGAGCTCGCCAACGCGTTCAGCGAGCTCGCGGATCCCGACGAGCAGCGCCGACGCCTGGTGGCACAGATGGCCGCGCGCGCCGCGGGCGACGAGGAGGCGATGGCCCTCGACGAGGAGTTCCTGCGCGCCCTCGAGCACGGGATGCCCCCGACGGGCGGCCTCGGGGTCGGCATCGACCGGCTCGTCATGGTGCTCGCCGACCGGGCGAACATCCGCGAGGTCGTCCTCTTCCCGGCGCTGCGCCCCTTTCCCGCCGGCGACGACGCCGGGCGGGACGCTGCGAGCTGAGCCCGGGAGGCCTCAGCTCGCGAGCGCGCGCGTCGAGCGCTCGAGGTCGTCGAGCAGGCCGAGGCCGAGCTCGGTGAGCGCCCGGGGAACCGGTCCGCCGCCGAGGCTCATCGCCGCCTCGGCGGCCTCCGCGGCGTAGCGGCGGGCGACGTCGGCGGCCTGGGCGATCCCGGTCGAGCCCGCGACCAGCTCGCGCGCGATCTGGAGCTCCTCGAAGCCGAGGGGGTGGCCGAGCAGCTCCCGGAGTCGCGGGCCGACCTGGCGGTCGAGCAGGGCGCGCTGGACGGGGAGCGTGTAGGTCCCCTCGGCGAGGTCCTGGCCCGGGGGCTTGCCGAGCTCCTCCTCGCTGGCGACGACGTCGAGGACGTCGTCGCGGATCTGGAAGACGACCCCGAGGCACTCGCCGAAGTGGGTGAGCGCGTCGATCTCGGCGTGCTCGAGCTGGGCGGTGATCCCCCCGATGCGACACGCCGCGGCCATCAGCGCGGCGGTCTTGTTGGAGATCGTCGAGAGGTAGGAGGCCTCGGTCCGCTCGACGCGGTAGGCGGCCTGGACCTCGCTGAGCTGGCCCTGGCAGAGCCGGGCGAGCGTCGTCGCGATGAGCGTCGCGACCTCGGTGCCGAGCGAGGCGGCGATCTCGGCGGAGCGCGCGAGCAGCAGGTCGCCCGCGACGATCGCGACGAGGTTCCCCCAGCGCCCGTTGACGCTGACGACGTTGCGGCGCCGGGTCGCCTCGTCCATGACGTCGTCGTGGTAGAGGGAGGCGAGGTGGACCAGCTCGACGCAGACCGCACCCTGGAGCACCTCCTCGGTCGCCGGACCGCCACGAAGTGCCGCGGCGGTCAGCGCGAGCGCGGGGCGCAGGCGCTTGCCGCCCGCGTTGATGAGGTGGCTCGCGACCTCGTCCAAGAAGGGGTCGCCCTGGCGCACCATCGTGCGCAGGCACCCCTCGAGTCGGACGAATTCCTCCTCCGGAACGGGAAGCACGAAGAGCTCAGGGGCGTTCACCAGCCTGCACGATACGCCACCGGTCGCCAGCGCCCGCAACGTGGCCGCTTCCCAGCCCCTGGGCGGCCCCGACGAGGTGGCCAAACGGGGAGAGAGACCCGGCGGGCTGGACAGCGCGCGGCGCGGGGTCGTTGGAAGACGGAGGTGTCAGTGCCGGCCCCGGCGGGCGGGGGCTGGTCAGGGAGCCCGGTCTGTAGACTGGGGCGGAAGAGGTCGAACAGAGGGAGTCGGAGATTGTTCGAGCGATTCACCGACAGGGCACGGAGAGTTCTCGTCCTTGCACAGGAGGAGGCGCGCCTTCTCAACCACAGCTTCATCGGGACGGAGCACATCCTGCTCGGTCTGATCCACGAGGGTGAGGGTCTTGCAGCCAAGGCCCTCGAGTCGCTCGGGATCTCGCTCGAAGCCGTGCGCGAGAAGGTCGAGGAGACGATCGGTCCCGCGGGGTCGGCGCCGACGGGGTCGCCGCCGTTCACGCCGCGGGCGAAGAAGGTCCTCGAGCTGTCGCTGCGCGAGGCCCTCCAGCTCGGCCACAACTACATCGGGACCGAGCACATGCTCCTCGGCCTCGTGCGCGAGGGCGAGGGCGTCGCGGCCCAGGTCCTGCAGTCGCTCGGCGCCGACCTGCCCCGGGTCCGCCAGCAGGTCATCCAGCTGCTGTCGGGCTCGATGGGGCGCGAGACGGCCGGTGCGACGGCGGGCTCGGGGACCCCCGAGCAGTCGTCCGCGGGCTCGCCGGTGCTCGATCAGTTCGGCCGCAACCTCACCCAGCTCGCCCGCGAGCACAAGCTCGACCCCGTGATCGGGCGCGACCGCGAGATCGAGCGCCTCATGCAGGTGCTCTCGCGCCGCACGAAGAACAACCCGGTGCTCATCGGCGAGCCGGGCGTCGGCAAGACCGCGATCGTGGAAGGGCTCTCCCAGCAGATCGTCGCGGATGCCGTTCCCGATACGCTGCGGGGCAAGCAGCTCTACACGCTCGACCTCGGCGCGCTCGTCGCCGGCAGCCGCTACCGCGGCGACTTCGAGGAGCGCCTGAAGAAGGTCCTGAAGGAGATCCGCACCCGGGGCGACACCATCTTGTTCATCGACGAGCTGCACACCCTCGTCGGCGCGGGCGCGGCCGAGGGCGCGATCGACGCGGCCTCGATCCTGAAGCCGATGCTCGCGCGCGGCGAGCTGCAGACGATCGGCGCGACGACCCTCGACGAGTACCGCAAGCACCTCGAGAAGGACGCCGCGCTCGAGCGCCGCTTCCAGCCGATCAAGGTCGAGGAGCCCTCGCTCGAGCACACGATCGAGATCCTGAAGGGCCTGCGCGACCGCTACGAGGAGCACCACCAGGTCACGATCACCGACCAGGCGCTCGTGGCCGCGGCGAACCTCGCGGACCGCTACATCTCCGACCGCTACCTGCCCGACAAGGCGATCGACCTGATCGACGAGGCGGGCAGCCGGCTGCGGATCCGTCGGATGTCGACCCCGCCCGAGCACCGCCGGCTCGAGACCGAGCTCGTCAAGCTGCACGCGGAGGTCGAGGCGGCGCGCCAGCGCAACAACGCCGAGCTCGTGCGCAAGCTGGGCGAGCAGGAGCAGGCCAAGCTCGACCGCAAGGCCGCGCTCGAGCAGGAGTGGCGCTCCGAGGGCGTCGAGCTCTTCGACGTCGTCGACGAGGACGTGATCGCGGACGTGCTCGCCAACTGGACGGGCATCCCGGTCTACAAGCTGACCGAGGAGGAGACCGCGAAGCTGCTCCGGATGGAGGACGAGCTCCACAAGCGGATCGTCGGCCAGGAGGAGTCGATCGCTGCCCTCGCGCGGGCGATCCGCCGGACGCGGGCGGGCCTGAAGGACCCCAAGCGCCCCGCCGGGTCGTTCATCTTCCTCGGCCCCACCGGCGTCGGCAAGACCGAGCTCGCCAAGGCGCTCGCCGCGTTCCTGTTCGGTGACGAGTCGGCGCTCATCCAGCTCGACATGAGCGAGTACATGGAGAAGCACACGGTCAGCCGGCTCGTCGGCTCGCCGCCGGGATACGTCGGCTACGAGGAGGGCGGCCAGCTGACCGAGGCCGTGCGGCGCAAGCCGTTCTCGGTCGTGCTCTTCGACGAGGTCGAGAAGGCCCACCCCGACGTGTTCAACGCGCTGCTGCAGATCCTCGAGGACGGTCGTCTCACCGACTCCCAGGGTCGCACGGTCGACTTCAAGAACACCGTCTTGATCATGACCTCGAACCTCGGGACGGCGGACCTGCGCAAGGCGTCGGTCGGCTTCCAGAAGGCCAGCGAGGCCGTGACCTACGAGCGGATGAAGCAGAAGGTGCAGGAGGCCCTCAAGGCGCACTTCCGCCCCGAGTTCCTGAACCGCATCGACGAGGTCATCGTCTTCCACGAGCTCCAGCTGGACGAGGTCGTCCAGATCGTGGACCTGATGATCAAGCGGGTGCGCGAGCAGCTCGAGTCCCAGGGGATCGGGCTCGAGCTCACCCGGGCGGCCAAGGAGTTCGTCGCCCGGCGCGGCTACGAGCCCGCACTCGGCGCGCGGCCGCTGCGCCGTGCGATCCAGCAGCTGATCGAGGACCCGCTCTCGGAGAAGCTGCTCTGGAAGGAGTTCCGGGTCGGCGAGACGGTCATCGTCGACGTCGAGGCCGAGGGACTCGC
>JAKABX010000082.1 GCA_021796545.1 Actinomycetes bacterium
GCCGGTGTGCCCGCAGCCGGTGTGCCCGCAGCCGGTGTGCCCGCAGCCGGTGTGCCCGCAGCCGGTGTGCCCGCAGCCGGTGTGCCCGCAGCCGGTGTGCCCGCAGCCGGTGTGCCCGGCGCCGGGGTTGGCCGGGCCTTCGGACGTGCGATGACGTGGCGGACGAGGCCTCCCGCGGGCGCAGCGGGTGCCGCGGCGGCGATCTCCGCGGCACGTCGGGCCGCCGCGGCCGCCGCGGCCTGCGCGGCACGGCGCGCAAGCTCGCGCTCGGCTGCTGCTACCTGTTCCGCATGGCGCTGTTGGGCGACGAGGACGAGGTGGGCGAGGTTCGCCTTGGTCCCGACGAGGAGGGCGTTGTCCCGCGCGACCGCCTGTTCGGCGGCCGCGGCCGCCGGACGGAGGCGCTGCACCGCCGCCTGCGCGGCCTGCTCTTCGTGCTGGAGGGTCGCCGCCGCGACGCTCACCCGGTGCTGGGCGTCCTGATAGCTGGCGATGGCCGAGTCGAGGCGACTCGCGGCGACCGAGGCGTAGACGCTCGCAGCGCCGTCCCCCGTCGACCCCGCGAGCAGGGGGTTGTCGGCGATGGTGCCGGCGTCGACGTACGCGGCGACCGCGACCGCGCGCAGACGGACGGCCTGGGTGGCGCTCTGTTCCCGTTCGGCCGCAAGGACGTGGCGCGTGACGGCGAGGCGGGCGCTGGTCTGTTGGACCTTGGCCTGCGCGGCGTCGTAGCGCTGGACGAGCTGCTCGGCGCGCACGCCTTGGGCCGCGAGCTGCGCCTCCAAGGTGGTGATGGTGTGGTGGTCACCGTTGATGCTGGCGGCGCCCGCGGGCGCTAGAAGACTGGGAAAGGCGCCCAGCGCAGAGGCCAGGATCACCCCCGCGGCGAGCGGGGTCAAGATCCTCGCCCTCACGGGGTGCAGAAACTACCTGCTGCGGGCGAGCGCGTCGAGTCTTGCGCGCGCACCACCGCTCCGGTGGCCGAAGCGGCGACCGGAGCGGTGCCCGCGAACGCTCGCGCTCCCCGGGACCGGTTCGCCGGGGGCGAGCCTGGCGAAGGCTTGCGCCCCGCCTCGGGGCCGGCGCGGCGCACCTCCGAAGAGGCGGCTCAGGCGCGGCAGAGCACCTCAGCGTGCAGGATGCCGAACCAGGCGTCCGGGGTTGCCGCCCAGCTTCTCCACCCCCGCGCGATCGTCGCGAGCTCGGCGGCGGTCGCGGCGCCGTTCTCCTTGGCCTGGGTCGCGAACCCCGACGCGGTCACCCGCTCGGCCCACAGCTCGCCCCACCACGCGCGCTCCTCGGCGGTCGCATAGCACCAGGCGCTCGCGCCCGGCGTCACCTCCGGGAAGCCCGCCGCGTGCGCCCAGGAGAGCAGGCGGCGGCCCGCCGCGGGTTCGGCGCCGTTCGAGCGGGCGACGCGCAGGTAGACGTCGAGCCACGCGTCGAGCTCGGGGAGCGCGGGGTACCACGTCATTGCGGGGTAGTCACTGTCCCGGGCGGCGACGATCCCACCCGGCCGGCAGACCCGCCGCATCTCGACGAGTGCGGCGACCGGGTCACGCAGGTGCTGGAGCACCTGGTGCGCGTGGACGACGTCGAAGCTCCCGGCGTCGAAGGGCAGGGCGTAGACGTCGGCCGCCCGCAGCTCCACTCCGGTGACCGCGCGCGCGGCCAAGGTCGTCGCCGCCGCGGCGAGCGCGTCGGGCGCGTTGTCCACCGCCACGACGCGCCCGGGCGCGACGAGAGCCGCGAGATCCGCGGTGATCGTCGCCGGTCCGCAGCCGACGTCGAGCAGCTCGTTGCCCGGGCGCAGGTGGGGGAGGAGGTAGCCGGCCGAGTTCTCGGCGTTGCGCCAGGTGTGCGAGCGCAGCACGCTCGGGTGATGGCCGTGGGTGTAGCGCTCGGCGGTCATGTGCCACCTTGGCCGCTTCGGGGCGGCGTGGCAAGCGGGTCGGCTCGTCGCGCTCGGGCGCCGCGGCCCGCTAACCTTCGCGCCATTCTCGGTGCGCCGATCGCTCGGCGCCCGCGACCGAGAGAGGAGCGCGCCGTGGCGTTCATCTTGCGCAAGCTTCTGCGGCTCCTCGCGCGCCGGCGCAGCCGGCGGCGGCGCGCCCGCAACTGAAGCCACGGCGGTGAGCTGCGCGCGCTCGGCGCGGGCGGGTTGCGGCGCGGCGTTGGGCCGCGGGATCGTCGTTTGGGGCACCGGCGGTGCCCGGCGAACGGGCGCGAAATAGTGCGCGCACAACAATCGTTGTCCGTGGTGCGTAGGTGCGGCGCCCACCGGGGTGCTGGACCGCGCCTCGAGCCCCCGAGGAGGCCACCATGCCTGCCGTCAGCGTCGAGGATGTTCTCGTCCTCCCCCGCATTCCCACGCCCGACCCCGCCGTGGCCCGGCCACGTCCGGTCCGCTCGGTGACGACGGCGCCCCGCGGCCTCGAGGGGGAGGGATTCCCGGTCCGGCGCGCCTTTGCGGGGGTGTCGTCGGCCGATCTCGACCCGTTCATCCACATGGACCAGATGGGCGAGGTCGACTACGCCCCCGGGGAGCCGAAGGGGACGCCATGGCACCCCCACCGGGGCTTCGAGACCGTCACCTACATCATCGACGGCACCTTCGACCACCAGGACTCGAACGGCGGCGGCGGCCGTATCACCAACGGCGACACCCAGTGGATGACCGCGGGTGCCGGGATCCTCCACATCGAGGCACCGCCCCCCGAGCTCGTCGCCTCCGGCGGGCTGTTCCACGGCATCCAGCTCTGGGTCAACCTTCCCGCCGCCAGCAAGTGGAACCCGCCCCGTTACCAGGACATCCGCGGCAACCAGGCGGCGCTCGTGACGACGGCCGACGGCGGCGCGCTGCTGCGGGTGATCGCCGGCGAGCTCGCCGGCCATGTGGGGCCGGGCATCACCTTCACCCCGGTCACCTTGGTCCACGCGACGCTGAGCCCGGGCGCCGCGATCGAGCTTCCCTGGCGGCCGAGCTTCAACGCGCTCGCCTACGTGCTTGCGGGCCGGGGAAGCGTCGGGGCCGAGCGCCGGCCGGTGCACGTCGGCCAGCTCGCGGTCTACGGACCCGGCGAGGTCGTGAGCCTCGCCGCGGCCGGCAACCAGGACGGGCCGAGCACGGACTTCGAGGTCCTGCTCCTCGGCGGCCAGCCGATCCGCGAGCCCGTCGTGCACTACGGGCCGTTCGTGATGAACACCCGGGAGGAGATCATCCAGGCGATGGAGGACTACCAGGCCGGCCGGCTCGGCTCGATCCCGGCCTCGGCCATGCCGCATCGCCGCGAGGGCGACGTCGACCTCGCGGGTCCGCACAGCCCCGCGAGCTGAGCGCCCCTCAGCGCTCGAGGCGCTCGAAGGCGGGGAGGAAGTAGCCGAAGGCGGCGACCACCGACCCGAGGAACATCACGGCGATGCCGAGGATCCGCACGGCGTGCGGCTCGCAGAGCAGGCCGCCGAGGCCGGCGATCGCGATCCCCGCCGCGCCGATCCCGCCGGAGAGCCGGGCCACGCGCGAGCGGTTGGCGACGCGCCCGACAAGGAGCACCGCCCCGATCGCGAGCGGGATCGCGAGGCTCGCGTGGATGACATAGAGGCCGGCGCCGGTCTGCGGCACCCAGCCGCTCGGCCGGCCGGGCGGCACGACGACGAGCGTCGCGACCCCGATCGCGAACTCGGCCACGACGAGCAGCGCGAGCGTCGTCGCGAGCCGGGCGGTGAAGCGTTCGACGGTCGCGACCCGCGCCGGGGCCGTGGGGGCGTCGGAGCCGGGAAGCGGACGCTGCTTGCGCGCCGCGAGCGCGGCGGGGTCCTCGTGGATCAGGTACCACCACCCGATCAGCGCGAGCACGGCGAACAGCGGCCACTCGACGGAGTAGACCCAGCTCAGGCTGTTGCCCGCGAGCGCGCGCGTCGCCTGCCACCACCCAGCCGCCGCGCACCCCGGTGCGACGACGAGCACCTCTCCGTGCAGGAGCAGCGCCCGGCGTGACAGCCACCGGCGCCGCCACCCCCCCGGCGCCACCGCCTTCTCGGCCGCGGCGCCCCCCGGCGCGCCGAGCGCGGCGAAGCGGCGGGTGAGGTAGCGCTCGGCGACAAAGGCGCAGAACGGCACCGTCCCCGCCAGCAGGACGAGCGCGAACTTGAGGCGGGGGACGCCGACGCGTCGGCAGAGCTGGAACGCGACGAGGAGGTAGATGAGATACAGAAAGCCGTGGATCGTCCCGACGGTGTTCGCGACCTCTGGCCGGTGGGCGAGGAACTGCAGCGGGACCCCGACGAAGACGAGGACGATCAGCAGCGTCGCCGTGCCGAACGCGAGCGCGCGGTAGCGCAGCAGGTGGCCACGGGTGACCGGCGAGGCCCCCGACGGCAGCGCCACCGCCTCTCCGATCATCTGCCCGGCGCTCCCTTCCCCGCTCCCGCCCGGCGTCGCGACCGGCGGACGGCCGAATCCTACGGCCGCCCGCTCTCAGTCCGGACGCGTCAGGCGCGAAGCGGCGCCCAGGCGAGCACCGAGCCGTCGGCCGAGATCAGCCGCACGCTGTCAAGGGTCGTCGCCGGCACGGCGAGGCGGGCCGACCAGATGCCCCCGCGGGGGCCGACCGCGTAGGGGCCGAGCGCGATGCGCTGGCCCGCGGCGGTGACGAGCTCGCAGCTCACCCATGCCGGCCAGTTGCCTCCCTGGAGCCTGACGACGAGGAGGGGCGAGCGCTCCCCGGTGACGACGACCTCGCCCCGGCCGTGACCGTGGACGACGAGCGCGGCGGTGCGCGCCGCGGCCGGCGGCGCCAGCGCGCGGGTGAGCCCCGCGCCGGTGAGCCCGGCGCCGAGCACCAGTGCCGCGGCCACAAGGACGCGGCGGGCGCGGGCCGTGAGTCGCGGCCGGCGCCGCCGCCGGGGGGCGATCGCGGCGAGGACGCGTGCCTCGAAGCCGGCCGGCGGCTCCACGGCGGGCGCGACGCACAAGAGCGCGTCGAGACCCTGGGCGAGCTCCGCGAGCTCGCGCCGGCACGCGACGCACTGTTCGCAGTGCTGCAGGAGCTCCGTGCGCCGCTCCCCGGCCAGCACCCCGAGGGCGAGCTCGGCGAGCTCCTCGCTGGCGGCCTCGTGTCCGGCGTCATTGGGCAGGGCGCGGGTCACGGCCGCTCCCGTTCGGCGAGAGCGGCACGGACCTTGAGCAGCCCGGCGCGGATCCTGGTCTTCGCCGTGCCGACGGGGATGGCTTCGGCTTCGGCGATCTCGGCGGCGCTCTGGCCCCCGAACGTCGCCCGCAGGAGCGCCCGGCGCTGGGCGGGCGAGAGCGACCCGAGCGCCACGCGCACCTCGGCGAGCGCGTCGCGTCCGACGGCCTCGTCCTCGGGAGCGGGCCCGGCCGCCGGCGCCCACAGTTCGACGAGCAGCGCGGGGTCGAAGGGGATGGGGCGCTGCAGACGCAGCGTGTCGATCGCGAGGTTGCGCGCGATGGTCAGCACCCAGGTCGTGGCCGGGCCCCGTCGGGGGTCGTAGACCGCGGCGTGTCGCCAGCAGCGCACGAAGGTCTCCTGGCTCACGTCCTCCGCGAGCCCGGGATCCCCGACAACCTTGAGGGCCAGGCCGTAGACGCGTGCCGCGTAGCGCCGGACGAACGCGGCGCCGGCGTCGGCGTCGCCGTGCGCCATCGCCGCGAGCAGCGCCTCGTCGGGGAGGCCACCGGGAAGGGACGCGCGTCGCACTGTCCAATTCATACGCCGTCCGGCGCCGTTCGGATTGGTCGGCGCAATCCGTCGGGCACGCTCATCCGTAGTACTACGCGTGCCGGGCGGCCGGCCGGTGAAGGGAGGTCCGATGGGAGACAGGCGAGCGAGCAGGAAAACCACGGCACGGGCGCCGCGCTGGTGGCCCGCGGCACCGCTTGCGGCGGGCGCCGTCGCGCTCGCCGTGCCGGCGGCCGCGGGCGCGGGAACCCTGCCCGCCCGGACCGTCCGCCACGGCGTGGCGCCGGTCGTCCTCACGGTCGTCCGGGTGCCCGGCCACGGGGCCGCGCTGGCGACGGCGCGGGGCGACAGCGTCTACGCGCTCTCCAGCGAGAAGGGCGCAAAGCTCACGTGCACGGGTCGCTGCGCGTCGATCTGGCCCCCCGTGGTTGTCGCGGCGTCGGTCACCGCCGTGCGCGTCGGAGCGGGCGTCGCCGGCCACGTGGGACTCGTGCGGCGGGGGAGCAAGACCAAGCAGGTGACCTTCAACGGCTATCCCCTCTACGGCTTCGTCGGCGACAAGGGACCCCATGAGGACCACGGCGAGGGGATCGTGAACTTCGGCGGGACCTGGGCGCTCGTCCGACCCGGCGCGCGCAGCGTGGCGGCGACGCTCATGCTTCCGGTGCGCAAGTCGACGACGACGTCGTCGTCGTCGTCGGGCGGCTCCTGGTAGTCGACGGCGCGCCCCCAGAT
>JAKABX010000083.1 GCA_021796545.1 Actinomycetes bacterium
AGGGCGACGCGATCGTGCTTCGCACCGTGTCATGAGCGCGCTGGACGAACAGGGTCGGCATCGACCCCCGGGGGTGCGCTCGCCGACCCCGGTGAGCGCGCTGCGCGCCCGGCGCTGCAGCCTCGCTAAACCCCCCGGGGGACGGGCGCACGCCGAGGCCGTTCGGCCTCCCGGCCGTCTCCCGCGGCGCCGAAGGGCGCGCGGTCGCCCCGACCCCTGCCCGCGGCGGGACGAATCCGCCCCGAGACCGCCTCCGGCATCGGGGCGGCGTCGGCTCGCCGACGGGGATCTGGCGGCGGCCGGACTCCGGCGAAGGTCTGGGTCGGCGAGCGCTCTGTCCTCCGCACGCCGAGGTGCCCGCTGTCCGCGCACCGGCCCGGGTCGGGCCTCGGATGGCCGGTGGCGGACCGCGTGCGGCAAGGGCGAGCGCCCGGTCGTGCTCGTGACCCCGGCGCAGCGGCGCCCGGGCGTGCACCGGCGCCCTCCGTGCCCGAGAAGGCGCGCGGTCGCGACCTTGCGCCTCTGTGCGGCGCGTGCCGGCTGCTTCGGGCGCGCTGCCTCCACCGGCGAGCGACCGGGCCGGACGGGGGAAGAGGGGTGGAACGCGATCGTCAAGGAGAGCAGTTCTCGCCTCCCGGGGTGATCCTGACGGACGGGATCCACCCCCGGGGGGGGTGGACCGAGACCTGGCGTCGAGGGGGCGGGTGGGTGTGGCTCAAAGCCCGGTCCCGGGGCGCGGCTGCGGTCCGTGCCGCGGACGTGCCCGCGGACAGCCAGTGCGTCAGCCTCGACATCTGAGCGCTGCCGGCTCGGGGCCGGCGCCGCTCGGGGCGCCCGCCTCCCGTGGTGGCATTCGCGTCGTGCCCGGCGCGTCAGCGCCCGTCGTGACGAGAAGGGCGCGAGCGAAAGCACGCCGGTTCAGATGCGTCGGATAGGCGCGATCGCGCGATCTCGGCGCCGAGGGCTGCGGACCACGGTCGGGCCGGTGCCGCGGCCAAGGCGCGTCCGCGCCGGCGCGTGCGCGTCGGCCGGCTCCGCCCGACGCGCCACGGCGGCCCTCTCGTCGTGGCCGGCGCCACCTCGGCGCCCCCGTCACCGGTGCGGTCGCGCCGGCGCCGGTCGCCCCCCGCCGGTCGGAGGTCACGGCGTGTCGAGGGGCGCCGCGCTCTCCGACGCGAAGAGCCCGAAGCTCTCCTGGGTGCCCTGGGGCGCTTCGCGCCGGCGTCTCTGGCGGGGAAGGCGCACGACGCGTTCGACCTCGACACTTCTTTGACGGCGGACGACGGCGTGTGGCGTTGCGCTCCGGGCCGGGACCGCGCCGCGCGACCCGTGCGCGAGCTCGTCGAGCTCGACCCAGCACGCGCCGTTGCGCCGGTTGAGGACGTGGCAGCGGTAGATGAACAGGGCACCGCGCTCGCCGCTGACCTTGACGATGTCGCCCGGGACGAGGCCGTGCCAGTGCTCGCTGCGCACGAGCTTGTCCTCCCGCCCCCCGGGGCGGCCATCGGCGCTGCCGTCTCTCTGCCGTCGGACCACCGCTTCCTCCCTGCCGAGCGCCCATTGTGCATTCGGGCAGCGCGGCTTGGGGGGATGTGTCAGGCGCCGGCCCGGCTGAGCTCGTAGAAGGCGATCGCCGCCGCGGTCGCGACGTTCAGCGAGTCGACGCCGTGCGCCATCGGGATCGAGACCACCTCGCGCGCGCCGCGGCGCGCGCCGGTTGTGAGCCCGGGGCCCTCGGCGCCGACGAGCACGGCCGTCGCCCGCCCGCGACGTCCCCGCGCCCACGAGGCCAGCTCACCGGTTGGCGGGGTCCCGTCGGCGTGGGGGCTGAGGGCGAAGACGGGAAAACCGGCGGCCTCGAGCTCGCCGAAGGCGGCGGGGAGTGGTCCGGTGCGGGCGAAGGGAATCCGCAGCACGTGGCCCAGCGATACGCGGACCGAGCGCCGGTAGAGGGGATCGGCGCAGGTCGGGTCGAGCAGCACGGCGCGCACGCCGAAGGCCGCGGCGTTGCGAAACAGCGCACCGAGGTTCTCGTGGTCGTTCAGACCCTCGAGGACGCAGACGACGGGCGCCCCGCAGCCGGCGGAGGCGTCGCGCAGGACCTCCGCCACGGCCCGCGGTTCTCGGCGCCCGCCGATCGCGACGACCCCCCGGTGGAGGGGGAAGCCGACCGTCGCGCCGAGAACGGCGCGGGGCGCGACATAGACGGGAGCACCACGGCGCCGCACGGCGGCGACCAGGTCCGCGACGTGGCCGATCTGGCGGTCGTCGACGAGCAGCGAGTGCAGGGGCCAGCCTGACGCAACGAGCGCGCCGGCCGCGAGGCGCCCCTCGGCCACGAAGATCGCGTCACGCCCCTCCCGGGTGGCACGCGCGGCCGGGTCGTTGAGGTCCCGGTAGTCGGCGAGGCGCTCGTCGCCGGGATCCTCGACGGCGACGAGCGGCCCGGTCCCAGGGTCGTCCACGCGTCAGGCGGGCAGCGCCGCCTCGATCGCCGCAACGAGCGCGGGCGACTCGGGTTCGACGGCGGAACGGAACCGGCGCACGACGGCGCCACCGGGCGCGACGAGGAACTTCTCGAAGTTCCAGCGCACCTCACCGGCCTCGCCGTCGTCGTCGGCGGCAGCGGTGAGCGCGGCGAACAGCAGGTGACGTCCGTCCCCGTTGACCTCGAGCTTGGCGGTGAGGGGGAAGGTGACGCCGTAGGTGGTCGAACAGAACTCCGAGATCTCGGCCGGGGTGCCCGGCTCCTGCGCACCGAACTGGTTGCAGGGCGCGCCGAGTACCGAGAAGCCGCGGTCCCCGTAGCGCGCATGGAGCTTCTCGAGCCCGCTGTACTGCGGCGTGAACCCGCAGCGCGAGGCGACGTTCACGACGAGCAGGGCCATGTCTGAAAACGCCCTCAGGTCGAGTGGCGTGCCGTCGAGTGCGGTGACGGGGGTGTCGTAGAGCGCCATGCCGCCATGCTAGGGACGCCGGCCCGGCCCGCCTCGCGCCGACGGCGCGCGCGGCGCGGAGGTGGGGTAGAAACGTGCTCGCAAGGGTGCGCAGCCGGCGGCGGCCCATGGGTGTTGAGACCGCCGCCGGCGGCGCGACCGCTCGCTTCGCGCTGCGACGCGAAGGGGGCGAGTCCCGCCTCAGTCGGTGGCGGGCGTGGTGGCGTCCGCCGCGTCGGGCGCGGGCTCCTCGGCGGGGGACGAAGGTTCGGCGGGCCGCAGCCGCTCGGAGAGGGCGTCATTGGCCGCCGCCGCGCCGATCCCGAGGCCGAGCGCGGCGAGCCCCCAGACGAGCCCCGAACGCTCATGGCCCCGTAGCCGGTCGAGGGAAAGGGCCCCGGGGCCGTCGGCCGCGAGGGCGATGGAGGCGGCGAGCAGGGTGAGGTTGTACTCATACCCGCGCTTTGAGTTCCACAGCCCGTTCTTCAGGTGGACCTTGCGGATCGCCGTCGCCATCGTGCCGCAGATCATTGCCGGTCCGAGCGGCGAGAAGAGCCCGAGCGCGGTCAGCGCGCCGCCGCAGGTCTCGGTCAGAGCGACGAGGCGTGCCTGCAGCGCGGGGGGGTGCATGCCGATGCCGCGCATCATCTCCTCCGTGCGCGCGAGGCCGCCTCCGCCGAAGCTGCCGCGCAGCTTCTGCAGGCCGTGACCCGCCATCAGTCCACCGACGGTCGTCCGAAGGAGCATCCGAGCAAGTGACACGCGCCCTCCCTGGTCTCTCGCGCCGGGCGGCGGGCACCGACTGCCTCCGCCTTTTCGCCCGCCGTCCACGATCGTCGCTCCGAACGGTCCCGCGCAAGGCGCGTCGACGCGGCCGCCGGCGGGTGCCGAGCCGATACGGTCGGGGGATCGCACTCCCGAACTCCGCCCTCCCGCCGCGCGCGGATCGGGAGAGCGAGGACGCGCCCCACGGTCTTGCGCTCCGCCTGCCCTCGCTCGGCTCCTCGCTCCGGCACGCGCTCCCGACTCTCGTCGACGGCGGGGCCGGACCGGCGGTGGTCTTCTCCGTCGCCCTTGTCCTCGCCGGCGAGCGGGCAGCGATCGTCGCCGCGCTGTGCTGGAGTGAGCCGCGTTCGCCCGGCGCCTCGCGCGCCGCCGGCGTGTGCCGGCGGTCGTCGTGGTGGGCGCGGCCCTGCTCGCGCTGCGCAGCGTGCTCGCCTACCTCACCGGGAGCGCCATCGTCTACTTCGCACAACCCGTGGCCGGAACGGTCGTGCTCGGTGTCGCCTTCCTCGTCTCGGCGCGCCGCGGCCGCCCGCTCACCGAGCGGTTCGTACACGACTTCTGCCCGCTCGACCACCGGCTCCTTCAACGCCCTTTCGTCCGTCGCTTCTTCTCCCGGATCGCGCTGTTGTGGGGGGCGATCCTGCTCGTCAACGCCGGAGTCGGACTGTGGCTGTTGTTCGGGGCGTCGTTGCAGAGCTTCCTCGTCCTGCGGACGCTTGCGACCTGGGGGCTTGATCTCGGCGGCGTGGCGGCCTCGACGCTGTGGTTCACCCGCCTGCTCCTTCGGCACGGGATCCAGGTGCTCTGGCGCGGCCGACCCGGGGCGCTCGCTCAGCTCCTCCCGCGCGAGCCGGCCTCAGGCTGACCGCACCGGCTCGGCGGTGTCGGGGTCGCTGTCGTCGTCGGCTCCGCGACCGTGCCGCAGCGTTCCGAGCGAGACCACGGCCGCCGCGAGGACGAGCGCGGCGGAGGTGACGAGGGCGAGATGCAGACCCTCGCGGAACGCGCCGAAAGCAGCGGAGATCACCTTGTTCACGATCGCGCCGTAGGTCTGCGCGTAGCTCGAGCTCTGGGGGACCTGGCCCGTCTCGATCGCGTGGATGACGATCGCCTGGAAGACGTTCGGGATCCCGAGGGCGTGCAGGCGCTGGGACAGGCTGGAGGTGAGCGAGGCGTTCACCAGCGCGCCGAGCACGGCGACGCCGAGCACCGAGCCGAGCTCGCGGCTGGTGTTCGTCGCCGACGCGGCCATGCCCGACTTGGCGGGCCGGACGACGGCGAGGGCGACCGAGGTCACCGGGACCACGGTGAGGCCGAAGCCGACGCCGGCGAGTGCCAGTCCCGCGGCGAGCGGCCCGGCGGCGGGGACCGATGCCTGCAGCACGACGTCGGTCCAAAGAAGCCCGGCGCCCGCGAGAACGCAGCCGCCCGCCATGGGAAGGCGCGGCCCGATCGCCGCGACCAGCCGCCCGGCCAGCAGCGAAGCGACGATCATGGCGGCCGCCATCGCGAGGAACTCCCTCGCCGTGCGATACGGCGAGTAGTTGACAACGCTTTGCAGGTAGAGCGTGGTGAAGAAGAACACGGAGAAGATGCCGAAGTAGATCGCGAGCGCGACGGCGAGCGCGCCGGAGAAGGCCGGCCGGCGGAAGTAGGAGAGTTCGAGCATCGGCGCCGGGCTCCGACGCTCGGCGACGAGGAAGCCGATGCCCGAGAGCGCGGCAACGCCGAAGAGCGCGGCGATCGCGGGATCGCCGTAACCGGCCTGCTCGCCGACGATGATCGCGAAGACCAGCGCGGCGAGTGCGAGGGTCCCGAGCGCGAACCCCCTGAGGTCGAGCGACGCGCCGGCGACGGGGTCCGCGCTCTCGGGCAGGACCGATGCGGCGCCCGCGATCACGAGCAGCCCGGCCGCCAGGTTGAACCAGAAGATCGCCCGCCACGTCCCGAGCCCGACGAGCGCACCGCCGACGACGGGGCCGAGGGCGAGCGCCAGGCCGGACACCGCCGCCCACTTGCTGATCGCCCGGGTGCGTTCACGGCGCTCGGGGTACATGTGGCGGATCATCGACAGGGTCCCGGGCTCCGACGCCGCCGCGCCGGCACCCATGACCACCCGGCCCGCGACGAGCACGTCGACGTTCGGGGCGAGGGCCGCGAGCAGGGAGCCGGCGCAGAAGACGGTGAGTCCACCGAGCATCACGGCCTTACGGCCGAAGCGGTCGCCGAGCGACCCTGCGAGCAGCATCAGGCTCGCGAAGACGAGCGCGTAGCCGTTCACGACCCACTGCAGCGGCGAGACCCCCGCGTGCAGGCGCTGCTGGATGTCGGCAAGCGCCACCGAGACGATCGTCGTGTCGAGGAACGTGAGGAACAGGATCGTGCAGAGCACCGCGAGGCCGAACGAGCGGGCCCGCACCGGCGCCCCCGGCGCGGAGGAGGGCTCCGTCCCGGCGTCCGGGGACAGCGCCGCCAGGTCACCCGGCCCGCGGGCGGCGACGGGGGCCGCCCGTCTCAGCTCTTTGGACACGCGGCGGTCTTTGTTCCCTCGAGGGCGAGCAGCGCGCAGAAGCTGCTCGCGGAGACCTTCCAGGTGTGGTCCTCGTAGACGGCGCTTCCCTTCTCG
>JAKABX010000016.1 GCA_021796545.1 Actinomycetes bacterium
GCCGAGCAGGGATGCTCAGAACCCGGACGGCAACCAAGTACCGCAGGTCCTTCGCCGGCGGGCAAGGGGAGCCGGTGTCGTCTCGTGAGATGGGACACACCCAGTTAGGCAGGAGTAGCCGGCGATGCCGGAGGGACAACGTGGCGCCGCGCGCCCGGGGCCGGGGAGAGCTGCGGCACCCGACCAGCCACGCGCGCCGGCATGGGCTCGCTGCTCGCAAGGCGGACTTCTCGCCGGCGAGGCGTGACTGCGGTCCGGACTTCCCGGCGACGCCGCGGCGTTCGTCAACGATCTCCACGCCTCTCCGCCCCGCAGCGGTGATTGCGGGGCTGCCGCAACGACGGACCGAGGTGACGGTGTTGAGAGGCGCCCCCGAGGGCGACGGTTCAGCGCGCCGAGCGACGCTGACCCCGATTCCACCACCACCGCCGTGAGGCGCGGGCTCAGTGTCCAGCACGCGCCATACGGGCCACGAGCCAGCCCCCTCCCGGCGTCAACCCTCAGAGGAAGGGTGGTCGGTGTCACCGCCCAGAGATCCGTCCCATCGAAGTCAGCGGTGGATCGGTGACATGTCGGTGTAGCGGTCGCCGGCCGCTGCCCCGACGGGCGCGGCGGCGTCGAGGCGCTCGAGGTCCTCGGCACTGAGCTCGATCTCGGCGGCGGCCGCGTTCTCCTCGAGGTAGCGCCGGCGCTTGGTGCCCGGGATGGCCACGATGTCGTCGCCGCGGTGGAGAACCCACGCCAGGGCCAGCTGGCTCGGGGTGACGCCCTTGTCGGAGGCGATCTGCTCGACCCGTTGGACAAGGGTCAGGTTGCGGGCCAGATTCTCCTCGCTGAAGCGGGGATTGTGGCGACGGAAGTCCCCGGGCTCCAACTGGTCGGTGCTGCGGATGCCTCCCGAGAGGAATCCCCGGCCGAGCGGCGAGTAGGCGACGAAGCCGATGCCGAGCTCGCGCACCGTCTCGAAGACGCCGTCCACCTCGGGATCACGGGTCCACAGCGAGTACTCGGTCTGGACCGCCGTCATCGGGTGCACGGCGTGGGCACGGCGGATGGTCCCGGGCGCGGCCTCGGAAATTCCCAGGGCGCGTACCTTTCCGGCGGCCACCAGCTCGGCCATGGCCCCCCAGGTCTCCTCCACCGGCGTGTTGGGATCGACCCGGTGCTGGTAGTACAGGTCGATCATGTCCACGCCGAGACGGCGCAGGGAGGCGTCACACGCGCGCCGCACGTACTCGGGGCGGCCGTTGATACCGAGGCGGGTGCCGTCGGCACGGCGCTCGTTGCCGAACTTGGTCGCCAGCACCACCTCCTGGCGCCGGCCGCCGATCGCCCGCCCCACCAGCTCCTCATTGGTGAAGGGACCGTACATGTCGGCGGTGTCGAGGAAGGTGATGCCGAGGTCGAGGGCGCGGTGGATGGTGGCGATCGCCTCGTGCTCGTCGCTTGCGCCGTAGAACTCGCTCATCCCCATGCAGCCGAGACCCTCGGCCGACACCCTCAGGCTGGGACCCAGGCGTCGCTGCTCCATGAACCGTCCTCCTCGTCGGCGCCTCGCCGCTCGCGACCGTCTCGTCAACCCCGGTCTACCCGATCCCGGCCGAGGCGGTGACGCTTCGGGCGTGACGCCCGCCCCGGGGAGGCGGACCGGCGGTCCCCGACGGGGAGGGACCACCCGCTCGACCCGCCGTCGGCCCGTGGCGCCGGGCTGCGGCGACCCGTTCGCCTTCGTCGAGCCCCCGTGGTGCGCGGGAGGACAAGGCGTCGCCGGGTGACCGGCCGGCGCGTGCAACCGGCGAGCGGGACGCGATCGGAGTCGACCCCTTCATCTCGACAGGACGCGGCCCCAACGCGGCGGGGCAGCCTGAGCAGCTCCCTGCCCGCCGCAGGGGACGGTCCGCTCCACGGGAGCGGCCGGCTCCCGCACCTACACAACCGGCGGAGCGCCCCGAGCGGATCCTCGAGCGCAACAGACGCCTGCGGCGTCGCCCGACGTACATCACGAGGTAGAGGACGAGGGCGATCCCCGAGTCGAGGTGCCAGCGGGAAAAGGGCCCAGGTACTGCCAGCGGCGTCGGCGCGCCGCGGCTCCAGTCCCAGACCCCCGACACCAGGATGTTCAAGGTGATGAGGGCCAGAGGGCGTCCGAGAGGACGAGGCGGATCCTCCGGTCGACAAGCGTCCGCGCCTGCGCGAGCCGGGCGGCCATGGCGGCGAGGGTCCGGCGGCGCTGGGCCACGTGGACCAGCACGAGCCCGACGAACGCGAGGCCGACGTCGCTGTGGATCGCGATCCGCACGTGCAGGAGCTGGAGCGTGCCGAGCGCCGCCCCGCCTGCGCCGAGAAGGCCGAGATGGGTCGCCCCGCGCGAGCGCACGCGCCACCGGGATGCGGCTTCGACCTGCGGCCTCGGCGAGAGCGCGCCCTTGGACTCGAGCGGCGCGTCAAGCACCGGGCATCTCCCGGCGCGCGCTCGCAGCGCGGCAGGTCACCGGCACCGGGGGCGCGGCCCCCGGGTGAGCCAGGTCCCCCGGCTCACCCGATCGCCTGATGCGCCATGGCCGGTGGCTCGCGCCCGGCGAAGAGCCAAGCGTCCACGGACGCGAACGCCGGCATGGCGAGGAGGAGGAGGAGGAGGAGGAGGAGGAGGAGGAGGAGGTTCCCGACGGGGATGTTGGCGAGTGCGGCGATCCCCCCGTTGAGGGTGTTGCTCGCGAACCACCCGATCATCGCGATGTAGCCGCCGACGGTTCCGAGCAGCGCGCCGAGAAGGCCGAGCGCGCCCGCCGTCACCGCCGCCAGCGCCCGTCGTGTCGTGGCGGAGGCGCCCGTCGCGCTGAGCGTGCGCAGGTCGCCGGCCGTCTCGGCGCGCACGAGCCCGACCGCCATAGCGAGGACGCCGACGGCGATCACGATGCCGAACAGCGTCGCCCAGCCGATGACGGCGAACGAGCTCGGCTGGCCGTTCTCGGACTCGAGGGCGAGCTGCGCCGTCGCGGCGGCAAGTTGCGCGCCGCTGATCTCTGCGGCGGTGAAGGGTCGGGATCCCTCGACCAGCCAGTCGTCGGTGGTCGCCTGCAGATGCAACGAACGCATCGCGTGCTCGGTGATCACGGTGTTCGGTGCCGATGTCCCGGTCGGCAGCGAGGCCACCTCCTCGATCACCGGGTGGGCGACACAGGAAGTCGCGGCGCTGCAGGGCGCGGACCCGGCGCGGGGGCGGGGCCGATTGCGCCCTCGCCACGCCTCCCGTAGTCGAGGACCAGGCCCGAGACGTCTGCGAGGCCGGGTCGCGAACTCAAGATGTCGGCCGTCGGGTCGATCGCTGACGCCTTGATGCCGAAGGCGCGCAGCAGCTTGGGCGTCGCGACATAGATCGCACCATCCCAGGACCGACCGAGGTGGGAGCCGTTCAGTTGCGCATCGGGGGTCTCCAGGGCGATGGGGCGCGCGCCGAGCGCCCGGGCGATCGAGTCGGCGCTCGCCGCGAGCCGTGCCGGGCTCGGCGCCGGCGCCCCGGACCGCCCGGCGACCCCGCCGCCGTTGGCCGTCGTGGCGACCGCCTGCGCCGGTGGCGGTGGGACGTAGTGGAGTGCCAGCTGGTTGGCGGTGAGGTTGGGGCCCGCCCAGTCGAAGACGTTCCCGTAGCGCGCGGCGGCCGCGAGCATGACGATCACGGCGACGAGCACGCCGACGCCGATCGCAGCGGGCGCCGAGCCCGAGCGCGCGCGGTAGCGGGCGAGGTCCCGGAGCGCGAGGCGCGCCGCGATCGGTGCACGCCCGCCGAGACGCGCCGTCAGCGAGAGCAAGAACGGCGCGAGCAGGATCAGCCCCGGGATGAGGAGCACGATCCCGAGCACGAGCTCGGGCGCGCCGCCGCTGCCGTTGCCGTCGTTGGTGCCGCCCGAGTAGGCGAGGAGCAGGAAGGCCGCGGCGAGGCACACGGTCCCCGGGACCGCCGAGCGGCGGATCCGGCGCGCGGGCGCGGGCCGGCCCGAGAGCGCGGTCACGATCGGCACCCTCGTGATTGCGCGCGCGGGGCGCGCCGCCGCGACGGTCGCCGCGGCGACCGCGAGGACCATCGCCGCAGCGACGACGACCCAAGGCAGCGCCAGGACGCCGATCACGTGGTGCGCGCTCTGCTCGAGGTTCGGGCGGGAGGCGAGCCAGACGGCGAGGCCGAGCAGGAAACCGAGAACCGCACCGACGGCCCCGACCGCCGTGCCGTTGGCCCGCACCACGAGCCGGACGTGGCGGTCGGTCGCCCCCGTCGACTCGAGCATGCCGATCGAGCGCAGCCGGCGCTGCGCGAGCACCGTGAAGCCGCCGACAGAGACGAGCGCGATCAGCACCATGCCGAGGACCAGCGCAGGGAGCGAGATCGTCTCGGGGTTCAGCGGATTCGCCTGTGCGACCGAGGCCGGTGTCACGACGTTCGGGCCGATCGAGTCCGGCGCGACGCGGGGCCCGTCGAACAGCGCGGTCACCTGCGTCGGACTCCTCACCTGTCCGGCGGTGACGAGCGCGAACTCGTCCAGGAGGCTCTGGGGGTTCTCGACGATGCCGACCAACCTTCGTCCGAGGCCACCCACCCGCCAGGCGTCCCCGCGGCGCAGATGGAACACCGACGCGACCCGGGCGGTGACGGCGACCTGGTGGGCGCCGGAGGGGAAGTGGCCGGAGACGAGCGCGAGCATCGGGCCGCCGAAGAACCCGTGGGGGTCCTCGGCGCGCAGCTGGTAGGTGCTGATCGACCCGGGAATCGGCTCGGTCCGGTTCTCGATCACCTCGACACGGCCGAAACGGCGCTCGAGGCGCGCGATCTCCTTTCGCGCAGCGGCGTTGAGGCCGATGCCCGGCGCGCTCGAGAAGAGCGCGGCGTCTTGTGCGGTTCCAAAGCCGAAGCTCGCCGGCTGGGGGTCGTTGGTCGCGACAGCCGAGCCGACGATGGTGGCGGCGACGGCCACCGTGATGAGGGCGAGGATGAGGAACTGCTGGCGCCACTCCCGCCGCAGGAGCCGCCACGCAAAGCGGACGACGGCACGGCGGGCCGGTGCACCGCCATCTGCCGGTCGCGCGCCAAGGGCGGGTTCGCTCACGACGGTGCTCATCGATGCGCCTCCGATCGGTCCCCTGCATCCGGGACGCCGCCGGAGGGTGGGGCGGAGCGCGGGCCCGGCGCGCCGCTGGCGCCGGGGGCGGCGCCGCGGCCGTCACGCAGGGCGACGAGCCGGTCGGCGAAGGAGGCCAGGTGCCGATCGTGGGTGACGACGAGCGCCGCGACGCCGCGCGCACAGGCCTCGCGGATCAGCGACATCACGGCCTCGCCGTTCGCGCTCTCGAGGGCGCCCGAGGGCTCGTCGGCAAGCAGCAGGAGGCGCTCCTCGACAACGGCCCGCGCGATGGCGACCCGCTGGCGCTCCCCGCCGGAGAGCTCGTCGGGGAGGCGCTCGGCCCGGCCGGCCAGCCCGAAGTGCTCGAGCGCCGAGAGACCCGCGGCGCGCGCCTTGTGCGTCCCAAGGCCGTCGAGCTCGAGCGGCAGCGCGGCGTTCTCCGCCGCGCTGAGGCCGGGGAGGAGATTGGACTCCGGGAAGGCCTAGCCGACGCTCCGCCGCCGTAGGCGCGCCTTGTCGTCGCGCGTCATGCCCGACAGCGACCGACCGGCGATCCGGACCTCGCCGGTGGTCGGCGCCTCGGGGCTCCCGGCGATCATGAGAGGGTCGACTTTCCCAAGCCGGAGGGCCCGATCACCGCGACGGGCCGGCCCGCTTCGACGGTGAGGTCCACGTTCTCGAGGGCGCGCACCGCCGTCTCGCCCTCGCCGTAGGACTTGGAGACGTCGTGGAGCTCGAGCACGCGCACCCGGGCCGACGGCCCTTTGTCGCCGCGCCGTTTGGACACCCGATCGTCGTCGTGTTGCACTCTGAGTCTCCTCGCGAGCTTCCTCTCGCTGCGGCAGTGCCGACCATCGCCCGGCGACATCGACCCGGCCGCGCTAGCGGCGCGGGGCCGGCGCGGGGAGGTCCGCCACGAGCGACTCGGCGGTGGGCGGCGGGACCGTCTGGTCCACGATCCGGCCGTCCTGGATGAACACGACGCGGTCGGCCCACGACGCGAGCTTCGCGTCGTGGGTGACGACGACCGCAGCGACGCCCCGGCGGCAGGCGGCAAGGACCATCCGCATCACGGCCTCGCCGTTCACCGAGTCGAGCGCGCCCGAGGGCTCGTCGGCGAGCAGCAGGGAGCGCTCGCCGATCACGGCGCGGGCGATCGCGGCCCGCTGGCGCTCCCCGCCGGAGAGCTCGTCGGGAAAGTGGGCCGCGCGCGCCGCCAGACCGAGCTCCTCGAGCAGCGCGATGGCGACGTGCTGCGCCCGCCTCGCCGGGACCCCGTCGAGCTCGAGCGGCAGCGACACGTTCTCCCTGGCGGTGAGCCCGGCGAGCAGGTTGAAGTCCTGGAACACGTAGCCGACGGTCCTCCGCCGCAGGCGCGCCTTGTCCCTTTGCGACATCGAGGAGAGCGGGGCGCCGTCGATCACGACCTCGCCGCTCGTCGGGGCCTCGAGGCTCCCGGCGATCGCGAGCAGGGTCGACTTGCCCGAGCCGGAGGGCCCCATCACCGCGACCAGCGAGCTGCGCTCGACGGCGAGGCTGACGTCTTCGAGCGCGCGCACCCCGGTTGCACCGGTCCCGTAGCTCTTCGCGACGTGGCGCAGCTCGAGGTAGCTCATCGCCGGGCGACCAGCCTGCGCCGCAGACGCGGCCCGGGGGCGGCCGGGGGGACCTCGAGCGCGGCCCGCTTCAGTCGGCCGTCCGCGGTGTCGAGCCAGCGGACGACGGAGTCGAGCCGGAACAGCTCGGCATCGACGACGAGGGCGAAGGCGAGGTCGAATTCCGCTTCGTCCTCCTTCAGCCGTGTCCACTGCTGCATCAGCTCGATCAGATAGCGCCGGTGGACCTGGATGACGTCGTGGACCGAGACACCCGGGACACCCAGAGCCGTCAGGACCTTGATCACGAGCGCGTCACGGGGGGGCTCGGTCATGTCCGGCGGCGTGTGCAGCCAACGGTCGAGCTCGTCGCGGCCCGCGTCGGTGATATGGAACGCCTTCTGGGGCCCGGCTTGCGCGCCGCGGTCGTCGGACTCGATGAGCTCGTCGCGTTCGAGGCGCTGCAGCGTCGTGTAGACCTGGCCGACGTTGAGGGGCCACACGTCTCCGGTCTGCTCCTCGAACTCCTGGCGCAGCTGCAGACCGTACTTGGGACCTCCGCTCAACAGCGCGAGCAGGGCGTGGCGCACGCTCATCGCAACGGGGTGGCGAGGCGTGCCGGTAACATACTCGGTATCCTACTCTTGGAAACACCCGCAGTCAACGACGCTGGGGTCCGCGCCGCCGGCGCCGGCCGCGGTGGCCGACGCGGCCGCAGGGCGGGCGTCAGCCGCCGACGAGGGCCACGATCGCGGCGGCGACCGCGGTGACGAGGTCGCGGCGCAACCCCTCCTCGTCACCCGGCGCGAGCCGGCGCGTGCCGCCGGCGCGGTGACCGAGTGCCGAGCGCGACCAGGTCCGCAGCAGCGCAGTCCCGCGGGGCCCGGTGCGCTCGAGCGCGGCCCTGACGTGACCGACCGGCGTCGTGACGACGGCCTCACCGCGCGCGACCAGTGACTCGAGCGCCTCGGCGGCCCAGCGCTCGACCCAGGGCGCGACCGGGCCGACCACCGGCGCGTCCGGAGCGACTTCGAGCGCTTCGGGCGCCACGGCGTCGGCGAGCGCGCGCACCAGCGCGGGGGAGCCGCCGACGTAGGTCCAGGCGAGATCGATCTCGCTCGCGACGCACCACGCCCGGTCCTCCGGCCAGAAGAGGTTCGCGCTCTGGCTCGGCGAGGGCGGGGGCGGAACGAGGAGCGCGTCTTCGAGGGGGCCGCTGTAGAGGAGGTAGGAGCGGTGCGGGAGCTCCACCCGCGGCATGCGGCGCGCCACCTCGGGGATCGGGTCGGCAACGACCCGATCCGCACCGTCACTCGACAGCGGGACACCGGCGAGGTCGTAGCCCTCCCACAGGCAGAACCAGCAGTGCCCCGGGGTCGAGGTCTCGCTGCGCAGGATCTCGAGCAGCACAAGGAGGTCCGCCTCCTCGAGGCTTCCCCGCCGCGGCCCCTGCCCGCGCCAGGGCGGTGGCGTTGCGACCGGCACCGGCGGCAGGGCGACGGCGTGGAACTCGCTTTCGCCCTCGAGGGGAAGGCCGCTCCATCGGGCGATGTCGCGCCAGCGCACGGGTGTCGCGCCGGGACGCTCGACGGCGGCGACCGGGTGGAGGAGGCGCGCGTAGGCCGCGAAGCCCGACGGCACGACGGAGGTCACGACGTTGGTACCCGCCGCGACGAGGCGGCGTGCGAGCCAGGCGGCCTGGCCGGTCTGCGCGCTCCACCGCCGCACGATCACGACCGCACCCCCATCGCAGCCCCCGAGCGCACCCTAGCGGGGGTGCCGCACCCGGCCGGGGCGGTCCGGCGGTCAGCTGTCGTGGAGGAGTTCAGATGGCGGAAAGCTCGAGCGCGAGGTGCGCGCCGAGCGCGTCCTGGACGCCGCGCGCGTCGCGACGGGCCGCGGCCTCGATCGCGCGCCGGTCGCACGCGACCAACGCGGCCAGCGCCGGCGTGACGTCGCGACCGCGCGCGGCTGCGGGGAAGACGTGCCGGTGGGCCTGTTGGAGCGCCCGGCTGCCCGCCAGCCCGACCAGCGCGCCGTGCAGCGCCGCGTGGATCTCGCCGGCCGCGTCGTGGCCCGCCGCGGCCGCCGTGGCCGCACGCGTCGCGCTCGCGCGCAGCGCGTCGAGTTGCGCCCCCCTGGGGGCGATGCTGAGCAGCACCCCGGCCTCCAGCGCGACGCGGCCCCGCGCCGCGTCCGCCCGGTGCACCCGGGGGTCCGCGACGGTGTAACCGGCCTCCGGGTCCCGCGCGACGAGGCCTTCGTCCATGAGCTCACGCAGCGCGTACTGCACGGCCGGTGCCGGCGCGTCGAGTGCCGCTGTCAGCTCCTCGAGCACGAGTGGCCGACCTGCCTCGAGCGCACCGGCGAGGAGCGCGTTGCGCAGGCGGTCGCGCACGGGGAGGTCGTCGTCGAGGACGACGTAGCCGAATGCGCCGCGGTAGTAGGCAAGCGGCGAGCCGGGACGCGTCTCGGCGCGCACGGCCTCGCCGACGAAGATGAGGTGGCTCCCGGCGTCGGAGACCTCGCGGACTTGGCAGACGACGCTCGCCAGCGCGTCAGCGAGCAGGGGGACCCCCGTGGGGTCGGCGACGAGGGCCAGTCCCGCGAACTTCTCGGCCGCCGGAAGGCCGAGCGCGAAGCGCTCGGCGAGCGCGGCTTGGCCCTGCTCGAGGATGTTCAGCACGAAGGTACCCGTCCGCTGAACCGCCTGGGCGGTCGCGGAGCCCTTCGCGAGACAACAGATGAGCCGGGGCGGATCGAGCGAGAGCGAGGTCACCGACGAGACCGTCGCCCCCTGGGCGACGCCGTCCTCCGCCGCGGTCACCACCGTGACGCCCGCGGCGAGGTGCCCCATGACGTGACGGAACAGCGACTCGGCAACCGGGCCCGCGGCTCCTGGCGCCGCCGCGGCCGGACGCGGACGGCGGGCTCGATGTGGCTGGTTCGCGGCGGTCATCCGCCGGCGAGCGTAGGGGGGGCCGGGGCTGCGGCACGCGCCGGGAAGGCTCCGGCCCCGAGGCGAGTCGTGCGGGTCGGGACGATCGGCAAGACTGGCGGGGATGCAGGCCTTCCGGCGCCCGCCCCCGGCACGCCGGCTCGCCGTGGGCGCCGCCCTCGCTCTCGGTGCGGCGGTGCTTCTTCCCGCTGCCGGCGCGCCGGCCGCAATGACGGTGGTGGCGGCACCCGAGCTGGAACCTGCGGTTCTCATCCGCCCAGTCGCGACGATCACCCACGTGAGCTTCCCGGCCGGTGGCGGCGTCTTCGTCGTGCGCCTCACCGCGCTGCCTCGCGGCGGACTGTGCAGCTTCAGCGCGGGCCGGGGCGTGACCCACTACGACGCGTCGTTCGCGTGCGGCGGTCGCCTGTTCGCCCACGCCGGGCGCGTGCTGCCCAACCGGGCGCCGGTCACCCGGCGCTGGACCGTGCGCGCCTCGGTCAACGCCGGCGCCGTCACGCGCCGCTTCGCCTGGGTGATCAGCGTCGCGGACCGTGCCCTGGCCCCACCGAGCGCGCCGGCCGGCCCCCCGGGGAGCGCGCCACCCCCGACCTGCGCACCGCTTGGCGGAAACGGACCGTCGACGTCGGCGAACTGGGCGGGCTACGTGCTCGCCCTTCCCGGCGGTTGCGCGACCTCGGCGGGGGCGACCTGGCAGGTGCCGACGCTCGACTGCCCGCCCCCGGGGAGCGCGCCCGTCGGCGACGCGGACTGGGTCGGCGTGGACGGAACCACGAGCGCGACGTTCCTCTTCCAGACCGGAGTCGCCTCGCAGTGCATCAACGGCGTCCAGGTCTCCCATACCTGGTTCGAGGACATCCAGAGCGACCCACCCGCACCCGAGGTGTCGCTGTTCCCGGTGAGCGCAGGCGACACGGTCACGGCATCGGTCGCGCAGGTCTCGCCCGGGCAGTGGCGCTCCACGATCACCGACACCTCGACGGGCGAATCGGCGAGCCAGGTCCTCGGCTACGGCGGGCCGGGTGCCTCGGCGGAGTGGATCGAGGAGGACCCGTCCCAGATGAACGCCGCGGGATCGGTCTCGCTCGTCCCGCTCGCCGACTTCGGCACCGTGAGCTTCACCGGCCTGTCGCTCAACGGATCGCCACCCGTGCTGTCCGCCGCAGACGCCGTCTCGATCGCCCGGTCCGGAACGGTGCTCGCGAGCCCGGGTCCGCCGAGCGCGGACGGCTTCAGCGTCACCTACGGCTGAGTCCGCCACAGGCTCAGATCTGGGTGCATCGGATCTGGGGGGATGAGGAGAGAGCGAGCAGCGAGGGGACCCCGGGTCTCGTGCGGCCGTTCACACCGCCACGAGCAAGGCCTGCACTTTGCGGACGCAGCGGAGTCCGTCGGTGTTGCCTCGGCCGCCCGTGGGAACGCGGTCGCCCGTCGCGCCGCGCAGGGCGACGTGTGCAGCGACGAGATCGGCGGCCCCTCTCGCCGGAAGGAGCCCGCCAATGCGCCGGCTCGACGCCCCGTCGATCGGGACCACCGCGACGTCGGGAAGCACCCGCGCCGGATCCCCCTGCTCACGCCCGTCGCGGCGCACCTGCGCCACGGTGCGCACGGGGTCGCCCTCGCACCGAAGGACCCGGGCCAGGGCACCGACGGGGCGATCCCGACGAGTGCTCCGGCGTCGAGGATCGCCGTCATGGTGCAGGCGTCGACGGTGCTTGTTCTCCGCCAACGCCGCACCCACCGCGTCGAGCTCGGCGTCGCCGAAGGCGCCCGCCTCCGCTTCCCATTCGTCCAGGGCGGCTCCGAGGAGCGCGTTCCGCCGCTCTTGGGCGGGCGCGCGCCGACCAGCTCGAGACGCCCACCCCCTGTCGCTCCGCTTCCTCGCGCACCGCTGCCCCGGCCTCGGGAGCCCTCGTGAGGGAGAAAGGGTCGACGTGCGACACGCCCACGATCGCATCGCAGACGACGGCTCCAGAACGTGGGAGCAGCGCGTTGCCACCCGGATCCAGAATTGAGGGCGCTGTGACCGACGGCTGAGTCCGGCTCCAAGACCTCGTCTTGCTGGCGAGCTCATCGACAGCTGAACGGCAGCTGCGGGTGCCGAGGCGAGCCGCAGGACGCGCAGCGCTCCGATCTCAGCGGGAAAGGCGCCCGGAGTCCGGTGCGCCCGGCAGCGCGGCGCCGGCGGGCAGCACCGCCGCGTGCCGCGTGCCCGGGACAGCGTCGGTCCACACGCTGCCGCCCGAAGCCGCGCGGCGTGGCAACGCGGTCGGATAGACGCCGGTCAGGCAGGCGGCGCAGAAGCCGGCACCTGGCGCGGCGATCGCCGCAAGCATCCCCTCAAGGGAGAGGTAGGCGAGCGAGTCGACGCCGAGGTGCTCGGCGATCTCCTCTGGGGTGTGGCGCGCCGCGAGGAGCTCCTCGCGCACCGGGGTGTCGATGCCGTAGAAGCAGGGCCAGCGGAACGGCGGCGAGGAGATCCGCAGGTGGACCTCCGCCGCGCCCGCGTCCCGCAGCATCGTGATGAGCTGGCGCTGGGTCGTACCGCGCACGATCGAGTCGTCGACGACGACGAGGCGGCGCCCGGCGATCGACTCGTTGAGCGGGTTGAGCTTGCGGCGCACGGCGGCATCGCGGGCCTCGGGTGTCGGTGCGATGAAGGTGCGCCCGATGTAGCGGTTCTTCACGAGACCATGACCGAAGCGGATCCCGCTGGCAGCGGCAAAGCCCTCGGCGGCGGGCACGCCCGAGTCGGGAACGCCGATCACGAGATCGGCGGTGGCCGGCGCCTCCTCGGCGAGACGCTCGCCCATGCGCAGGCGCGCGGCGTGCACCTCCCGCCCGTACAGCCGGCTGTCGGGGCGCGCGAAATAGACGAACTCGAAGACGCAAAGGCGCGGGTCGATCCGCTCGGGCGGGAACGGCAGGGACGAGCGCACGCCCTCCGCGTCGATGACGACCATCTCACCGGGCGAGAGCTCCCGCACGAACTCGGCACCGACGATGTCGAGGGCCGGGCTCTCCGACGCGACGACCCATCCCCGCACGCCGCCCGCGTCGTCGCTGAGCCGCCCGAGGCAAAGCGGCCGGAAGCCGTTGGGGTCGCGCACGGCGATGAGCCGGCGCTCGTCGGCGAGGCCGAGGGAGAACGCGCCCTCGAGGCGCGGCAGCACTGCGGCGAGCGCCCCCTCGAGGTCGCCGCTGTCGCCCGCGGCCGCGAGCTCGCGTGCGAGCAGCTCGGCGACGAGGTCGCTGTCGGAGGTGAGCACGCCGGGAAGCAGCCCCGCCTCGGCCTCGAGGGCGCCGACGTTGGTGAGGTTTCCGTTGTGGCCGAGCGCGAAACCGGCCCGGCCCTCGGCGCGGTAGACGGGCTGGGCGTTCTGCCAGGTGCTCGGTCCGGTCGTCGAGTAACGGACGTGTCCGAGACCGACGAAGCCGTCGAGCGAGGAAAGAGAGCGCGCGTCGAACACGGAGGTGACGAGCCCCATGTCCTTCACGACGGTGATCGTCTCGCCGTCGCCGATCGCCATCCCGGCCGACTCCTGGCCACGGTGCTGGAGCGCAAACAGCCCGTCGAAGACGAGCGGGGCGACGAGCACACCGGGGGCGTAGATGCCGAAAACCCCGCACGCCTCCCGCACGTGCTCCATTCTGCCAGGCTCCGGCCCCAGGGCGCGCCCGGCGCCGCGTCGCCGGTAGCGTCGCCCGCGGTGATCGACCTTCACACGCACTCGACCTGTTCGGACGGCTCGGAGAGCCCCGAACAGGTCGTCGAGGCTGCGGCCGCCGCCGGGTGCTCGGCTCTTGCCCTGACCGATCACGACCGCGTCGACGGCCTGCCTGCAGCGCGCCGGCGGGCCGAAGCGCTCGGCATCGGCTTCGTCGACGGCTGCGAGGTCTCCTGTGCGACCGAGAGAGGAAGCCTGCATCTCCTCTGCTACTTCGTCGACGGGCGCGGACCGCTCGGGGCACGCCTGGCGGCCCTGCGCGCGGACCGGGACCGCCGCAACCTCGAGCTCGGCGAGCGTCTCGGCGCGCTCGGGCTCGGCGTCGACCTCGCTGACGCGCGCGCCGAGGCTGGCGGCGACGGCGTCGGGCGCCCGCACTTCGCGGCCGCGCTCGTCCGGCGCGGCTTGGCCTCCTCCATCGAAGACGCCTTCGACCGCTTCCTCGCTAAAGGGCGACCCGCCTACGTCCCCAAGGCCCGCGTCGAGCCCGGCACGATCATCGCGGAGGTGGCCGCGTCGGGCGGGGTGACGGTGCTCGCGCACCCGCTGGCGCTCGGGCTCGCCGCCGGAGCCCTCGCGCGCCGCGTCGCGGAGCTCACGGCGCAGGGGATGGCCGGCCTCGAGTGCTACTACGGCGCCTACGACCCCGACACCCGGGCCCGCCTCGCCCGCCTGGCGCTGCGCAGCGGACTCGTCGCGACCGGGGGCAGCGACTTCCACGGGAGCTTCAAGCCCGGCCTCGCGGTCGGAACCGGCCGCGGCGACCTCTGCGTTCCCGACGCCGCGCTCGACGAGCTCCTCGCGCGCCGGCCGGGCGGGCGCGTCGGCGCCTAGCGGTCCTCGGGCCGGGGCTCGAGCACGAGGTCCCGCGGCGGTTCGGGGTCGACCCGCCAGACGAGGTAGCCGTGGTTCCAGACCTCGTGGAGGGAGTTGACCGAGGCGGTCATCGCCGCGAAGGCGACCTCGAATCCCGCCCAGTCCGCCGCCTCGATCGCGTCGCGCAGCGTCGCGAGATCCTCGGCGATGAAGGTCGCGATGTCGTCCGCGTACTTCGGGCGGAGGATCGCGGCCTTGCGCAGCAGCTTGGTGCCCTCGCTCAGCTGGAAGCGGGCGAGACGGCGGTTCTCCGCGCGCGCCGCGTGGTAGCAGCGCCAGAAGCGGCCGCCGATCTCGAGCATCACCGCGGCGAGCCCGGGCTGGACCTCGGCGAGCTGCTCGAGGGTGAGGGTCACCTTCCCCGCCTCGGCGCGGTGGCTGTGCGAGGTGTCGAGGACGGTCTCTGCCTCAGAACTCACCGTGACCTCCAAAGAACACTCCGGGGCTTTGAAGCGGTGGCCGATCGTAGCGGCTCACCACCGTGCGACCGCCGGGTCAGCTCCCGCCCGCGAGGCCCGCGGCGGCCGAGCCGAGACGCGCGGCGGGGCCGGGCAGGAGACGGGCCGAGCCGTAGGCGCGCACACGGCCGTCCGCGGAGACGAGCCAGCCGCCGATCCCGACGGGAGCGGTCGCGATCCCGACGTAGTCGCCGACCGGATAGCGCGCGGGATGGCTCGCCCGCGTCGCAGCGCCGAAGGCGAACAGGCGCCCCGCGCTCGTGAGCACGGTGTAGCCCTCACCGCTCAACGCCGGAGCGAGCGCGGCCGCGTGGACGTGCAGGCCGGAGGGGATCGAGCCCAGCGCTCGGGCGGTGCCGTACGCGTCCACGCGGCCGGTCGTCTCGAGGAGCCAGTAGCCGGTGCCGCCCGGGTCCGCCGCGATGGCGACGACGGCCGCGGCCGGCCGGTTCGCGCCGTCGGGCGCGATCGCGTGCGCCGAGCCGAAGCCATAGACCTGCCCCGTCGCGCTCACGACCCAGTAGCCGGTCCCCCGGCGGTCCGCGGCGATGCCGACGAGCCGTCCGGCGCGGACCCCGGGACCGACCGACCCGAGGCTGTGCGCCCCGTCGATGCCGAGGACCCGGCCTCCCGACGCGAGGACCCAGTACCCGGGACCACCCGGGTCGGCCGTGATTGCGACATAGGGCGCGAGCGCGCGCGTCAGCGCGCTCTGCGCATCGGTCGAACCCGACGAGAGCACTCGCCCGAGCCGGCCGAGGACCGCGTAGCGCTCCGGCGCCGCGGGTGGCGGCGAAACCGTGACGGTGAACTGTGCAGTGCCGACGCCGCCGAGGGCGTCGGTCACCGCAAGCGTGAACGCCGTGGTTCCCGGCGTCGCCGGGTTGCCGGCGAGCACCCCTCTCGAGCTCAGCGTGAGGCCGCCGGGGAGCGCGCCGGGCTGGACGAGCGACCAGCGGTAGGGCGGCACGCCGCCGGCCGCCGAAAGGCCGACCTGATAGTGGTCGCCGACCTCCGCGTCGGGAAGTGCACCGGTGGTGACCATCGGCCCGGCGGTGACGCCGAGCGGAATCGTGCGCGCCGCGTGGTGGCCGAACCGGTCGGTCACCGTGAAGGTCACCGATCCGGAGAACGGGGCACTCGGGCGTCCGATGAGCGCACCGCCGGCGAGATGCAGCCCGGGCGGCAAGACGCTCATCGCCCATCGGTTCCCACCGCTCCCTCCGTTCGCGACGAGGGGGACGAGGACGCTCTCGCCGACCTCCATCGCCGGCAGCGACGCCGTCTCGACGACGAAGGGACCGCGGATGTGCAGCGTCGCGCTCGTCTCTCCGTCGGGGCTCGTGAGGACGAGCGGTGCCGCCGCGTCGTAGAGGCCCTCGGGGATCGTGAAGGTGAGCTGGGCGTCCCCCGACGCCACGACACTCAGCGGCGCGGCCTCGAGACTCGCCCCCGAGACCAGCGACAGCCCGCTCCCTGTCACGGTGACCGCCGTCCCGGGCCGTCCGGCGTCGGGCGAGACGGCGGTCACGACCGGTGGATCGGGCTGAAGTGCGCCGGCCGCACATGTCGTCGCGCCGGCCGCCAGGCGCGCGACCCCGCGCGCATCTGGGAGAGAACAGAACGCCTCGCCGGCGCTCGTCAGGCTCGCGACCGTCGCCGCCACCGCGGCGGCGGCAGGATCACCGACCGGGGAGATCTCGACGGTCTCGACCCCGCCCCCGTTCGCACCGAGCACGGGCGCCCCGGTCGGGAAGAGCGCGGCCCGACCGACGTGGGTCGCCTGGCCGCACTCCCCAGCCGCGACGAACACCGCCACGCCCACGTTCACCGCGGGGCCGCAGGATGCGGCGCCGTCCTGCGCGAGCACGTCGGCCTGGAGCGAGGCCGGCGCGACACCCCCGACGGCGCCGGGCACACCGGGGTCCGCGCCCGCGTCGTTCACGAAGGTTGAGCCCTCGACGAGCGCGGAGCCCGCGTTGACCGCGACGGCGCCGGCGCCGGCGCGGGCGGTGTCGTCGGCGAAGGTGACGCCCTCGACCCCGAGCGTCGACTGGGGGACGCTCGGGGTGAAGTCGATCGCCCCACCCGCCGGCGCGCCCGCCAGGCTCCCGTCGTCAGCGAAGGTCGCGCCCTCGACGAGCAGCGAACCGCCCGTGTCGCCGAGCGCGCCCGCGCCGGCGAAGCGCACGCTCAGGTGCTCGAGGGTGACGGCACCGGGGCCGGAGATGGCGAGCAGCGGACCGGCTGCGCCCACGTGGCCGATGAGGCGGACCCCGCGGGCGGCGCCGACGACGAGGACCGGAGCGACGGCGTCGAGGGTGAGGGTCCGGGCGACAACGTAGGTGCCCGCGGCAAGCTCGACGGTCCCCCCCGCACCGCCCGCCTGGGCGAGCGCCTCGGCGAGCGCGCAGGGCGCGGACGAGGTGCATGCGGACCCCGAGCCGTGCGCCGTGGCGACGAACACCGCCCCGCCGGCCGCGGGGGGCGCCGCGTGGAGGGTCACGAGGAGCCCGGCGACGAGGAGCGCGCCGGCGAGCGCGCCGCGGCCGCGCGTGGCCCGGGGCCGAGGGGGCATGGCGCGCACCCTACCAACGCCTTGTGCCCGTCTCGCTGCGGGCCCGCTGCCTCCCGTCGCGCCAGGTCCGCGGGGTAATCTGCGGCGTGGCGCATTTCCTGATCCACTACGGCTACGTCGCGCTCTTCCTCATCCCCGCGCTGTCGGCGTTCGGGATCCCGGTCGGCTCGGAGCTCGTCATGGCCTACGGCGGCGCACTGGCCAGTGGGCAGGTCATCGCAGGGCGCCACTTCACCCTCCCGGCCGTGATCGTCGTGGTCGTGGTCGGTGAGCTCGTCGGCTCGATCCTCGGCTACGCGCTCGGCCGCTTCGGCGGCCGACCCCTGGTCGACCGCGCCGGGCGCTACATCCTGCTCACCCACCGCGATCTCGACCGTGTGGAGGGCTTCCTCGCCCGCCGCGGCGACAGCTTCGTGTTCATCGGTCGCCTGATCCCCCTGCTGCGCTCCTTCGTCTCGATCGTCGCCGGGCTCGCGGAGATGACGATCGGGCGCTTCCTCATCTTCAGCGTGCTCGGCACCGTGGTGTTCTCCGCGGCGCTGTCGAGCATCGGCTACGGGCTCGGTGCCAGCTGGCACCAGGCGGTCAAGGCCTTCTCCGACGCCGGCTACGTCGCCGCGGCCATCGCCGTCGTCGTGGTCGCGCTGGGCATCGCCCACCGCGTCAAGGTGCTGCGTGCGGAGCGGCACGCCGGCACCGCGGACACCTCGGCGTTCTGACGCCGCCCGGGGTCCTCAGCGCCAGCGGAAGTGGACGAAGAGCCGGCCGAAGTTGTCGGAGTCCTTCTCGACGCGGTGGTAGAGGGCCTTGATCTCGCGCTGATCGAGGAAGCGCAGGACGCGCTTTTTCAGCTGCCCGGATCCCTTGCCGGGGATGATCTCGACGACGGAGGCTTTGATGCGCACCGCCTCGGCCATCACCTCGCGCAGCGCGCGGTCGATCTCGTCCCCACGGTTGTAGACGTCGTGCAGGTCACAGCGCAGCCGCGTCACGCCCGGACCCGCCTAGGTCACCGGCCGCCCGTTGCCGGCGACGAGCAGGTCCGCGTACTGCGGGTGGCGGCGGATGTAGGCGCTGACGAACGAGCAGCGCGGGACGATCCGCCACCCGCGCCGGCGCGCGTCGTCGAGGCACGCGCGCATCAGGCGCGTGCCGAAACCCCGGCCCTCGCGGGCCGGGTCGACCTCGGTGTGCGAGAAGACGTGCGCATCGCCCGAGGGCACGTACTCGGCGACGCCGATGATCTCCCCCTCGCCGACGAGGACGTAGCGGTGCGCCGCGGGCTCGTGGAAGACGTCGGGGTCCCCGGTCGGCTCGCGTGCCGTCACTGCGACCACCGGCCGGCATTGCGAGGAGTCCCCACGACGCCGACACTATCGACCGCGTCCGGCCGTGGGCCGACGCCGCCGAACGCCGGCCCGGCGGCCACGGTGCTCAGGGCTCTGTATCCGCCGCGCGCGCGGCGGCGATGACGGCGAGGAGCTCCTCCCCGTAGGCGGCGAGCTTGGCCGGCCCGATGCCCGGGACCATGGCGAGTGCCTCCAGGCTCGCCGGCAGCGCCGTGGCGAGCGCCTCCAGGGTCCGGTTCTGGAGAAAGACGTACGCGGGCTTCCGCTCCTCGGCCGAGCGGCCTGTCCGCCAGGCGCGCAGCGCGTCTCGCGCCCGGGCCGCCGCCCCCTCGGGTGCCGGCGCCGCGAGACGCATTCGTCGCCCCGCCACGCTCACGAGCGTCCCGAACCCAAGGCGCGTGGACGCGCGCCCGCACCTCGCGAGGACGCCCTCGTCCTCGAGCGCGCGCACCTCGCAGCGTTGGCCGCCGAGCTCGAAGGCGAGCCCCACCGCGGCGCGCACCTCGGTTTCGGCACCGGCACCGGCACCGGCGACAGCCCGTGCGCGTCGCCGCGGCGACGCCGCAACGACGCCTGCGCCGGCGGGACGCGGTCGGCTGCACTCGGTGAGAAAGGGTGAGGCGGGAACGCCCGCGACGATCTGGAGCGAGACGAGGGCGCGGGTGAGACCGACGTGGAACACGCGGCGCTCCTCCTCGACGTCCTCGGCGAGACGGTGGGGGAACAGGCCGTCCCGGACGTCGTGGAGCACCACGTGGGGCCACTCGCGCCCCTTCACGCGGTGCACCGTCGCGAGCGTGACCCCCTCGGGGTCCCCCGGCTCCTCGAGCGCGGCGCGCAGGAAGCCCGCAAATAGCGCCGGCCTCGGCTCGAAGGTCCCGAGGGCCACGAGCGCGTCGAGGTCGTCGCTCTGGCCCGAACGGTCGAGACGTCGGCTCGCGTCGAGCGCCGCGAGGGCACGCCCGAGGCCCACCTCGTCGCGGACCGCTCGGAGCACCTCGGCGGTCGAGCCCGCCGCCGCGAGCGCCGCGACACGACCCAGATCGCCCGCGAAGCCGGTGAGCTTCGCCGCGTCGCGCTCGGCGAGACGGCCCGCGAGGCGCTCGAGTGCCCCGACGTCGGGCTGCTCGGCGGCCCAGCCCACGACCCGCGCCGAGAGCCCGCGCGCGGGGCGGCGGAGCGCGAGCGCGATGTCGCGCCCCGAGAAGCGCTCCGTCGCGCCGACGGCGAGACGGAGCCACGCGAGCGCGGCCTGCACGCCGGCGCGCGACAGGTAGGTCGAGTCGACGGCCCGCTGGACCCCGACACCCGCGTGGACGAGGCCGACCTGGACCGGGGCGAGCGCCGCGTTCACCCGGGCGAGCACCGCGACCTGCGCGGGCGCCGCCCGCTCGAGCAGCTCGGCGAGCGCGTCGAGCGTCTCGGTGACCGTGTCGTCAGCGCGACGCACGACGAGCGCGCCGGTGTCGTCGCGGCGGCCCGGGGCGGCACGGACCACCTTGTCGACGCGCAGGGTGTTGTGGGTGAGCAGCGTCGTCGCCGCCCGGACGACGGCCGGCGGGCAGCGGTAGTTCACCGAGAGGGCGTGGGCGGCCGCACCGGGGAACAAGCGCGCGAAGTCGACGAGCCAGCGCGGTGACGCACCGCTGTAGCCGTAGATCGTCTGGTCGTCGTCGCCGACTCCGAAGACGGCCCCCTCGGGTCCGGCGAGCAGGCGCACGAGCAGCACGTGTGCAGGGGTCAGGTCCTGGAACTCGTCGACGAGAAGCATCCCGCTCGCGGCCCGCGCCGCGCGACGCCGGACGGGGTCGCCGACGAGGAGCTCGATCGCCTGGTAGACCTGCTCGTCGAAGTCGACAACCCCGCGCGCCGCGAGCACGGCACGGTAGCGCGCGAAGACCGCGGGGAGGCCGTCGACGTCTCCGCCGAAGGCCGCCTCGACCGCCTCGGGCGCCTGCAGCCCGAGGCGCACCGCCGACAACGCTTCGATCCAGGTCGCGGCGGGATCGCTGTTGGCCCGCCGGGGCAGGTCGACAAGGTCGTCGAGGATCGCACGCACGGCGCGCTCGTCGATGGTCTTGACCCCCGTGGCACCGAGGAGCGAGAGGCCCAGCGCGTTCAACGTGCGCACCTGCAGCACCGGAAGGTCGGCGGTCCGCGTCCGCACCTCCTCGGCCGCGCGGCGGTTGAACGCGACGACGGTCAGCGCCCGCCCCGGCAGGCCGCCGGCTCCGAGCAGGTGCCGGGCGCGTGCGGTGAGCACCCGCGTCTTGCCCGACCCGGCCGGCGCGATGATGCGCGCGGCGCCACCGGGGTGCGCGACGGCTGCACGCTGATCCTCGGCGAGCTCCTCGACGGGCACGTTGGGTCCGAATGGCGTGACACCCCCGGACGTGAGCGCGAGGCGCGAGACGACCGGCCTTCCGGCGAGCTCCTCGAGCCAGGTGAACGGCCCGCCGTCGAGATAGGCAGGCCGGCCATCGGGGAGCAGGACGTCGGCGGGACCGCCCACTTCGGCCCCGAGTCCCCGCGCCAGCGACGTGAGCGACCAGCGCGGCGCTCCGGCACGCGCGTCGTAGGCGTTCGCGAATGTCGCATGGGCCCTGCGCTCACCAGGAAAGCTGAAGTCCACCGTCAGCGCAAAGACGGGCCGGCGCTCTCTCTCCGCCGGCTCGGGCTCGTCGCCTGCTTCGATGACGAGCGGGATCCGCTCCCGCCAGGCCTCCTCGAGCTCCTCGAGATCCCCGCTCGCACGCGGGAGGCCTTCGAAGCCTGCCGGCGCCGGTGCACCTGGCGCGACGACGACGCTTCGTCCGAGCGCCAAGGGCGCGAGCGGACTCTCCGGTGCCGCTCTCCCAGGCGGCGCTTGGTGTTCCCCCCCGAGCGGCCCGCGGCTGACGGAGCGCTGCCAGCAGGCACGCACCTGGCGGGCGTTCGCGTGCCGAGCCCCGCAGTGGGCGCAGCGCACACCGGGCGGCTCGGGCACCCGACCACGCTACCGGCGTGCCCCGGGGGGTTCAGCCTTCGTCACGGGCTGGTACCGCGCCCGCGCGTGCGCCGGGGTCGTCGCGTCCCTCCCCACCCACGGGCTTGCGCGCCCGGCGATGCCCACCGCGGCACGCGGCGCGCCGTCGCGCCCGAGCCGGTTGGCCACGAGTCCGCGCGAGCGCGCAGGATCCGCTGGAACGGGCGGGCGGGCCGGTGCAGATGTCCGCGACCCGCGGCGGGCTGCGGGACGCCGCACCCAGGCGGCCGCCGACCGCGGGCCGCCGCGGTGGTGCCTGGCAGCGCGTGCTACGGCGCGATGCGGACCGGGATGCGGACCACGTGGATCGGCCGGCCGTCCTTGGCGGAGCGCTCGAAGACGACGATTCTGGCCATGCCCGGTCGGGCGCCGTGGAACGCGACCGGAAGCGAGAACGTCCCCCACGTCCCACTGCCCGCCGAGGCGTGCACGACCCGGCTCACGAGCGTGTGCCCGGTGGCGTCCACCACGGTCACCTGGAAGACGGCCTCGAAGGTGTTCGCGAGCCCCGAAAGGCGGAACGGGCTGTGGAGAGTGTCGCCCACCGCCGGGCGCTCCACGAAGATCGCCGGCAAGAGACTGCGTGCTGCGGCACGTCCAAGGGGGCGGTCGAGCACGAGGCCTTCGCCGGTGAAGGTCCGCGCCACCTTCCCGTTCACGAGGAACAGCACCGCGTGCACCGTCGGGAACTGGGTAAGGGTGTAGACGACCTGGTCGACCCGGCCGATCACCGAAAGCGACCCGCCCCCGGAGGCGAAGCGGCTGTCGAAGTCGGCGCTGGCGACGCCGGCGGTGATCGACAGATGCAACAGCCGCGAGCTTGACGGCACGGCGCTCGACAGGCCCGCGGCCCGCTCGGCCCGGTTCGGACCGGCGAGCAGGCTGCGCAGCGTCGCGGCACCGATGGCCGCGGTCGCGGGGATGACGCGGTGGGAGACCCCGAGGCTGGCCCCTGCGCGGATCCAGTAGAGGGAGACGGTCGTCGTCCGCGTCGCACCGGCGACAGCAGCCGTCAAAGCGGCAGGCGACCTCGAAACGGCGACCGCGGCCAGCACCGCCGGCACGACCGCCGCGACGAGGCGACGGGCCACGTGCCGGCGCCGATCGGACCTCCTCATGACCCCATCGCGCCACGCCGCCGTCCGCACCGCAAGGGGCCGAAGGTCCGATTGCCGCGACGCCGGTGCGCGATGCCCGGAGCCGATGCGGGTGCCCGGGTGCGATTCTGGAGGCGTCCCCTCGCCGCCGGCCGAAAAGGTGTCGGAGCAGACCTTCACCCGGCGCGCGGCGAACGCCGCGCCCCGGACGCGGATGTCCCGGCCCGCTGCGCCGGGACCAGGCGACCGGAGCGTCGGCATCCCCCCGGGGCGCCTGTTTGGCTGGTCGTCGCGGTGCCGGCGTCGTCAGCCCGGCGTGCAGTGCCGTCGACCCGCGAGTGCGATGACCGTCGTCCCTCGTCGGGCGCCCGGACTCCCTCGAGCGCGACCCGGGGACCGGGCAGTGTGCCGACAAGGTGGCGGACACCGCCACCTTGGAGAAGACTCGAGGTGGTGGACCCACTCCACGCGCATCAACGCGCGCAGGCTGTCTTCGCCGCGGCGCTTTCCCGCGTCGTCCCCGAGCAGATCGACGCCCCGACGCCGTGCGCTGAGTGGTCCGTGCGCGACCTCGTGGACCACGTCGTCGCCGGCAACGAGCGGATCGCCGGCACCGGCGCTTCTGCGCAGCCACGCGACCTCACCGGACTCGTAGAGGCACACGCCGCGTCGGCAGCGGCCGCCCAGGCGGCGTTCGCCTCCCCGGGGGGCCTCGAGCGTCAGTACCCGTTCCGCACCGGCCCGATCCCGGGGTCGGTTGCCGTCGAAATGCGCGCACGGGACGTGCTGGTGCATGCGTGGGACCTGGCCCGAGCGACGGGCCAGCGGACCGATCTCGACCCGGAGCTTTCGGGCTGGGCCCTCGAGTCCTCCCGTCAGTTCCTCACGGACGCCCTACGCGGACCCGGCCGGCCGTTCGCTCCGGAACAGCCCTGTGACCCGGGCCGACCGGCCGCCGACCGCCTCGCGGCCTTCCTCGGCCGCAGGGTCGAATGAGGCGTGGCCGCGCGCGTCGCTCAGCTCGGGGCCGACGCACGCCGACCGAGCGACCAAGCGCTCCCGCCGACTCGACGGACACACCGGTGCGCCGCGTCCGCGGTGATTCGCTCAACAAGGACCAGGCGCCGGCGGCGCGCAGGGACGTCTGGGAGTGAGAGACGGTCTTCGCCGGCGCGTGGCCGGGTGCCCGGCGCGGGAGTGCGCCGCGTACATCCCAGGCGACGCGTCCGTGCGCCGGCCAGGTGCCCGCGAAGGCCACCTCACCTGTGCCGTTGCGGCGGCGAGTCACGGGGCGGCCCCCGCTCGGGCGGCGGGCCGCTCGACAGCCCCCTCGAAGCGGCTGCACTTGACTTCCCGTTGGAAGACGAAGAAGAGGACGCCCACCGGGATCTCCAGAGCAGCGCCGCGCCGAGCTTGAGCAGGAACTGGTTCCCCGCCGACATTCCCGGCTCACCACCTTCGCGAGACCGGTCGTCAGTGTGAAGTCTCGCGGTGAGATCGCCACGACGAGGAAGAGGGCGAACTCGTTCCAGGCGGTCTGGAACGACAGGATCCTGAGGGTGATGAGACCGGGACGCAGCACTGGGAGAACGACCCGCCAGTCGGTGGTCCAGATGCTCGCGCCGTCGGTGCCCGCCGCCTCCTCCGGGGCGGCGGGCACCGGGAGGAAGAACTGGCGCATCATGAAGACACCGGCGGTGTCGACGCAGATGGGCCGAATCACCCCCGGGTAGGAGTTTGCACAGGCCAATCTGCTTGAGCACGAGGCAACGGGGATCAAGAGCACGACGCCGGGCACCGCGAGCGTCGCGGCGACCAGCGCGCAGATGACACGGAGGCCGCGGATTTCGAGGCGCGCCGGCGCGCAGCCCGCCATCGAGTCGAGCGCGACCCGCCCGGCCGTGAGGCAGATCGAGGCGAAGACGCTGTTGAACAGCCACCGCGGGAGGTCCGTGACACCGGCGGTGGAGATGCCGAGGATCTGTTTCCAGAAGGCCGTCGGCGCACGCCTGTCCCCCCCGCCCGAGCTCGACGGCGGGTACGGGCAGCGGACGCTCGCAACCGGATCGGTCGACTTCAGCCCGCTGAGCTCCCACTGCGGATCGCTCTGGAGCCACGGCAGCGCGATCGCGATCCTCGGGCTCGCGCGCACGAGGCACCCGGCGCACGCCTGGTCGCCGCGCCGCTCCTCGAGGGTCTGCTCGCGGTGGCGGAGGCCTTCGAGGATCGCATGTGCGAACCGTGCCGCGGCCACGGACGCCGAGAGGGCGGTGCGCCCCTCCCCTACCCGGCCTCCTGTCGCCCGCGAGCATGGTCGACCACCGCGGCGGTGGCGATCCTCACGGCGCTCGTCGGGCTGCGGCCCGACGTCCCCGGCGGCACCGTCGCGATCTCGCGGCTCGACGGCCCCGTGCGCGCGGTGAGCGGCGTGCGGCTCGCCGGCGAGCACTTCAGCCTCGAGATCCGCGGCGGCGCCCGCCAGCTCCGCGACGGCCCGGCGGGCCCCCGGATCGTGTGTCGGTCCCGCCCCCTACCGGCAGGGATCCGGCCGACTCTGGGGGGAGAGCGCCCGCTCGATCAGCGCGCCGTCGGCGAGCGCATCCCAGAACTCGGTGTCCACGCTGGAGTTCCAGGTCCAAAGGAGCCATCCCGAGACCGACACGCCGCCGATCCGACAGCTCTGGGTCTGCCACGCGAGGAGCTGCTTGACCGCCACGGGGACCGAGGTGCGCCGCGTAGCGCCGAACTCGCCCATGATGATCGGCTTGCGCGTCGCGCCCGCGCCGAAGCTGGTCACCTGGGTGAGCTCGGGGCCGAGGTTCGGGTAGACGTGGATGTCGACGAAGTCGGTCTGGGTCGCGCTGGTGAACAGCGCCTGTGGGCGGACGGTCCACTTGGGCCGCTTCACCGAGGGCGGGTAGACACCGACGCCGACGAGGCTGCCGGGCACGAGCCGGTGCACCGTCGCCGCCAGGGCGTTCGCCCAGTGGACCAGATTGCCCGTCTCCATCGCCGCGCGGGAGGTGGCCGACGCCATGTTGTAGACCTGGCCGTCGGCCGTCCGGATGTTGCCCCTCTTCCAGTTGAGCGGGGCCGCCGAGTTGTTCCAGTTCTGCTCGCCCTTCAGTTCGAACAGGACGTCGACGAGCGGCGCGCCATCCTGCTTCAGAGCCGCGATCAGCGCCATCAGGTAGCGGTTCTGTGCGGCGATGTAGGTCGGCGAGAGGTAGTAGGCGTTCACGCCACCGAAGCTGCGCTCGGGTTGGGGCGTGAAACGGCCGGCAGCCGGCAGCGCGCCCACGGTAATGAGGGTGCGCACTCCGTGCGCCGCTGCCGCCTTGGTGAAGTCCGCGACATTCGCGACGTAGCTCGCCGACAGCCCGGCACCGTGCGGATTGCCGATCTGACCAGGGTTGAGGAAGACGCGGACGCTGTTGTAGCCCTCGGCCTGCCAGCGCGCCAGCATCGCGACGACCTGGGTCGAGTCGTAGAAGGGCGCGACGAACGTCTCGTTCGCGTACTGCCGGCTGCGACCGGCTACCCGGGTGAGCACGAGCGGCTGGTAGTCGAAGCCGCGCAACACGACCGCCGAACCGTCGACGGCGAACCGGCCGCCGTGCGCCCGGGCGAGGACCGTGAGCGGGCTCGCCATCGGATCCGTTGCGGCGCGGGTCGTGCCGTGGGCCGACTGCGCTCCGACGAGCAGAACGCCCACGACCCCGAGCGCCGCCCCGACGCGCCCCGACCGGCGGCGGGCGTGCGCCCGGCGGCCTGGCGCCCCCGCCCGGTACCGGCTCTCAGCACCCGACACGTCACCTGGCAGCCGCGCGTGGGCGCGCACGGCCCGCGCCCGGATGAACAGAGCCATGCGCGAAGCGTAGGGACCGGGCGGGGCGCGCTGCACGCGGGCCCTGTTAGGGCTGTGTGACACCCTCACGGCCCGCCCGCGGCGCGAGCCCCGGGGGAACCCGCCCGGACCGCGCCGTACAGGGTCGATACGCTGGGGCCATGACCGATGACGGCTCGCCGCGCTCTCGCGGCGCGACCGTCGTCGCCGGCAAGGAGCCGCCCGTGGTCACGCCCACGCCCGCACGTCTGCGCCAGCGCGCGCGTCGGGGTGCCGAGTGGGTGGTCGTCCTCCTCGTTGCCGCGGCGATCGCCTTCCTGGTGCGCAGCTTCGCGATCGAGACGTTCTACGTCCCCTCCGGCTCGATGACCCCGACCCTAGTGACCGGCGACCGCATCCTGGTGGACAAGCTCCCCTGGGTCCGCGACAACATCCACCGCGGCGACATCATCGTCTTCCGCCGGGTGCCGGCCGACCCCCAGCTGCAGGACGCCGACCTCGTCAAGCGGGTGATCGGCCTCCCCGGCGAGACCATCAGCTCCAAAGGCGACACGATCTTCATCAACGGCCGCCCGCTCCCCGAACGCTGGCTCCCCCCGCTCGCTAACGCCTACTCCGAGCCGGGCCATCAGGCCTGTGCCGAGTCGGCCTTCCACATCCCGCGCACGAAGATCGCGCCGAATCACTACTTCGTGATGGGCGACTGCCGCGCAATCTCCTACGACAGCCGTTACTGGGGAACGGTTCCCGCGTCCTACATCGTCGGGAAGGTCATCCTCGTCATCTGGCGCCACGGCCACCCCTGGTTCCACTGGTTCTGAACCCGGCGCCGTCGCTCACGCGGCGAACTGTGGCACTCGTTGTGCGCGAGACGTCACGCCTGCCCCGGGGCGCCGCCCGCCGTTGGAGCGTCCGCGACGCCCGCAGCGGAGCCGTGCCCGCAGCATCGGACCCCACCCGAGTGTCGGGTCCGTCCGTGGGGCCCCTTCTTGTCGGTCTCGGGGAACAGCGTCGTCCCGCCTTGGACCGGCTCCCTCTCGGCGTCGGGCGCCAGACTGCTCGGTCCGGCGCGTGTGTTGTCGCGACGGCCGCGCATGACTCGCTCGCGCGGGTTCGGGTCGATCGCCGTGGCGGTGCTTGAGACCGGGCTCCCCGCGCGAGGTGGCGACCAGCGCTCGGCTGCGACGGGTCGGGCCGCTCTCGCGCCAAGGTGCCGGACTGTCGTCGGTCCCGCGAGCGGGGGTCCCCGCTCAGCGGCGGTCCTCCTCGTCGAGCGGCTCGGATCTCAACTGCTCGAGGACGTCGGCCTCCGAGCCCGACTCCGGACCGGTCTCGGGCAGCTCTGGCTCGGCCTCCTCGTCGAGGACGGGTTGGTTCTCGAGCAGGTCCGCCTCGGCGGCCTCGAGCCGGGGGTCGGCCACCGCCCCGCTCGGCTCGAGGGGGGACCGCCGTTCCCCGGGGAACGCGCCGTTGGCCGAGCGGCGCTGGTCGAGCACGTCGGCGTCCGGGGACTCGTCCCGAGGATCTCCCTCAGGAGGCCCCTCCGCCACGTCGGCGCGGACGACGCGCCCGTCGCCGCCGGCCGCTCCCCCGCTCGCGAAGGTCGCCGCGTCCGACAGGTCGTCGCGTCGCCCCCGACGCCTCCGACGCGTCACAACGGCCGCGCACAACGCAGTCCCCGCGACGAGCCCCAGCACGCAGCCGACCTGCCGCACATGGGACCTCGCCGCAGCGCCGCCTCTCAGGCTCCGGAGGATCGAAGCTGGTCGTCGCATCGCGGTACCTCCTCGCTTGTTCGCACCCCCCAGTTCAGCACCACCGCACCCGGCACGCGACGGCGCAAGGGCCCAATCCGGATGCGCGAAGACGATCCAACCGGCCCTTGTCAGCACGTCGGTACACGACCGCCACACCTTTCACCGCGTCGTGGGTTCAGGTGGGCACGCCCGTCGCTGCGCAGCTTCGGGTCCCCGACGCTGGCGGGACGTCCGCGCGCTGTGCGGGACGCGACACGTCGGCGACTCCGAGCTCGTCGCCGCGGTGCGCGCCGCAACCCCGGTTTCCCCAACAGCGGCGCGAGGCGATTCAATGGAGCCATGACCACCGAGCAAGACGTTCCCCGGGTCGTCAGCGCGACCCGGGAGATCGCAGCGGGCGTCGAGCGCATCTTCGCGCTCATCGCCGATCCCGCCGAGCAGCCCCGCTGGGACGGCAATGCCAACCTGGCAGACGCCGCAGGTGGACAGCGGGTCCACGCGGTGGGTGACGTCTTTGCCACAACCCTGACAAACGGTTCCGTCCGGGAGAATCACGTCGTCGCGTTCGAGGAAAGACGACGCATCGCCTGGAGGCCTGCCGACCCGGGTCGCGCGCCTGCGGGCCACCTGTGGAGCTGGGAGCTCGAACCGATCGACGCCACGCACACCCGCGTGACCCACACCTATGACTGGACCCAGCTGACCGACGAGAAGCGCGTCGCGCGCGCCCGGTCGACAACGGCCGACAGACTCCAGGCATCGCTCGACCGGCTGGCTGCGCTCGCCGAGGCGGGTGACGCACCCGGTTCCCGTAGCGGCGCAGGTTGACGCAACCGCTCAGCCGCCAGGCGGGCCCCGGGGAGATCGCCGCTCACGACCGCCGCGCAGCTGAGCTCGCCCGCTGCCGCCTGGGCGCCATCACCTCGACCGACCCCGACGGCTACCACCGGGCCATGTGCCCCGCCGCTCTCGGCAAGGTCCGCTGTCCGGCCAAGCCGGCGCCGCTCACCCTTCCCTTCGAACCGGCCCGACGTCACCGCACCCGACGACCTCCCGCCGTGCTGCACCCAGTCGACCATCACCGTGACGCCCGAGGTCAACGCCAAGACCGCCCACAAGCACACCCTTAGCCCCCAGCCGCCCACCGGCGGTCCTACGGGCGGCGCACGGCCGTCGAGCGCAGCCACTCGACCCTGAAGGACCCCGCCACGACCGACACGACCAGGGGCTGGTGCCGACTCACGGGACTTGCGGCCAACGCCCTGCTCTTCAGCTGCGCGGCGGTGGTGCGCAACCTGCGCGTCCTCGACGCTGACGCCTTCGAAGAACGCCAGCTGGACGACGATCACCCGCGACAGGCGGGCACGCCAGTGCGCACCCGCCGGCGGCGAAGACGCACGATCGACGACCTGCTCACACCGGCGGCTGTCGGTTGAACGCGCCTGCCATGCAGCCACCGGCTCGGCGCCAGTCGAGCAGCCGAGCAACTGGCTCGACACGAACTCCCACGGCTGGAGCGTCACACCCCGATGGCAGGATCACACCAGGCGAAACGTGAAGTCGCTCCCCACCAAGACGTGAAGACCTCATGGTGGACCTTGGCGGACAGCATACGAAGCGCGTCGTCCTCGTCACGATCCTGGCAGTCCTCGAGACGGAGCTCCGAGGGGACACCCCCGGTAGGAGCTATCATGTGATATCGAGGAGGAGT
>JAKABX010000084.1 GCA_021796545.1 Actinomycetes bacterium
CTAGCAAGGCCAGGTGGCATCTTCTGGCGTGAGGTGCCTGAACAACGCGGCCGCAACACGTGCGCGAACGCGCCGGCCGCGGCGCTGTTCGCTGCACTCGGGCTCCTCGGGGACGTTGCAGCGGGCACCTTCGCGGCGCGCGTCTATGCCTGGACGCGGGACGCGCTCTGCACCAGCGCGGGACTCTATGCCGACCGGATCGACCCCGACGGCCGGCGCGAGGAGACGATCTGGAGCTACAACCAGGGCGCCATGGTCGGCGCCGGCGTCCTGCTCGCCGAGCTCACCGGCGAGGCCGCCTACCTGAACGACGCCGTCGGGACCGCGCAGGCCGCGCTCGCGCGCTACGAGGACGTGGAACACCTCGCCGCCGAGCCGCCGGCCTTCGCCGCGGTCTTCTTCCGAAACCTCTTCGCGCTCGGCGCGCGTCGCGCCGACCCCCGCTACGCCGCGTGCGCCAGGAGCTGGATCGCTGCGGTCGCGCGGACACAGCTGTCGCCCGGGGGGCTCGTCGGCGCGGGCGACCAGGTGAACGCCACCGCCGCGTTCGCCGAGGTCGCCGCCCTCCTCGCCGGGGCCCCACCGGGACCTTGAGCCCGCAGGGACACAGGTTCTTGCAGATCTCCGCCGCTCTGGCAGACTCGCCGGCGTGCCAGGGCCGCCCGACGACAACGCGGCTGCACGCCGTCCGCACCTGTTCCTCGACGTCGACGGCGTCCTCAACCCCTACGCCTGGCACGGTCCCCAGGACGACGCCTTCGCCGACTTCGCCCGCCATCTCGCGCGGGGCTTCAGCCTCCTGCTCTCCCGGGAGATGGGCGGGCGCCTGGCGCGCCTGCCCGTCGACATCTGTTGGGCGACGACCTGGGCCGACACCGTCGACGAGGACGTCGCCCCCCACGCCGGCCTGCCCCGCGGGCTGCCGGTCGCCGCGCGCCCCCCGGCACATCTTGCCGAGCGCGTGACCAACTGGAAGCTCGTGCAGGTGCGCGCCCTCGTCGAGCGCGAGGGCCGCCCCTTCGCCTGGCTCGACGACGACGCGCTCGACTGGCCGGGCCCCGACGGCGCGACGCCGCGGGAGTGGGCCGCGCACCTCGAAGTTCCGAGCTTCCTGCTCGCACCGAGCCCCGAGCGCGGGCTCGCCCTCTCCGAGCTCGGACGCCTCGAGCGCTGGCTGTCGAGCCTCAGCGTCTCGGCGCGCTGACGCGCCAAAACCACCACCTGGGGTCCGGGTGGGCCCTAGGATCGGCCGCGCCGGCCGAGCCGGTTGCGGCGGCCACGGGGGACGCCCGCCGAAAGCGACGACTGTGGCATTCCTCTCGAGCGCGCAGTGGGACGATGTGCTGGCCGACGCCCTCGCCGGGCGCTCGCTCGACGTCGTCTACCAGCCGGTCGTCGATCTGCGGTGCGCCCGGATCGTCGGCTACGAGGCGCTCGCGCGCTTCGCCGTCCCGTCGTGGGTGCGCCCCGATGACGTCTTCCGCGCGGCGCGCGCCCGCGGGGTCGTCGCGCGCCTCGACGCCGTGGCGCTCGACGCCGCACTGGCCGGTGGGCGCGACCTGCCGCGGGACTGCTTCTTGGCGGTCAACCTCGAGCCCGACTCGCTCGGCCACCCGGCGGTCGACGCCGCGCTGCGCCGAGCGCGGGACCGGCGCGCGGTCGTCGTCGAGCTCACCGAGCACGTCCCGCTCGACCCCGACGCCGGCCTCGACCGCCACCTCGCCGAGCACCGCGCGAACGGGGTACGCGTCGCGCTCGACGACACGGGCTCGGGCTATGCGGGGCTGAGCCGGATCTTGCACCTGCGCCCCGCACTTCTAAAGCTCGACGGCGCGATCGTCTCGGGGCTGGCCGACGACCCGGCCAAGGCGGCGCTCATCGCGACCTTGACCCTCTTCGCGCGGCGCATCGGCGCCGATCTCCTCGCCGAGGGCGTCGAGTGCATGAAGGATGCGGCCGCGCTGGACGATCTCGGGGTCCCGCTCGCGCAGGGCTTCTTCTTCGCCGCGCCGGCGGCGCCGTTCCCCGCGCTCGGGGAGGTCGCGCGCCGCTTCCTCGACGGCCGCGCGACGCGCACGGCGCCGCGCAAGTGCGCCGGAGGCGCCTTCCCGCCGCCGCTCGCCGCCCTCGTCGCACCCGCCGCCGCCGTGCGCGACAGCGAGGCCCGGCCCGGTGCCCTCACGGGCGCGCACACCGTCGTGCTCGACGACGACGGCCGCGCCGTCGCGCTCATCGACGCGGCGGGCGTACGCACGGCGACCCCCTCCTGCGTGCGCGTCGACGCTTCGCTCGCGGACGCCATCGCCTCGATGCTCAGTCGGCCGGCCGCCGAACGCCTCGCGCCGGTCGCCTGCGGCGACGCACGGGGGCGCTTCGTCGGCCTCCTCTACCCCGAGCGCCTGCTCGAGGCGCTCGGCGCCTGGGCTGGCGCCATCTCGGGGCGTGCCGGCGGCGCCGTCGGCTGACCGGCCGCCGGCGCTAGGTCTCAAAGAGCGTTGGTGCAGCCTCGCCAAGCGCGGGGGCGAACTGGGTGCGATAGAGCTCGGCGTAGAGCCCGCCGCTTGCGAGCAGCTCGTCGTGGCTCCCGCGCTCGACGATGCGGCCAGCGTCGAGCACCAAGATGAGATCCGCGGCGCGGATCGTCGAGAGGCGGTGCGCGATCACGAGCGCGCTGCGGCCGGTGAGCGCGTGGTCGAGCGCCGCCTGCACGGCGGCCTCGGACTCCGAGTCGAGGTGCGCGGTCGCCTCGTCCAGCACGACGAGGTCCGGCGCCTTGAGGAGCAGGCGCGCGATCGCGATGCGCTGCTTCTCGCCGCCCGAGAGGCGGTAGCCGCGGTCGCCGACGACGGTGTCGAGCCCGTCGGGCAGCGAGTCGATGAGCTCGAGGATCTGCGCCGCGCCGAGCGCCGCACGCAGGTCCTGCTCGCCCGCGTCGGGGCGCGCGTAGAGCAGGTTCGCCCGCACCGTGTCGTGGAAGAGGTGGGCCTCCTGGGTCACGACGCCGATAGCGGCCTGGATCGACGCGAGCGTGAGGCGGCGCAGGTCGTGACCGGCGAGGCGGACCGAGCCGGCATCGGGGTCGTACATCCGCGTCACGAGCTGGCTGATCGTCGTCTTTCCCGCCCCCGAGGGACCGACCAGCGCGACGAGCTGGCCGGGGTGCAGCGTGAAGCTCACGTCGTGAAGGACGCTCACCCTGGCGCTGCGCTCCTTCAGCGCGACCGCCTCGAGCGACGCGAGGGAGATGTCCTTCGCGCCGGGGTAGGAGAAGTCGACGTGCGCGAACTCAAGGCCGACCGGGCCGCGTGGGACCGAGAGCGCGTCGGGCGCCTCCTCGATCATCGGTGCGAGGTCGAGCACCTCAAAGACCCGGTCGAAGGAGACGAGCGCGGTCATGACGTCGACCTGGACGTTGCTGAGGGCCGTGAGCGGCGCGTAGAGCCGGCCGAGGTACGCGGCGAGGGCGACGAGCGTGCCGACCTCCAAGCGGTGGTCGACAACGAGGACACCGCCCCAGCCGTAGACGACGGCGGTGGCGAGGGAGGCGGTGAGGGTGAGCGACGCCCAGAGCACGCGCCCGTACATCGCCTGGGTGACGCCGATGTCGCGCACCCGGCCGGCCCGCGCCGAGAACGCCCCGCTCTCCTCCGCTGGGCGACCGAACAGCTTGACGAGCAGCGCCCCCGCGACGTTGAAGCGCTCGCTCATCATCGAGGTCATCTCGGCGTTGAGGACGTAGCCCTCGCGGGTGAGCACCTGGAGGCGCCGGCCGAGGCGCTTGGCGGGGAGCACGAAGACCGGGAGGATGACGAGCGCGAGCAGGGTGATCTGCCAGGAGAGGAAGAGCATCGCCGCGAGCACGAGCACGACGCCGACGACGTTGCTCACGATGTTCTGGAGCACGTCGGTGAAGGCCTGCTGGGCACCGAGGACGTCGTTGTTGAGGCGGGAGACCAGGGCGCCGGTCTGGGTGCGCGTGAAGAACGCGATCGGCATCTTCTGGACGTGGGAGAAGACCGCGGAGCGCATGTCGTAGATGAGGCCCTCGCCGACGCGTGCCGAGATGAGCCGCTCGACGATGCCGAGCCCCGTGTCGGCGACCGCGAGTCCCGCCACGATCGCGGCGAGCACGACGATGGGCCGGGCCAGGGCGTGCGGGGCGATCGCGTCGTTGATGATCGAGCGGTACAGCAGCGGCGTGACCACACCGACGCCGGCGTCGAGCACGATGAGGGCGACGAAGAACCCCAGCTGGCGACGGTAGGGTGCCGCGAAGCGCAGGATGCGCCGGCCGAGGCCGGCTGGCAGGTGCGCGTTCTTCACCGAGGGGTCCTGGCGGAAGCTCCGGAGGCCGTGGAGCCCCATGCCCATTCCCGGTCCCATCCGACCCCCTCGTCGCCACAGAGCCGCCGGGCGCGCCGCCCGCACGCGCCGCCGAGCGTACCGGCGGCCCCGAGCGCGCCGGCGTCCCAGCAGGGTGCGCAGACGAGCTAGCTTGATGCCGAATGGCACGCCGCATGGACATCGAGCTCACTTCGTCGCGCTCGGACGGAAGCTGGACCTGGCGGGCTGCCGGGGCGCGTGAGCCCCGCGGTCTGCTCGAAGCTGCCATGGCACCCGCGGCCGCCCGCGTGGGTCTGGTCCTGCGCGTCGAGGCCGAGTTCGACATCGACGGCATCACGATCGTCCAGGTGCTGCCACCCCGCGACAAGCAGGCGGTAAGCGGCCTCATCGAGATCGCACCGCGTCCCTCGCAGGCCGCCGGCAGCGTGACGACCACGTTGGTCGAGCGCCGCGGCCGTGCCGAGCGTCGGCCCCGCACCGAGCGCGAGGACCGCGGCACCCGCCCTCAGGAGCGCGGTCGCGAGAACCGGCCCCGTCCAACCGGTGCACCTGAGCGGCGTGCCGAGCGGCCCGCCGCGGCCCGGCCCGGTGGCCCCGAGGGCCGGGGCGCGCGCCGGACCGGCGAGACACCCGGCGCCCCGCGTCCAGCGCGCCCCGCGCCGGCCCGCGGCCCGCGGCCGCGCCTCGTTCCTGGAGACGCGCACACCCGTGCCTTTCTCGACACGCTTCCGGTCGAGCAGCGTCCGATCGCCGAGCAGCTCGCGGCGGGCGGGCTCTCCGCGGTCCGCAAGGCGCTCGCCGAAGAGCGCGCCGCGGCTCGTGCGGCCGGGCGGCCGCAAGCCGGCGGCGAGGAGATCATCGCCCTCGCCGAGGCGCTCGCCGGCAAGGTGAAGGAGGCGGTCTGGTTGGATCGCGCCGAGGCGGTCGCGGCGAACCTCGCGGCGGTCAGCCTCCGGGACCTGCGCGCCACGGTCACCTCGGCGGCCCCCCGCGACGACAGCGGACGGGAGCTGCTGCGCACGCTGCGGACCGCGCTCGACGAGCGCGTCACAAAGCTGCGCACCAAATGGGAGCAGGATCTCACCGGTGCGCTCGAGGGTGGCCGCGTCCTCCAGGCACTGCGGATCTCGGCCCGCCTGCCCGAGCCGACGGCGCGCCTCGCCGCCGGGCTGGTCACGCCGCTCGCGGAGGCGGCAGGCGCCGCCCTGAACGACGCCACGCCGCTCGAGCGCTGGCTCGCTCTGCTCGAGGCTGCGACCGCCTCGCCCGTGCGACGACAGATCCGGCCACAGGGTCTCCCCGCCAACGACGGCGAGGGTCGGGCACGCGTCGCCGCAGCCGAGGCCGCCGGGCGGATCCCCGCCCTCGCGCGCCTGATCGGCCTCGCGATGCCCCCACCGCCACGGCCGGTCCCCCGCCACCCCGTTGACACGCGGCGCCCCGGGGGGGCGCCGGGCCGCTCGGCCGAAACCGCCGCGATACCTTCGACCGCCCCGGCTCCAGCCGAAGCGGGGACCCCATCCACCCCCGACGAGCACCCGGCCGCCCCTCACACGATGGGTGCGGCGCCCGCGGCACCCCCCGGAGCACAGACGGCCGCTTCCGGCCCCGCCTCTGCAGCCCACGACGAGGGCGCCGGCCGCCCGGCCAGCGACGCTGCGGTGCAGAGCGCGGATGCGGCAGAGGCCGGCGGCGCGCCGGTTCCAGCCGCCTCGATGGGCGGCCCGGCACCCGAAGCGCACGACTCAGCGCAGAGCCCGACTGCTTCGCCCGAGAACGCGGCAGACGACGAGGCGCACGAGCCACCCACGCCCGAGGC
>JAKABX010000085.1 GCA_021796545.1 Actinomycetes bacterium
GTCGGCGGGCGCGCGGCCCGAGACGGCGCCGCATCGGGGGCTCAGCGCGCGCCGACCTCCCCATGACGACGCGCGGCGGCCGCGATGACGGCGAGCGCGCGCTCGTCCGCCCCGCGGGAGTCCGCCACGCTCGGGCGCTCGGGGAGGTAGCGGACCCCGGCGAGCGCGGCGACACAGGCACCGGCGCTCATCGCGAGCGCCTCGAGGTCGTAACCGCCCTCGAGGAAGAAGATCCGCCGGCCCGGGTGCCCGAGGTGCAGCACGCGGGCCGTGAGATCCGAGAAGTCGCCGGCCGACAGGCCGAGGTCGGTGATCGGGTCCGCCCGGTGCGCGTCGAAGCCGGCCGAGACGAGCAGCCAGCTCGCCCCGAACTCCTCCGCCGCCGGGACGATCACCTCGTCGAACGCGCGGCGGTAGGCATCGCCGCTCGTGCCGGCCGGGAAGGGGAGGTTGATCGTCGTCCCGGCCCCCGCACCCTCGCCGACCTCCTCGAGCGCGCCGGTCCCCGGGTACGCGGGGTACTGGTGCAGGGAGACGAAGAGCACCTCGGGCTCGTCGTAGAAGGCCGCCTGGGTGCCGTTGCCGTGGTGCGCGTCCCAGTCGAGGATGAGCACCCGTTCACCGCGCGCGACGAGCGCCGAGGCGGTGATGGCGATGTTGTTGAGCAGGCAGAAGCCCATCCCGACCCGGGAGAGCGCGTGGTGGCCCGGCGGGCGCACGGCGAGGAAGGCATCGAGCGCCTCGCCCGCGTCGAGGCGCTCCACCGCCTCGAGGCCCGCACCCGCGGCGCGCAGCGCCGCCTCGTAGGAGCCGGGGCCGACCGGCGTGTCGGGGTCGAGCGCCTCGCCGTGCGCGCCACGCCACTCGAGGCGCGCGAGGTAGTCAGGGTGGTGCACCCGCGTGACCTCGTCGCGGGTCGCGCGCCGTGGCCGGAAGGCGATCATGTCGTCCGCGACGCCGGCGTCGTCGATCCCGCTCAGCACCGCTCGGACGCGCTCGGGGCGCTCGGGGTGGTCCGGGCCCGGGTCATGGAGGTCGTCGGCCACCTGGGTCGCAAGCAGGATCGACATCGCCTCGGCCAGCCTAACTGGGCCCCCGCAGGCCACCCGACGCAACGGATCGGCCCGGGCGGGCTGAGTAGGCTCGCTCCGACTCGCGCCCGAGGGGAAGGAACCCGGCTGTGCAACACCGCCTCGCCGCCCGCTGCGCGGCGGCGTGCTGCCTCGCCGTGTGGTGCCTCCTGCTCGTCGCGCCCGGCGCGCGGGCGGCGGCGGCGGGCACGACGTCCTTCCGCCTCCTCACCCAGCAGCCCTGGGTCGAGGGGCGAAGCGGGGTGCAGCTCACCCTCGGCGTCGACTCGCCTCTGCCCGCCGGCCGCCTCGGCCTGAAGATCGAGCTCTACTCCGAGGTGTCGACCCGCGACGCGTTCGCCGAGACGCTGCGCGGGGTCGAGCCCTCGAGCGAGGTCCCGATCGACTCGGTGCCGACCGGCCGGACGCTGCCGCTCGCCGGCCTGCTGCACGGTGGCGAGGTCGCGCTCCAGCTGCCCGTCGTCCCCGGCTCGAGCGGGAGCCCGGGGTCGCTGCGCGCCCCGACGCTCTTCCTCGACTGCTCCTCCTCGATCTGCGCCGGCGTCTACCCGCTCCAGCTCGTCCTGTTCGACACCGTCGCCGACCGCCAGCTCGCGACGCTCACCACCTACCTCATCTACGCCCCGGCGAAGTCCGGCGCCCTCCCGCTCGAGACCGCGCTCGTGCTCCCCCTCGGAGACCGCCTCGCGCTCGCGCCGAGCGGCGCGCCACTCCTCGACGCCGGGGCCCTCACCCGCCTCGGTGCGCTCGGGGCGGCGCTCGACGCGCTCGCACCCGGGACGGTGACGGTCGACCTGCATCCCCAGCTGCTCACGGCGCTCTCGCGGGTGAAGGGCGCCACCCGCAGCAGCGCCGGGCGCGTCCTCGGCGAGCTGAGGAGCGCGCTCGGGGGCGCGGCGCCGACCGAGGAGGTGACGGGCTCGACCTTCGCCCCGGTGAGCCCGGCGGCGCTTGCGGCCGCCGGGCTCCCCGCCGAGCTCGGCACCCAGTTCGGGGTCGCGCGCCGGGTCAATTCGGCGATCTTGAAGATGATCCCGCCCGCCGACCCCTACGTCTCGACGACGCCGGTCGGCCCCGCCGCGCTCCAGCTCCTGGCCGCGTCGGGCGTGCGCGACGTCGTCATCCCCCCCGCAAGCCTCTCGGGGCCGCTCCCCGCAGGAACCCGCGTCGCCCCCGACGTGCTCGCCGCCCACTCGCCAGACGCCGGCGGCCTCGTCTTCGCGGCCGACAGCGGCCTCGCGGAGGTCTTCGACCGGCCGGCGAGCGACCCCGCGCTGGCCGCGATGCGCTTCCTGGCCGAGTGCTCGGTCGCGTACTTCGAGGCGCCCTTCGCCAGCGTGCGGCGCGCCGTCGTCGTCACGCCGGTGACCGACGGCTCCTCGGTCGCCTTCCTCCAGGACGTCTTCGCCGGTCTGTCCTCCTCGCCGATCCTCGCCCCGGTGACGCTGGGTGACCTCGAGCGCTCCTTTGCCGGCGCCCAGGGGCTCGCGACGGCGACGCTCGCGCCGATCACCGACGCGAGCGGGCTCTCGGGCGCGGCGGTGCACCGCGCGCGCGCGGAGCTCGCGGTCCTCGACGCCGTCGTCCCCGCCGCGCGGGCCGTGCGCGCCGCGGCGAGCGACGCGGTCCTGCTCGGGGAGGCCACCGGGCTCTCTGGTGGCGCGCGGCGCCGCTACACGGGAGCGCCGCGCGCGGCGCTCCGGGCCGTCAGCCGCTCGCTCTCCCTCGCGGGTACGCGCACCGTCACCCTCACCGCTCGCACCGGGCGCGTGCCGGTGACGATCACCTCGCAGTTCCCCGCACCGGTCAACGTCGTGATGGAGGTCCGATCGTCGAATCTGACCTTCCCGAACGGCACGCGCTTCGCACTCCAGCTGACCACGCGCGAGCACTCGGTCGCGATCCCCGTGCGCAGCCTCACCTCCGGGGCGACGACCCTCACGATCACCCTCACCGCCCCGGGGTCCGGCACGGTGCTGCGCTCCGAGCAGCTCTCGATCCACTCGACGGCGATCTCGGGCGTGGCGATCGCGATCTCGGCCGCCGCCCTCGCGGTTCTCGCCGCCTGGTGGGCCCGCGCCGCCCTCCGCCGCCGGCGCGGGCGCGCGCCCCGCGGCGGCGGGACCCAGGCCGCCACGTGAGCCCGCCGCGCTCGGGATCGGGGCGGCTCCCACCCGGGCGCCTGCCCCCGGGGGGCAAGCTCCCGCCGCTGCGCTACCCCCTCGCGCCGCTCCCCGCACCGGCCGCCGCCACCGCCCGTCGACCCGCGAACCGGCTCGCGCGCGCCGCGATCGGGACGGGCGCGGGGACTTTCGTCTCCCGCCTCACCGGCCTTTTGCGCCTCGTCGTCATGGCGGCGACGATCGGCGGCGGCAGCGTCGCGGACGGCTTCAACCTCGCCAACAACACCCCGAACATGATCCACGACCTCGTGCTCGGGGGCGTGCTCGCCGCGACTTTTGTGCCGGTGTTCGTCGAGCGCCTCGCGACCCGGCCCCGGCGCGAGGCCGAGGAGTCGATCTCCGCGGTCGTCTCGCTGTCGGGCGTCGTGCTCGTCGTCGGCACCGTGCTCTTCGTCCTCGCCGCGCCCGGCATCATCGACCTGTACAGCGGGGGGTCGCTCGATCCCGCCGAGCGGTCGCTCGCGGTCGACCTTTTGCGCCTGTTCGCCCCCCAGCTCTTCTTCTACGGCGCGATCAGCCTCATCTCGGCGGTGCTCGCGACACGGAACCGCTTCGTCGCGGTGGGCTTCGTCCCGATCCTCAACAACATCGTCTCGATCGTCGTCTTCGCGCTCTACGCGCTCGGCGCGAGCCGCTCGATCACGCCGGCCGAGGTCGTCCACAACCGCGGCCTGCTCCTCCTGCTCGGCATCGGGACGACCGCGGGAGTGGCCGTCCAGGCCCTCGCCCTGCTGCCGTCGCTGTTCGGCAGCGGGGCGCGCCTGCGTTTCGTGTGGCGGCCGGCCGACCCGGCGGTGCGCCGGATCGTCTCGCTGTCGGGGTGGACCTTCGGCTTCGTCGTCGCCAATCAGATCGCCCTGTTCGTCGTCCTCGCGCTCGAGGTCCACCTCTCGGGGGCGGTGGCGGGCAGCGTCGCCGCCTACAGCTACGCCTACCAGTTCTTCCAGTTCCCCGTCGGCGTCGTCGCCGTCTCGGTCATCAACGTCGCGAGCCCCCAGATGTCGCGCTCGTTCGCACGCGGCGACCTCGCGGACCTCGGGCGGCGCTTCGGCGTCGCGACGCGGCGCACCCTCGCGCTCGTGCTGCCGGCGACCGTCGGCTACCTCGTGCTCGCGCGGCCGGTCGTCTCGCTCCTCTTGCGCCACCACGCCGAGACGCCGGCCGCCGCGCACCTCACGGCGTCGGTGCTCGTGATGTTCGCGCTCGGCCTGCCGGGCTTCTGCGTCTTCGTGCTCACGACGCGGGCCTTCCAGGCGATGCAGGACACACGCACGGCCTTCGTCCTCTACGTGCTCGAGAACGGGGCGAACCTGCTGCTCGCCGCCCTCCTCTACCACCCCCTCGCCATCCGGGGCCTGGCGCTCGCGTACTCGGGCGCCTACAGCCTCGCCGCGGTCGTCTCGCTGCTCGTGCTGCGCGAGCGCTGCGGCACCATCGGCGGCCGCGCGCTCCTCGCGGCCGTCACTCGGAGCGGCGCGCTCTCGGTCGTCATGGCCCTCGCCGTCGCCTTCGTCTCGGCACTCGTCGGCGCGACGACGGGGATCGCGGGCTGGTTCGGCCTCATCGCGGCGCTCGTCGTCGGCGGCGTCGTCTATCTCGGCGGCGCCGGTCTCGCGGGGAGCCTCGGCGACTGGCAGACTGCACGCAAGAAAGGTGCGGCCCGTGGGCCGGGGGGGAGCCGTGGCGGGGATCCAACTGGTCACTGACAGCGCGAGCGACCTCACCGCGCCCCTCATCGGCACGGCGCCGATCCGGATCGTCCGCCTCGAGGTGCGCCTCGGCGACCTCGATCCCGCCGCCGTCTCGCAGATGGACGGCGCGGCGTTCTGGCAGGCGGCAGCCAGTTATCCGGGGCTGCCGGAGACCTCCGCGCCCTCACCCGGGGACTTCCAGACCGCCTTTGTCGAGGCCCGCGACGCGGGTGCGGAGGGGGTCGTCTGCGTGACGCTGTCGGCCGACCTCTCCGCCACCTACCAGTCCGCGGTCACCGCCGCCGCGGCGGTGTCGGACTCGATCCCCGTCGAGGTGATCGACTCGCGTGCGGTCACCCTCGGCGAGGGGCTCGCGGTCCTCGCCGGCGCCGAGCGCGCCGCAACCGGCGCCAGCCTGGCCGAGGTTGCAGCCGCGGTGCGCGACGCGTGCGGGCGCCTCTACACGATCGGGGCGCTCGACACCCTCGAGAACCTCCGCCGGGGCGGGCGCATCGGCGCCGCCCAGGCCTTCTTCGGGACGCTGTTGTCCGTGAAACCGGTCGTGGTCGTGCGCGACGGGGTGATCGCCGGCGAGTCCCGACAGCGCACCCGCTCCCGCTCGCTCGCCTATGTCGCCGAGTCGGCGGCGAAGTCCGGGCCCTTCACCCGTCTCGCCGTCGTCCATGCGGCCGCCCGCGACCTCGACGCGTTCTTGGACCTCGTGGCCGGCTTCTTCCCCCGGGAGGAGATCCTCGTCACCCACATCGGCCCGGTCGTCGGCGCCCACACCGGCCCTGGGACAATCGCGATCTGCGCACTGCGGGCCTGAGCGGGGCGGGAGCCCCGCGACCGGCCGACCCCGGGGTGCCCGATGAGGCGCTCACCGGTCAAGTACCATCTGCTTGGTTTGTGCTTTGCCGGCGTGCGCTGGCCGCGACGCGCGCCGAAGCGGCCAGGACACCCCGTTGCCTGGGCCGGGCGGGGTCGGCTGCGGCGGGGCGGCGCGCCGGGCGACCATGGGCCGGGGGGAAGCGAAAGCCCCGGGTCGGGGCGGTGCGCGCGTCCCTTTCCAAGCGCGCAGAATCCCGCGCGCCCGTAGTCTTCTGGCGTGGCTGACCTCACCGTTTACGGCGCGCCCTGGTGTCCCGACTGTCGTCAGGCCAAGGCATTCCTCGCCGCGCACCGCATCGCGTAC
>JAKABX010000086.1 GCA_021796545.1 Actinomycetes bacterium
CTGGGCGCTCGTCGCCGGCGGGGCCGCGCGCTCGGCCGACGACGAGGCCGACGCGCCCGCGGACGCGGCGCGCCGGGCGGCGACCGCCCTTCTCGCCCGTGCGCCCGGCCTTGTTGCGACGGGCGGTCGTGGGCCGCAGCTCGCCTCTCCCGTCGAGCTCTGCGGCCTCGACGCGGCGCGCTTCGCGTGCGATCTCCTCCCCGAGCTCGCGGTGATCCCGGCGCTGCGCGTCGAGGAGAGCGGCGACCGCCCGGCGTTCCAGGAGGCGACCGACGTGCCCGTCGTCCGCCTCGCCGGCGAGGAGACCCCCGACGGCGACTGGCTGGACCTCGCCGTCGAGGTGCGCGTCGGGGACGAGGAGGTCCCCTTCCACGAGCTCTTCGTCGCCCTCGCCGAGGGCGCGAGCCACCTGCTGCTGCCCTCGGGCACCTACTTCTCCCTCGAGCGCCCCGAGCTTGCCCGCCTCGCCGAGCTGATCGCCGAGGCCCGCGCCCTCAACGACTCTCCGAGGGCGACCGCTCGCCTCTCGCGGTACCAGGCGAGCCTGTGGGAGGACCTCTCCTCGCTCGGTGCCAGCCAAGCCGAGATCGGCGCGTGGACGACCGCCGTTGGTGCGCTCGTCGGCGACGACCCCACCGAGCGCCCGCTGCCGGCGGGCCTCGAGGCGACGCTGCGCCCCTACCAGGTCACCGGATTCCAGTGGCTCGCGGCGCGCTATGAGCACCGTCTCGGCGGGATCCTCGCGGACGACATGGGGCTCGGCAAGACCCTGCAGGCCCTCGCCCTCGTCTGCCACGCGCGCGAGCGCGGTGAGCTCCATCAGCCGTTCCTCGTCGTCGCGCCAACGAGCGTCGTCTCCAACTGGGTGAGCGAGGCGGCCCGCTTCGCGCCCGGTCTCTCCGTGCGGGCGATCACCCAGACCACGAGGCGCCGCGGGGTCTCCCTCGAGGAGGCCGTCGCCGGCGTCGGTCTCGTCGTCACCTCCTACGCGCTCTTGCGCATCGACGCCGAGGAGTACGCCGCGCAGGCCTGGGCGGGGCTGCTGCTCGACGAGGCGCAGTTCGCGAAGAACCCCGCGACCCAGCTGCACCGCTGCGCCCGACGCCTCAGCGCCCCCTTCAAACTGGCGCTCACGGGCACGCCGCTCGAGAACTCCCTCGCGGAGCTGTGGGCGCTCAGCGCGATCACTGCGCCGGGGCTCTTCCCCCGGGCGGAGCGCTTCACCGAGGAGTACCGGACCCCGATCGAGCGCCACCGCGACGAGGAACGCCTCGCGCGCCTGCGCCGGCGGCTCCGCCCGGTGATGCTGCGCCGGCGCAAGGAGGAGGTCGCCGCCGACCTGCCCGACAGACAGGAACAGGTCGTCACCTTGGAGCTGCACCCGCGCCACGCCAAGGTCTACGAGACCTACCTCCAGCGCGAGCGCCAGAGGATCCTCGGGCTGCTCGGCGACCTCGACCAGAACCGCTTCGAGATCCTGCGATCGCTCACCGTGCTGCGCCAGGCGGCGCTCGACGTCTCCCTCGTCGATCCGACACACGAGGCCGTTCCCTGCGCGAAGCTCGACGCGCTCGGCGAGATGCTCGAAGAGATCGCCGCGGACGGCCACCGCGCGATCGTCTTCAGCCAGTTCACCCGCTTCCTCGCCGCGGCGCGCGCCCGAGCGACGGCGGCGGGGCTCGACAGCTGCTACCTCGACGGGCGAACGACGCGGCGCGGCGAGGTCATCGACCGCTTCCGCGCCGGGGCGGCACCGGTCTTCTTCATCAGCTTGAAGGCGGGCGGCTTCGGGCTCAACCTCACCGAGGCCGACTACTGCGTGCTGCTCGACCCGTGGTGGAACCCGGCGGCCGAGCAGCAGGCGATCGACCGGATCCACCGCATCGGCCAGACGCGCAAGGTCCTCGTCTACCGCCTCGTCGCGGCCGGGACGATCGAGGAGAAGGTGATGGCGCTCAAGCAGCGCAAGGCGCAGCTGTTCGCGAGCGTGGTCGACGGCGGCGGCTTCGCGTCCGCGGCGCTCACCCCCGAGGACGTCCGCGCGCTGCTGTCCTGAGCGCGGGCCGGCCGTCTCACCGGCGGCGGGCGCCGCCGGTGAGACGCGTCTCGCGCGACGCGCCAGCGACGGCGTCGCCTGACCCCGGGCGCCAAATTGACCAGCGCCGTTCCCCCGGGAGACCTTGCTGCGCGGGATCTTCGACACTACGTTGACATCGGCTCATGCGCATTGGCTGGCAGAGCTCTGCTGGGTCGGGGGCGCCCTGCTTGACGCCCCATCACATCCACGGACCGTGGACGATCGGAGGGGTGGGCAGTGCCGAACTATGCAGCGCCGGGCGTGTACGTCGAAGAGGTGCCCTCGGCGCAGAAGAGCTTGACGGCGGCGGCGACCGCGATTGCGGCGTTCGTCGGCTTCACCGAGCGCGCGCCTGACGACGACCCGAGCGACCCCCAGGGCCTCAAGCCGCGCCTCGTCACGAGCTGGACCCAGTTCACCCAGCTCTACGGCGGCTTCAAGAAGGGCTGCGTCCTTCCCCTCTCGGTCTACGGCTTCTTCCAGAACGGCGGGTCGGTCGCCTACATCGTGCGCGTCCCGAACACCGAGCCCGCGGACGCCCCCTCGACCCTCGCGCTCCCGGCGGCCGATCGGGCGCTCGGCAACCCGATCACGGTGACGAGCGTCGAGGCCGGCGCGGAGCTGTCGATCGCGATCGAACCGGTCGACCTCGGCGACGCGGAGTTCGAGGGCCCGACGCCTTTCAACCTCACCGTGCTCGACGGCAACATCGCGCTCGAGAGCTTCTCGAACCTCACGATCACGCCGGGAGAGCGCTTCGTCGAGACCGTCGTCAACAAGGAGTCAAAGACCGTCAAGGTCAAGGTCGACCTCCGAAAGGACGTCGACCTCTCCTCCCTCATCGACGTCATGAAGCCGGGCACCTTCCCGCTCGTCGCCGCCGAGCCGGTCCCCGTCCCGGTCTCGAGCCGGAAGTTCGCCGGCTCGGAGACCGCGCGCACCGGCATCAACGGGCTCACCATCGCGGACGACGTGACCATGGTCATCGTCCCCGACCTCGTCACCGCGGCGCGCAAGGACGACGGCTCGGTCGACCTCGGGCTGTGGAAGTCGGTCCAGACCGCGCTCATCTCCCACTGCGAGCAGGCCGGCAACCGCATGGCGATCCTCGACCCGCCGCCGGGGATGACGGTCCAGCAGGTGAAGGAGTGGCGCGACGAGACCGCGATGTACGACTCGCAGTTCGCGGCGATGTACTACCCCTGGATCAAGGTCGACAACCCGGCCGGCGTGAACGGGGACCGCGAGGTGTTCGTGCCGCCGTCGGGCCACATCGCCGGCGTGTGGGCGCGCACCGACGACACCCGGGGCGTCTGGAAGGCGCCGGCCAACGACACGATCCGCGGGTGCCTCGATGTCGAGCGGCCGATCACCAAGAACGAGCAGTCGCTGCTCAACCCGATCGGGATCAACTGCATCCGGCCCTTTGGGACCCGCGGAATCCGGATCTGGGGCGCGCGCACGCTCTCCTCGGACAGCGACTGGCGCTACATCAACGTGCGGCGCCTGTTCAACATGATCGAGACGACGATCCTCGAGGGGACCCAGTACGCGGTCTTCGAGCCGAACGACCTGCGCCTGTGGGAGGGCGTGAGCCGCACGCTCACCGCCTTTTTGACCGGGCTGTGGCGTCAGGGGGCGCTCTTTGGAGCGAGCCCCGACCAGGCCTTCTACGTGAAGTGCGACGCGGAGACCAACCCGCCGGAGTCGATCGACGAGGGCAAGCTCGTCGTCGAGGTCGGCGTCGCGCCGGTCAAGCCGGCCGAGTTCGTGATCTTCCGCATCAGCCAGCAAAAGCAGGTCGCGGGCTAGGCCGGCGCCGCGTTAGGACGACAGAAGGCCGAGAGACCGAGGAGACGACATGCCCGCCTTCAACCTGATCCAGGACGACCCGCTTGTCGGGACGACATTCTTCCTCGAGATCCAAGGAGCCAACGTCACCAACCTCACGAGCGTTGACGGGCTCGCCATGGAGATCGAGACCGCCGAGGTCGTGCAGCGCACGCCCGACGGCAAGTTCCTCCAGCACGTCGCGATGTCGAAGAACAAGTTCACCGGGCAACTGACCCTCAAGCGCTACGCCCCCCTCGTCATGAGCAACGACGAGGTCTGGAAGTGGTTCAACGACATCCGCTCTAAGGGGATGGCGGCGTCGAACCGTGCCCAGCAGCGAAAGAGCGGCTCGGTCGTCGTCTACGACGCGGCCCTGAACGAGGTCGCGCGCTGGAACTTCACCGACGCGTGGCCGTCCAAGATCGAGCAGGACGGCCTCGACGTCACCAAGAACGAGCCCGTCTCCGAGACGATCACGCTGCAGTACGAGACGCTCGCGCGCATCAAGTAGGAGAGCCGTGCGGACCGAGTTCGAGTTCGTCCTGCCACGCGGTTATGTGGATGAGGCCGGGACGCTGCACAAGCGGGGCGTGATGCGCCTCGCGACGGCGCGCGACGAGCTGCAGCCGCTGCGGGACCCGACGATCACCGGTCCGGACGACCCGCGACTCACCCTCCTCGTGCTCGTGCGGGTGATCGTCTCGCTCGGGACCCTCCCGATGGTGACCATGCACGAGGTCGAAGGCCTCTTTGCCGCAGACCTCGCCTATCTCCAGGACTTCTACGGCGTCATCAACTTCGGGTCCGACGCGGACATCGAGGCGATGCTCGCCGCGCAGAACAGCACGCCGCCGGCGCCGGTGGCCGACGCCGCCCCCGTGGCGCCGCCGCCCCCGGCGCCGGGTGCCGTCCCCGGCACACCGGCGGGGGACGAGGAGCGGCCGGCCGGCCGGCGGGGGCTCGTGGAAGAGGTGCCGAGCGGGGGGAGATGATCCGCTATCCCACCGACGCGCTCTGGCAGGAGATCATCTACCTCGCCTACCACCTCCACTGGCCACTCGACGACCTGCTTGACCTCGAGCACGCGGACCGCGCACGCCTCGTGCGCGGCGTCGCGGCGCTGAACGCGCGGGCCTGGGAGGCGATGCGCCAGTAATGCCTCAAGACAGCGACATCGGTTTCAAGGGCGAGATCCCGAGCGCCTCGTCGTTCCTCTTCGAGGTCGACGGGGTCCAGATCGGCATGTTCGCGGAGGTGAGCGGCCTCGAGGTCCGCATCGACGTCACCACCTACCGCGAGGGCGGGGAGAACGGCTTCGAGCACCGCCTCCCCGGCCGCATGAGCTGGCCGAACATCCTGCTGCGTCGCGGCGTCTGCCAGAGCGACGCGCTCTTCTCCTGGGTGAACAAGACCGCCGGCCCCGGCTTCGCGTCGGCGGGGAACAAGCTCGAGCGCAGCACCGGCGCGATCACGGTGATCGGCAGCGACGGGTCGCGGCTTCGCAGCTGGGAGCTCCACGACGTCTTCGCGGTGCGCTGGAGCGGCCCGCGCTTTGCCGCGGGCGAGAACAGCGAGCTGGACGAGGAGCTCGAGCTCGCCCACCACGGCATCACCTCGAAGACCTTCTAAGCCCGGGGGGCGGCGTGGCGGAGAACCGAGCGGCGGGACGACCCGCAGACGCCGAGGCGGCGACGCGCCTCGGCCGGAGCATCGCCCGGCGCCTCGATCCGGCGCGCGAGCGCGCGATCAGACGCCCGCACGGCGTCGGGCACCTGGCGGGCGGGGCGGCGGGCTTCTCCCTGCGCGTCGGGCGTCCGCTGTCGGTCCGCCGCGCGCTGGACGGCGCGGCGCCCGCCCGTGTCGGGAGCACGGGGGCCCTCGCGGTCGCGGTCCCGGTCCCCGCGCCGCTCGCCGTGTGGTGGCGCGCTGCGATGACGCCCGAGGAACAGGCGCCGAACGCGCCCGCGCGCCGGCGGGCGCCCGCGGTGCCGCCGCGGGGACTGCCACGCGTCGTCACGACCGGGGCACGCTCGCGCATGGGGCTCGGCA
>JAKABX010000087.1 GCA_021796545.1 Actinomycetes bacterium
TGACGGATCGCTCCGCCAAGCGCACCACGGCGGTGCCCACCCCGGCGGGATCCCGTCCCGCCGGGGCGCGCCCTTTCCGACGCGTGCATCACGCCGTGGTCGCGCGCGCGTCGTCGGTGGCGCCCGAGTCGTCGGTGGCACTGGGGCCTGGCGGGGCGCGCCTTTGCGGCGCGGGCGAGCGGGTTGCATGAGGGCCGCAGTCGCCGTCGCGGCATTGTCCCGTTGGCCGCGTCGGCTCCCGAGGTGGCCGCTTGGCGCTCCTCGGTGGCGCTGATGGCGCTGCGCCGGGCAGTCCTGCCGCCAGAGCCGAGCGCGACGGCGCGGCGCGTGCCGATCGTTGCGGCCCCGCGCAACGCCGGTCCCGGCGGTATCGCTCGGCGACGGGCGGCCGTGGCGTGAGCGCACCCGTCGAGCCGTGGGCGCTCGGGGCGGCCGAGGTGGCCGAGGCACTCGACGTCGCGCCCGCGGGCGGGCTCTCGGGCGCCGAGGCGGCCCGTCGTCTCGGCGCCAGCGGGCCGAACGAGATCGCCGAGGCGCCCCGGCGCGCGGCCTGGCTGCGCTTGGCGATGCAGTTCGCGAACACCCTGAGCGGGGTTCTGGCTGCGGCTGCGGTGGTAACGGCGGCGATCGGCGACCTGAAGGACACCGTCGTGATCGCAGCGGTGCTCGTCCTCGATGCCACGGTCGGCTTCGTGCAGGAGGGGCGCGCGGAGCGGGCGGTGGAACTGCTGCGCCAGATGAGCGCGCAGCACTGCCGCGCCCGGCGCGACGGTGCCGTCTGCGAGGTCGCCGTCGCCCGCCTCGTGCCCGGCGACATCGTGCTTCTCGAGCAGGGCGACGTCGTCCCGGCCGACCTGCGCCTCGTCGAGGCGTGGGCGCTCATGGTGCACGAGGCGGCGCTCACGGGGGAAGCCGAACCGGTGCTGAAGTCCCTGGAGGCGTGCCCTCCCGGCCCGGTTCCGGTCGCGGAGAGGTTCTGCATGGCGTTCAAGGGCACGGCCGTGACCGCCGGGCGCGGCGAGGGCGTCGTGACGGCCACCGGCATGAGCACCGAGCTCGGGAGGATCGCCGAGCTCCTGCAGACCCACGCCCAGCCTCTCACCCCGTTGCAGCGCCGCTTGGCGGTCCTCGGCCGGCGTCTTGCCGCCGCTGCGATCGTGCTGTGCGCCGGGGTCTTTGTCGTCGGCCTCGTGTCGGGTGAGTCGGTGCGCAAGATGTTCCTCACCGCGATCAGCCTCGCGGTGGCGGCCATCCCCGAAGGCCTGCCCGCTGTCGTGACGGTCGCGCTCGCGCTCGGGGCGCGCCGGATGGCCGCGCGCCGGGCGATCATCCGCCGTCTTCCCGCCGTCGAGACGCTCGGCTCGGTCACGGTGATCTGCACCGACAAGACCGGGACGCTCACCGCGAACGAGATGGTCGTCGAGCGGGCCTGGACACCCCTCGGTAGCTACCGCGTCACCGGCGGGGGATACGCGCCGCTCGGCGACGTCGTGGCCGACGAGGACCAGGGCGCACCGGGCGCCCCGCTGCCCGAGCAGGATCCCGACCTGCGCGCCGGCGCGCAGGTCGCCGCGGCCTGCAACGACGCGACGCTGCGCACGCCGACTGCGTCCACGGGCACCTGGAGCCTCGTCGGCGACCCGACCGAGGGTGCCCTGCTCGCATTCGCCGAGAAGGTCGGCGTACACCGGGACGCGCTCGTGCGCGCGCGTCCGCGGGTGGCCGAGATCGGCTTCGACTCGGCGCGCCGGCGCATGACGACGATCCATGTGGCAGAAGACGGCGCATGGGTCGCGGTCAAAGGCGCGCTGGCCGCGCTCGTCCCGCTGCTTCGGCCCTCCGCTCCAGAGCTCGTCGCCCGGGCCGAGGCGGTCGCCGACGAGTGGGCCCGCCGCGGGCTCCGGGTGCTCGCGCTCGGCGAGGCGTACCTCGACGAGATGCCCGCGGACCCCCACGAAACCGAGGAGCGCCTCCGCCTGGTTGGCCTCGTCGGCATCACCGACCCCCCGCGCCCCGAGGCCGTCGCCGCGATCGAGGACTGCCGGCGTGCCGGGATCGCCGCGGTGATGATCACCGGTGACCACCCCCTCACCGCGTCGGCGATCGCGGGGCGGATCGGGATCGCGACCGAGGGGACCGTTTGCACCGGCGGCGAGCTCGAGAGCCTCGACGAGGAGGGCCTCGCCCAGCGCGTGGCGACCGCACGCATCTACGCGCGCGTCAGCCCGGAGCAGAAGCTCCGGATCGTCCAGGCGCTCCAGGCACGCCACGCGGTCGTGGCGATGACCGGCGACGGGGTCAACGACGCCCCCGCGCTGCGCCTGGCAGACATCGGGATCGCGATGGGTCAGACCGGAACCGATGTCAGCAAGGAAGCCGCGGACATGGTCCTTGCTGACGACAACTTCGCGACCATCGTCGCCGCCGTCGAGGAGGGTCGGCGCATCTACGACAACATCCGCCGCGTCGTGCGCTACCTGCTGGCCACCAACAGCGCCGAGGTCCTCGTCATGGTGGTCGCGCCCCTCCTCGGCCTTCCCCTTCCCCTCATCGCCGTGCAGATCCTCTGGATCAACCTCGTGACCGACGGCGCGCCCGCGATCGCGCTCGGGCTCGAGCCCGCCGAACCCGACGTGCTCGCCCGGCCGCCGCGTCCACCCCGCGAGTCGATCCTCGGGCAGGGGTTGTGGCAGTACACGGTGATCGTCGGCACGGTGATGGCCGCGATCGCCATCGCGGTGCAGGCCGGCGCGCGCTCGGCAGGCTGGGCGTGGCAGACCATGGTTTTCACGACGCTCGCGCTCCTCCAGCTTGCGAATGCCTGGGCGATGCGCTCCCCCCGGTCAAGAGGCAGGGCCGGGCGGTCGCGGGGAGCGAACCCCTGGCTGGCGGCCTCGGCACTGGGGGGAACAGCCGCCCAGCTCCTCGTCGTCTACCTCCCGGGGGCCGAGGCCGTCTTCGGGACCCGCGCGCTCGGGGCGCAACAGCTCGTCGTCGTCGCCGGGGCGGTGGCGGCCGGCTACCTCACGACCAAGCTCGCCCAGCGGCTCGTCGCGCGGAGATCGCGCCGGAACGCGCTCTGAGCGCGCCGGCGAGGCACCCGCACATCGCAGCCGCGGCCCCCACGGCGCCGGCGCCGTGGGGGGGCGTCCCGGGGACCGCATGAGCACAGCGCGGGTGGCACGTCGTGGCGGCGCCGGCCGACGGCGGCGCGCTGAGGGGCGGCGCGCGCCGTTCAGGGACCTCGGCCGGATCTGTCGTACGGCGCCCAGGCAGCACGACCGGGAGCGGCCGTGGTATTCGTGTTGCCATGTCCCTTGAGGCGGTCGAGGAGTATCCACGCGTCAGCGACGCCGAGCTGGCGCGCCGCCTGCAGGCGGTGCGGGGCCTGATGGCCGAGGTCGGTGCGACGGCGCTCGTCTGCTACGGCGCCGATCGTTCCGGTTCGGCGATCGAGTGGCTCAGCGAGTGGCCGGTGACGCGCGAGGCCGCCCTCGTCCTCGGCGGCGAGGACGACGAGACGCTGCTGTTCGTGCAGCACGCCAACCACGTTCCCAACGCCGTTCGCCGGGCGCGCGCGGTGCGCGTCGCGTGGGGCGGCCCCTCGACGGGCGAGACCGTCCTCGCCGAGGTCGCGCGTCGACCCGGTGCCCGGGTCGCGACGATCGGGCCGCTGCCCGGCGCGCTCGCGGCCGCCCTCGGTGCGAGCGTGCCGCTCGATCGTGCCTACCGCGCGCTGCGGCTCCGCAAGTCCGGGGAGGAGATCGCCCAGCTGCGCCGTGGCGCCGAGCTCACCGATCTCGCCGTCCGGCGGCTCGTCGCCGATGCCCGGGTCGACATGACCGAGATCGAGTGCATCGCGCTCCTCGAGGAGGCGTATCTGCCTCTCGGGGGGACGAACTGGATCCACTACCTCTGCTCGACGCCGATGGCGGCCCCCGAACGCGCCGTTCCGGCACAGTTCCCGTCCTTCCGCCGCCTCTTGGCCGGCGATGCGGTCGTCTGCGAGGTGAGCGCGAGCTACTTCGGCTCGCCCGGCCAGCTGCTGCGCACCTTCAGCGTCGCAGCCGATCCGACCCCCGCGTACCGCCGTCTCCACGACGTCGCGGACGAGGCGTTCGCCGCGCTTGCGGCTGTGGCGCGACCGGGAGCGACGGTCGGCGATCTGCGTCGCGCGGCGGCCGGGATCACGGCGGCGGGTTGCGAGACGATCGACGAGCTCGTGCACGGCTTCGGCGGCGGCTACCTCCCGCCGATCATCCCCGGCGGGGGACGTCCCGGCGGAACGCCGGACGACTTCGTCCTCGAGGAGAACATGGCGATCGTCATCCAGCCCAACCCCGTGCGCGACGGCGCCGGCGTGCAGACCGGCGAGCTCGGCGTCGTCACGGCGTCCGGGTGGCAGAGCCTGCACGACTTCCCCCCGGGCATGGGGCGCATCGCGTAGGCGCGCGTCGCCGCGCCCCGTCCACGACCCGCCGACCTGAAAGCCCGTGCCGGGACGACCGAGCTGCGCCCCTGCGCTGCCCACCGCTCAGGAGCGTGGCGGCGGGGCACGTGCGCGCGAAAGGGCGTTTCGCCCGCGGGTGGTGCGGGCCGGGGCGTCGCGAGGACGCGGTCGTGATTGCCCACGGATTGTCCTTGGACAAGTGGCGCTCGCGTGACGAACGAGCCGGCGCGGTCGCCTCCTCGGGCCGGTGGCGCCCGCTTCCCGGCGCCCATGGCAGCGGCGAGAGACCGCAGGGTCCGCCGGGAAAGGCGTGGCTCCAAGCGCCCGGACTGTCCGCGTTGTGACCGGTGGCGACGCTTCGTCCAGCAGGGGTCGAGCAGGACCGCCCTGCGCGCACCCTGCTCCGGGTCGTGCAGAGCGGCACGCGCGTCGTCCACCGGCTCCCCGGGCACCTCGCCGGCGCGCGGTCCAAGGCGTGGGCGCGCGGGGCCCGCGTGTCCGCACGCCGCGGCGCTGGCACCGGGTGCTGGCGGGCTCGCTAGCGTGGCGCCGTGCCCGACGCCGGCGAGCTCGAGTTCCGCATCTTTGATCCCGCGCGCCCGCCCGCGAGCGACCTGCTCGCGGCGATGGAGGCGGAGCTGACGCGGATCTACGGAACGACGGGTCCAAAGGGAGTTCCGCTGCGCCATGACGAGCTCGCGCCGCCGTCCGGCGCGTACGTCGTCGCGTTTGTCGGGGAGGAGCCCGTTGGCGGCGGCGGCATCCGGGAGATCGGCCCGGGTCTCGGAGAGGTGAAGCGGATGTACGTCGTCCCGTCCTGGCGGGGGCGCGGCGTCGCCCGCCGACTGCTCGCGGCGCTCGAGCGCGAGGCATCTGCCCTCGGCTTCGTGCGGGTCCGCCTCGACACCGGGACCGCCCAGGCGGACGCCCGGCACATCTATGAGACGAGCGGCTACCGGCCCATCGCCGACTACAACGGGAACCGCCGCGCCGCGTTCTGGGGCGAGAAGCTCCTCGAGTTCCCCGATTCGGACCGGGTGTTCTCCTAGCGCGGGGCGCACCCGCGCCGCGCCGGCGCGCGGACCCAGGCGGCCGTAGGCTCGCCGCTATGCCCCTTGGAGGAGAGTACGTCCCGAGCCCGTCGGCGTGGGTGCGCGACCAGGTCGCCGCGTACGAGCGCTCGGGCGGGACCGAGGCGAACACCCTCGCCGGCACGCCGTGGCCGGTCGTGGTCGTCACCTCCCGCCGCGCGCGTACTGGCAAGATCCGCAAGTTCGTGCTGATGCGCGTCGAGAGCGCCGGAGAGTACGCGCTCGTCGCCTCCAAGAAAGGCGCGCCCGAGCATCCGCAGTGGTATCACAACCTGCGCGCGCATCCCGACGAGGTCGTGCTCCAGGACGGTTTGGTCCCCCTCGACGTGAGCGTCCGGGAGGTGAGCGGCGAGGAGCGCGCCGGTGGTGGTCGCGCGCGGTCGCC
>JAKABX010000088.1 GCA_021796545.1 Actinomycetes bacterium
CGGCGCGCTCGGTGTCCGGCTGCAGCCCCTCGTCCCCGACGGCGCGCGCCTCGTCGGCGCGCCGGGCGGTGCGCACAGCTGCGGCGTCGCCGCCGAGATCGAGATCTCCGCCTCCGGCCCGGCCGGGGGGCGTCTCGTCGTCGCCGCGCCCGGCGGCGACGCGACGGTCTCCGCGCTGGCGGGCACGGTGATCGGCCACCTCCCCGCCCAGCGCTACGGCCTCGTCGCCGCCCGCGTCGCACCCGGGGTGCGCTCAGTCACGCTCCGCCCGGCGGGGGGCGCGCCCGTTGCGGTTGTCCTCGTCGACCGCTGGGCGGTCGCCGCCTGGCCGCTTGGCGCCGCGGCGGCGGGTGGGGAGCCGGGACAGGTCACCCTCGTCGCCCGGGACGCCGCCGGGACGACGCTCGCGACAGTGCGCGCCCTGGTCGGTGGCGCCCCTCTCGTCGCCGCGCACTGTGTCCGGCCCCGCCACGTGCCCGCCGGTGGAGGCTGATCCGGCGGCGGGCGGCGCCGGTCTCGACGCGGCGTTCGTCGCCCTCTACGAACTCCACTACCCGCGCCTTGTCCGGGCGCTGCGCCTGAGTGGGCTCGCGCCGCCCGACGCCGAGGACGTCGCCCAGGAGGCCTTCGCGCGCACGCTGGCGCACTTTTGGCGGGTGCGGCGCGGGACGAACCCGCCCGGCTATGTCTTTCGCGTCGCCTTCCGGCTCTCGCGCGCCGCGCAGAAGGACCCCGCCCGCGGCGGGCTGGAGACCGCGGTCGCGCCGGCGCGCGACACCGGCGCGGAGGCGACCACCCGCGTGGCCGTCGAGGCCGCGCTGGCCGCGATGCCGCCGGGCCGCCGGCGCTGCGCCGTGGCGTGCCTGTTCGCCGGGCTCTCGCCGACGGAGGCGGCGGTGGCCTTCCGCCTCGCGCCGGGGACGGTCCGCAAGCAGCTCGCCGCGGCGCGCGCCGACTTCGCCGCGGCGCTCGACGCGGGGACCGGGCCCGCCCCGTGCGCGCCCGGCGCCCCGCGCCCGGCTCCGGCGGACCCGCCGGGCTGAGGTCGGCGCGGGGGTCTCAGCGCCCGAGCTCGGGCAGGAAGGCGACCGGGTCGCGCACGACCTCGTCGAGGACGAGGCCCGCGGCGCCGCGCATCGCGGCGTCTTCGCCGAGCTCGGACGCCACGACGCGCACCGGCGCGTACTGGCCGCGCAGCGCCCGGCGGCCGAGCTCCTCGCAGAGGGGCGCCGAAAGCACGGACGCGAGCTCGCGGTAGAGGCCGCCGAGGACGATGACGGGGACGTCGACGACGTTCACGAGCGCGGCGCACGCGACCCCGAGGGCCCGCCCGGCGCGTTCGAGCGCGGCGAGGACGGCCGCGTCCCGCCTCCCCGCCGCGCTGAGCAGCGCCGCGCGCCCCGAGACGCCCCCCGCACGCTGGAGCGCCTCGAGCCCCGCGTACTGCTCGACACAGCCGCGGGCGCCGCAGCCGCACAACGGCCCGTCCGGCGCGACGCAGACGTGGCCGAGCTCGCCCGCGGCACCGGTCGGCCCGGTGACGAGCCGGCCGCCGAGCACGAGACCGGCGCCGATGCCGACCTCGCCCGAGACGAGCACGAAGTCCGCCTGACCCCGGCCCGCGCCGGCGCGCTGCTCGCCGAGGGCGGCGAGGTTCGCCTCGTTGCCGGCCCGCCACACCAGCGTGCCGAGACCGCTCAGGCGGGCGAGCAGCGCGGGAAGGTCGCAAGGGGCCCACCCCGGCAGGTTCGGGGCACGGCGCGCGACCCCCGCCGCGTCGACGATGCCGGGGAAGGCGATGCCTGCGCCGACCGGCGCGCCGCCCTCCGCCGTCGCGCGCGCCGCAAGACGGGCCGCGAGCGCGCCCGCCTGCGCGAGGCGCTCCCGGGGCGGCCCCGAGCGGTTGTCGGTCGCGACCCGCTCGGTCGCGCGCAGCGCACCGGCGAGATCGACGACGCAGCCCGCGAGCCCGTCGACGGCGATCTCGATCCCGAGCGCGACCGGCCCCCCGGCCGCGAGCGCGACGGGGCTCGCCGGGCGCCCGGGCGCCGGGGTCGGCGGGGTCGGCGCGACGTCATCGGTCACGACGCCGGCCGCCGCGAGCTGCTCGACGAGCGCCGAGACCGTCGACTTGGTCAGCCCGAGCCGGCGGGCGAGCGCCGCGCGGCTCTCGGGTCCGCCCTCGACGAGTGCCTGGAGCACCAGGGCGAGGTTGTGTGCGCGCAGCGACGCCTGGCGCGCCGCGCCGGGCACGGCGGGAAGGCGCGTCGCCGAGGAGGCCTCAGGCACCGAGGCGGCGCGCCGTCATCGCGCGCACCTCGGCGTAGCGCTCCCGCACGGCGGGGGTGGGGTCCGCCTCGAAACAGGTCCCGCCGCCGACCGCCCAGGCCGGGGGCTCCGACCCGCCGGCGAGCACCCAGGCCGCCTGGCGCGCGGCGCCGTCCGCGACGTACTCGCCGGGCGGCGCGGCGACCACCGGCATGCCGAAGAGGGCCGGCGCGATCCGCCGCAGCGCCTCGGAGCGGCTGCCGCCCCCGACGAGCAGGACGCGGGAGACGGCAACCTTCTGCCCGATCAGCGCGTCGAGCCCGTCCGCGAGGCCGCAGAGGAGCCCCTCGACCGCCGCCCGGGCGAAGTGCGCCGGCGTAGCGTTCTTGAGGTTGAGGCCGTGCAGCGCCCCCGTCGACTCGGGTCGGTTCGGGGTCCGCTCGCCCTCGAGGTAGGGGACGAGGACGAGGCCGTCGGCACCTGCAGGGGCGCTCAGCGCGAGGCGTGCCAGCTCTTCGTGGTCGACCCCGAGGATCCGGCAGGCGGCGTCGAGCACCCGGGCCGCGTTCAGCGTGCAGACAAGCGGCAGGAAACGCCCGCTCGCGTCCGCGAAACCCGCCACCGTTCCGCTCGGATCGGCCGTCGGCTGCTCGGCGACGGCAAAGACCGTCCCCGAGGTGCCGATCGAGACCACGACGTCACCGGGTCTTGCGCCGACACCAAGGGCCGCGGCGGCGTTGTCCCCGGTCCCCGGACCGAGCGCGACGCCGGCCGGGGTCTCGCCGGCGCGCGCCGTCGGCGCAAGGACCTCGGGGAGCCGTGCCCGGTGACCGAGCCCGCGTTCGAGGAGATCGAGGCGGTACTCCCCCGTGAACGGCGACCAGTAGCCCGTGCCGCTCGCGTCGCCCCGGTCGGTGAAAAGGGCCCCGATCTCGCCGGGCGACGCGGCGGTCGGCGCACCACCTCCGAGACGCCAGGTCAACCAGTCGTGCGGCAGGCAGACCGCCGCGACCCGGCGCGCCGCGTCCGGCTCGTGCTCGGCGAGCCAGCGCAGCTTGGTCACGGTGAACGCGGCCGTCGGCACGGTCCCGACCGCCTGCGCCCAGGCCGGCGCGCCGGCGACGGGGTCGCCGCCGCCGAGCTCGGCGACGAGCTCCGCAGCCGCCTGCGCGGAACGGGTGTCGTTCCACAGCAGCGCCGGGCGGATCACCGCCCCGGCGTCGTCGAGCACGACCATGCCGTGCTGCTGCGCACCGACCGCGAGCGCGGCGACGTCGCCGAGGCCCCCGGCCCCCGCGAGCGCGGCGTCGAGCGCGTGTGCCCAGGCCGCCGGGTCGACCTCGCTGCCATCGGGGTGCGGAGCGCGCCCCTCGCGCACGAGCGCGCCGGTCTCGGCGTCGCGGATGACGACCTTGCACGACTGGGTCGAGGAGTCGACCCCGCAGACGAGGGGCATCGTGCGCCGCTCAGCGCGCCCCGAGCGCGTGTTCGACCGCGAGCTGATCGAGGTGCGCATAGCCCCAGTCCCGGGCGCCCGCGGCCTCGGCGTCGAAGGTCTCAAATGCCGAGGGGTCCGCCACGAGATCGACCGGCGTCTCGCCGGGGGACAGCGTCGGGGTCGCGAGCTCACCGACCCCGCTCGCACGGAGGGCCGCCTGCACCTCGGGGTCGGCGCGGAAGGCGGCCGCGCGCTCTTTGAGGAGGAGGTAGGTGACCATGTTCGCCCGCGCGGAGGCCCAGACGCCCTCGCCGGCGTCGGTGCGCAGGGGTTTGTAGTCGAAGTGCCGCGGGCCGTCGTAGGCCGGCACGCCCTTAGGCCCGCCGTTCTCGAGCAGGTCGACGAGGAAGAAGGCGCTCAGCAGGTCGCCGTGGCCAAAGACAAGGTCCTGGTCGTACTTCGCCCCGCGTTGGCCGTTGAGGTCGATGTGGAAGAGCTTGTTGTGCCAAAGCGCCTGGGAGATCGAGTGGACGAAGTTCATCCCGGCCATCTGCTCGTGGCCGACCTCGGGGTTGACCCCGACCATGTCCGCGTGCTCGAGGCTCGAGATGAACGCGAGCGCCGCGCCGACGGTCGGGAGCAGGATGTCACCGCGGGGCTCGTTCGGCTTGGGCTCGAGCGCGAAACGCATGTCGTAGCCGCGCGCGCGCACGTAGGCACACAGCGTGTCGATCGCCTCGGCGTAGCGGTCGAGCGCCGCGCGCACGTCCTTGCCGGCGTCGGTCTCCGCGCCCTCGCGCCCACCCCAGAAGACATAGGTCGCCGCGCCGAGCTCGGCCGCGAGATCGAGGTTGCGCATCACCTTGCGCAGCGCGAAGCGCCGCACGCCGCGGTCGTTGCTCGTGAAGGCGCCGTCCTTGAACACCGGGTGGGTGAACAGGTTCGTCGTCGCCATCGGCACGACGAGACCGGTCGCGACGAGCGCCTCCTTGAAGCGGGCGACGAGCTTGTCGCGCTCGTGGTCGTCGGCGGCGAAGGGGACGACGTCGTTGTCGTGGAAGGTCACCCCCCACGCGCCGAGCTCGGCGAGGCGGTGCACCGACTCCACCGGGTCGAGCGGCGGGCGCGTCGCGTCGCCGAAGGGGTCCCGGGCCTGCCAGCCGACGGTCCACAGGCCGAAGGAGAACTTGTCCTCACGCGTGGGGGTGGGGAGCATGGCGCACCTCCCGGAGCGTCGGCGGTGCGGTCGACCGCCCGACATTTGTCCAGTGGCCGAACTTACCCCCCGCCTGCCCGCGCGCCAAGGCCCGCGCCGACCCGACCGCCTCAGGCGACGTAGAGGGTGATCGAGCTCCCGGGACGGAGCCTCGTTCCCGCCGCCGGGTCGGTCGTGGTCGCCTTCGTCGCGAACGGCGGCCCGACCTGCTCGGTGACCTGCAGACCGGCAGCCTGCAGGGCGGCGACCGCCTGGGCGATCGTGTCGCCGGCCACCTCGGGGACCGTGACGAGGCGCGGCCCGAGCGAGACAGCGACGCTGACCCGGGTGCCGACGGGCACCCCGCCGGTGCCGGCGACGGGGCTCGTCGCGATGACGTCGCCCGCGGGGACGGTGTCGGAGTACTCCTGCTGCTCCACCGGCACGAGGCGCTCCGTTGTCAGCGCCGTGGCCGCCTGGCTCCAGGTCGTGCCCGCCACGAAGCTCGGGATCCGCCGCGGTGCGGGCCCGGCGGAGACGACGAGGTGGACGCTGCTGCCGTAGGCGATCGAGCCTTTCGCCGGGGAGGCGGCGACGACGACGCCGGTGGGCACGGTCTCGTTGTAGGCGGTCGCGACCTTCGGCGCGAAGTGGAGCGCGACAAGGCGCCGGAGGGCCTCGGCGCGGGTGAGACGGACGACGCTCGGCACCGCGACGGGGGCGTGGCCGCGGGAGACGACGAGCGCGACGTGCGACCCGCGCGCGACCCGGCGCCCCGGCGGCGGGCTCTCGGCGACGATCGTGCCCGCGGGCGCGCGTGGCGAGTACGCCGCGGAGAGCGCGCCGAGCACGAGCCCCGCGTGGTGAAGCGCGCCCCGGGCCCGAGCGACGGTCGTGCCCGCGAGGGCCGGCACCGCGACACGCCGGTGCGTCCACAGGTAGCCGCCCGCCCCCCCGGCCGCAGCGAGGACGACGAGGAGGAGGAGGAGGACCGCGACGCCGAC
>JAKABX010000089.1 GCA_021796545.1 Actinomycetes bacterium
AGGACTCCCCCCCGGTGCAAACCGGCTCCAAAGACGGGCGCGATCGGGCGCGCCATGTTGCACCCGGTCGTCCGGCTCCCGGCGATCGCCCGTCAACTCGGTGGGACGGGACTTGTCCCCTCTGATCGGAGGTGGCTCACGCCCACCACCGCGGGGTCGCACGGGCGCCGTCGTGGCGCATGGACCCGCCGGGGACGTCGCGCGCCCACGCGGGCGCGCCCGGCGCCGGCGCGCGCCCGAGCGGGCTCGAGGAGCGCGGGCGTCAGCCCGGTGGGGACGCCCCGGCGCGCGGCGGCGTCATCGCGCTCTGTCTCCCGGGAGGCCGGGCAAGTGGCCGGCGTCGGGGTTCTGTCCGCCTCCGGACCGGCCGCACCCCTGACGCGACGCGCGGAACCCTGCGCGCGGCGCGGCGTCCTCACACGCCGTCGCGCTGGCCGACCCAGCGGACCCCGGTCGGGCGCGGCCGGGTGCGCACCGCACTTTCCACGATGGGTCCCCGGTCGGGGGACACCGCTTCCGAGGCCACGGGGACCGCGTCGGACGGCGGTACGAGCCGCAGCGCGCCCGCGCCGCCGCGGCGCGTGGCGGCACCGCGGGGAAGGTGCAGGGAGACGGCGAGCGCGACCGCGGCGAGGGCCGCCACGGCCGCACCGCGGAGAGCAACCTGCTCGCCGTGGACGCTCGCCGCGACCGCGAGCGCGTGGAGCCGCACCGGGGTCAGACGCGCTCCCGGCTGATGGGCCGCCAGGGACAGGTGGCGGAGCTGTGTGCGCGTGGCCGTCGCGGCGAGGGTGACGAGTGCCGCGAGACCGAGTGAGCCGCCGAGCTGCTGGCTCGTGTTGAGCAGTGCCGACGCGAGACCGGACTCGTGGCCGCGCACCCCCGCGACGGCGTTCAACGTGAGGGGCATGAACGACAGGCCCATCCCAACACCGACGAGAGCGAGGGGGCCGAAGACGGCGCCGTAGCCGGAGGTCGCCGTGACGAACGACGCCCCGATCAGCCCGGCGCTCACGAGGACGGGGCCGAGCGTGAGGAACAGCCGAATCCGGAAGCGCCGCAGCAGCCGGGAGACGACGACACTCGTCACTGCGACGCTGATCGGGACCGGGAGGTAGGCGACGCCGGCGAGGACGGGACTGTAGTGCAAGACCTCCTGCAGGAACTGGGTGAGGAAGAAGATCAGCGACAGCATCGCGGCCCCGAGCAGGAGCATCATCAAGTAACCCGTCGTGCGGTTGCGGTCGCGCAGGAAGCCGAGGGGCACAAGTGGCGCTCGGCTGGTGCGCTCGAGCGCGACGAAACCGGCGAGGACGGCCGTCGCCGCCGCGAACGCGGCGAGCGTTCCCGCGCTCGACCACCCCGAGCTCGGTGCGCGCACGAGGCCGTAGACGAGAAGCGCCGTGCCGGCGGAGGCGCTCAGCGCCCCGGGGACGTCGAGATTTGCTCGCCCCCGGGGACGCGTCGGCCCGCCGCCGAGCGCGAGGGGCGCGAGCGCGAGCACCGCGGCGCCGATGGGCACGTTGACAAAGAGCACCCAACGCCACGACGCGACGTCGACGAGAATCCCACCGAGCAGGAGGCCGAGCGCACCGCCGGCCGCCGACATTCCGGCATAGACGGCCATCGCGCGGTTGCGCTCGGTGCCCTCGGTGAAGGTCGTCGCCACGAGGGCGAGCGCGGTCGGCGACGCGACGGCGGCGCCCACGCCCTGCAGGGCGCGCGCGGCGATCAGCCACGCCTGGTCGGTGGCGAGCCCCCCGGCGAGAGAGGCCCCTGCGAAGACGGCGATCCCGACGACGAGCATCCGGCGGCGGCCGAACAGGTCCCCGGACCGGCCGCCGAGAAGCAGCAGGCCGCCGAACGCGAGCACGTACGCGTCGATGACCCAGGTGAGGTTGGTGGCCGAGAAGTGCAGCTCCCGCTGGATCGAGGGGAGGGCGATGTTGACGATGGTGAGGTCGAGCATCACCATCAGCTGCGCCGTCGCAATGACGACGAGCGCGAGCCGGTGGTGCGGGCGGCCAGCGGTCACGGCGCCGTCCTCCTCGCTGACGGCACGCTCACCCAGGCGACCACGTCGACAAGGGGTGCCTGCCCGGCTCCCGCCGGGCGCTCGTGCCGGGAGACCTCGGCGCTCAGGCCTGCCAGCAGGGTCGAGACGAGCTCCTCGGTGTAGAGCCGCTCGCGCTCGGGTGGACCCTCGCGTCCGAGGGAGTCCTGGTGGTGGCCGGTGAAGAAGAGGTGACCGCCGGGTGCGAGCCAGCCCACAACCCGCTCGAGGAGCGCCGCTCGTTCGTCGGGGGCGAGGTGGAGGTTGGCGACGACGACCAGGTCGGCGCTCGCGGGCGGAGCGCTGAAGGCGCGCACGTCGGCGCGGACGAGCTCCAGGTTGACGCCGGCGCGCTGCGCCCTGTCGCGGGCCTTCTCGAGTCCGACGGCCGACGCGTCGACGCCGGTCACACGCCAGCCGTGTTGCGCCAACCAGATCGCATTGCGGCCGGGCCCGCAGCCGAGGTCGATCGCGCGCCCGGGCGCGAGCCCCGAGGCGCGCGCGACGAGGTTGGCATCGGCGTCCTCGGGCCAGGGCGCCTCGGCGTAGCGACGATCCCAGGTCGCGCCCGGTGGGTCGTCGGCGCCGCCTGCGGGACGGCGGGAAGGCCTCGGCCGTGGCGCGTTCTTATCGGTCATCGGTGCTCCTCGCTTCTCTGGGCCGGGTGGGGCAGGTCGAGGACGGTCTCCAGGGCGGCGAGCGCGGCTTCGAGATGACCGCGGCGCTCCGCCCCCAGCGCGGCGTCGAGGTGCCCCTCCTGGCGCTGGACGAGGACGTCGACGCGTTGCGCGAGTGCCTCCCCGGCACCCGTGAGCTGGAGAGACCTGGGGCGCCGGTCACCGCCCCGGTGTGCGCTTTGGACGAGATCCCGCCGCTCAAGCTCGTCGACGCAGCGCTTGGCCCTCATCGGCTCGGTCCCGAGCAGTCGCGCGAGGGCGCGCAGCGAGCACCCCGGTCGTCCCGCAAGCGCGCGCAGAACGGCCGCCTGCGGCGGAGTGAGACCGAGCTCCTCGAGCTGTCCCGCCCACTCGGCGCGCAGGGTGCGCGTGAGGCGGCTCAGGCGAAAGCCGAGGCCGGCCTCGAGGCGCGCCGGAGCAGCGTCCTCCCCGGCGGGGAGGCGCGGGGCGTGCGCCGTGCGCCCGTGCTCGCTTTCAGACACGCCTCACCTCCCACGCGGTTCGTCCTCTGGACGTCGCTACTGTAGCGTTTGCTACAGCAAACCGTGCCGCCGGATGACGCGTCCGTCCCGACAGAGCACTGTGGCCGCGTCGCGCCGGGGGGTTTCACCGCGGCACGTGCCTCAGCGCGCCCGCGGCCCGCGCCGTCCCGCGGCCGGCGAACCGGCCCGGGACCCGGGCCCCGCCGGGCAGCTCGGCGCACGTCGCGTGCCGCGCGGGACCGGCCTCAGGTCGTCCCGGTGCACCACTTCGGGCAGAAGGTGCCATCAGCGCGCCACGCGCGCCGGGCAGCGCGCGCGGCGTGCGCGTGCCCCGGTGCCCGGGCAGATGGGGGTGATCGACGGGCCCGCGATCGCCAGCAGACGGTGCGGTGCCGCTCGCGGGCAGGGCTGGCAAAAGGTTGCGCCGCGCGACCGGGCCTAGCCGGTGCAAGAGGCCGGTGCCTCGCGCCGGAGGGGCGACCCGGCTTCGGGCGCGGGCTAGTCGACGACGGCGAGCAGATCAGATGCCTCGAGGATCAGATGGTCGACACCCTCGAGGCGCAGTTCGGTGCCCGAGTACTTCGGGTAGAGCACCCGCTCGCCGACGGCGACCTTGATCATCTCGTCGTCGTCGCCGACGGCGACGACGACGCCGCGCTGGGGCTTGTCCTTCGCCGTGTCCGGGATCACCAGCCCGCTCGCCGTGACGCTCGCTTCCTCTTCGACCTTCACAAGCACCCTGGCTCCGAGCGGTCGCACACTGTCTCCCATCACTGCCTCCGTCATCACTTGTCGATCCGTCACGCGCGGGCCGCGGCCAAACCGAGGAGTCGGTCGACCTGACGCTGGTCGAAACCGACGACGGGCCGACCGTCGATCTCGATCACCGGGACGCCCATCTGTCCGGTGCGCCGCACGAGATCGCGCGCCGCGTGCGGGTCGCGGGAGACGTCGACTTCCTTGAAGTGGACGCCCTGGGTGCGCAGGTAGCTCTTGGCCCGTGCGCACCACGAGCAGGTCGGCGTCGTGAAGACGACCACGCGGTGGGAACGACCGGTTGGCGCCGGCTTGTTCATGACGGTGTGCTCCTTGGTCCACCCGGCAGGCGGTGAGGCAATCTCGCGTCTCAACTATACCCCTTGGGGTATTGTCCCGCACACCCGCATCCCGGGGCCGATGGGGGTTGCGACCGCCTCCGGGGAGCCTCGACCCTCGCCGTCAGAGGGGGCCGACACCCGACGTCTCTTCTCCCGGGCCGGTGCCGCGGGTCGCGCTTGGAAGGTCCCTTCGTTGACGCGCACCGGTGACGATCGGCCCTGGCGAGACGCACCGCTGGTGACGAAGGTGTGGAGGCCGCGGGACACGGCGTTCCCCGTCTCGGGAAGCGCCGAAGTCCGTCCGGCGGGGTGGAGGGATGAAGCTGGCGCTCGCAGGCGACACGATGCTCGGCCGCAACGTCGCCGAGCTCCTGGAGGGAGGGTGGAGCGCGGACCTGTTCTCCGCGAAGGTGCGTGCGGTCGTGCGCGAGAGCGATCTGTTCGTGCTCAACCTCGAGTGCCCTGTCTCGGCGCGGGGTACTCCCTTTCCCGATCCCGACAAAGCCTTCTTCTTCAAAGCGCCCCCTGCGACCGCAACGGTGCCCGCCGACCTCGGGGTGAGCTGCGTCACGCTGGCGAACAACCACGCGCTCGACTTCGGTGTCGAGGCGCTCCTCGACACCTTCACGCACCTCGCCGGGGCCGGCGTGGCCTGGGGCGGCGCCGGCGTCGACGAGAGCTGGGCCGCGCGCCCCGCGTGCTCGGGCGCGCCGGCGCGCGCGTCGGGGTCCTCGCCGTGACCGACCATCCGCCCGAGTACGCGGCGACGCGGGACGCCCCGGGGGGTCGCGTTCGCAGACCCCGCGCACGGCGTGCCGGACTGGCTCGCCGCGTCCGTCGAGTCCGTCACCGCCGACGTCGTGGTGGTGACGCCACATTGGGGGCCGAACATGGCCGCCGCGCCCGTCCCTCACGTAGGGCGGCGCGCGCTGTGCCGGGCGGGCGGCGCGCTGGCCGCGGGCCATTCGGCCCATGTCTTCTGCGGCGTGGCCCCGGGGGTTCTCTACGACCTCGGGGACTTCATCGACGACTGCATTGTGGACCCCCTTCTCCGCAACGACTGCGGCCTGCTGTTCCTCGTGACCCTCGAGCGCGCGCTGGCGACGCACATCGAGGCCGTCCCCCTCCACCTCGACTGCTGCCGCACGCGTCTCGCACGCGGCGAGGAGAGGACCTGGATCGCCGCCCGCCTGTGGCGGGCGTGCGCACCCTTTGGCACCGAGGTTCGCGAGCACGACGACCGCCTCATCGTGGAATTCCCCCTGTCCGAGGCGGCCTCGGCGGTGGGACCGGTCCGGTCCCCGGCAAAGAGAGGTGGCAGATGACCGACGAGAGCGGGCGGATCGAGGGGGAGGAATGGGCCGTGTTCGCGACCGACGATGACGGCGACGCGACGGGCGTCCCTGCGTGGCTGCTCGAGGAGGGTGCGGAGGAGGACGACCTCGACGGACTCGAGGAGGGTGAGGACGGCGACGAGATCGCCGAGGAAGACCTCCTCGTTGAGGAGACCGAGGAGGAAGAGGAGGCCGGTGAGGAGGAGGCGGAGGAGGCCGGTGAGGAGGAGGCGGAGGACGAGGAGGACGAGGGGCAGGA
>JAKABX010000090.1 GCA_021796545.1 Actinomycetes bacterium
GACGGCGCTGCTCGCCCTCTGCGGGCGCGGCGCGCTCCCCGAGGGCTATAGCGTCGTCTGAAGGACAGAGACGCACCCACAACCCGCCAGAGCACCCCTGATCGCCGTCGGCAGATACCCCGCGCGCAGGCACGACCCCCCGGGGTGACCCGCGCCTCCGACCTCTCGGATTCCTGGGCCACGACGTGTGAGAACGCCCGCGACGCGCCGGCGCTCCCCGTGCCGCAGCGGCGACCGGGACCCCCTAGCCGAGACCCGGGTAGAGCGGGAACCCGGCGCGCAGGGCCTCGGCGCGCCCGGCGAGCTCCGCGTGACGGGCCCCGCGGGCGGGGCCCAGCGCGCCGGCGAGGATCTCGCCGAGCTCGGCGAATTCGGCGTCGGCAAAGCCCCGGGTCGCGAGCGCTGCAGTCCCGAGCCGCAGGCCCGAACCGGTCGGGCCGGGGACGGGGTCGAAGGCGAGGGGAAGCGCGTTCGCATTGACGCCGACGGCGTGCAGATCCTCGAGCGCAGTGGACGCGCCGACCCCCCGGGGCGAGGTGTCGAGAACGACCTGGTGCGTCTCGGTCCCCCCGGTCACGACGTCGCAGCGCGTCTCGGTCGCGTGGTCGGCGAGCACGCCGGCGAGGACCCGGGCGCCGCTCAGCGTGCGGGCCATCCGCTCGCGGAAGGCCGGTCGCCGCGCGAGCCCGAACGCGAGCGCGTGGGCGCCGATGACGTGCGGGAGCGGCCCGCCCTGGGAGCCGGGGTAGACGGCGGCGTCGATCCGCCCGGCGAGCTCCTGGCGGCACAAGATGGTCCCGCCGCGTCCGCCCCCGACGGTCTTGTGGGTCGTGAACGTGCAGACGTCCGCGATCCCCACCGGGCTCGGGTACATCCCCGCCGCGACGAGGCCGGAGACGTGCGCCATGTCCGCGACGAGCACGGCGCCAACCTCGTCGGCGATCTCCCGGAACGCGCGGTAGTCGAGGTGGCGGGTGTACAGGCACCAGCCGACGAAGATCACCCGGGGACGCTCGGCGCGTGCGAGGGCGGCCACCTCGTCCAGATCGACGAGGCGGTCGTCCCGGCGCACGTGGTAGGTGACGCCGCGGTAGAGCACCCCGGTCAGGGTGTCGCGGTCGTAGTGGGTCGGGTGGCCGCCGTGGGTGAAGTCCCAGCCGAGCACGGTGTCGCCCGGTGCGGCGAGCGCGCGCAGCACGGCGAAGTTGGCGCTCGCGCCCGAGTACGGCTGGACGTTCGCGTGCTCGGCGCCGAACAGCGCGCAGGCGCGGGCGATCGCGAGGCGTTCGACCTCGTCGACGACCTCGCAGCCGTCGTACTCGCGCGCGCCGGGGTAGCCGTCCGCGTACTTGTTGGTGAGCACCGAGCCCTGGACCTCGAGCAGCGCGCGGGGCACGAAGTTCTCCGACGCGATGAGATTGAGGGTCGCGCGCTCGCGGGCGAGCTCGGCTCGGAGCAGCCCGGCGAGCTCGCGGTCGAGTTCCTCGAGCGGCGCGGACAGCTCGGGCGCGGGGTCCCTCACGCGGGGAGCCCGGCGACGACCTCCGCCATCATCTCGCCGGCCTGGGTCGGGTTGTGGGCGACGAGGGCGCCGGCGCGCTCGAGCGCGGCCATCTTGGCCGCGGCGGTCCCGCTCGTGCCCGAGACGATGGCGCCCGCGTGGCCCATCTTGCGGCCCGGCGGTGCGGTGACCCCGGCGATGTAGCAGACGACGGGCTTGTCCATCTCCGTGGCGATGAACTCCGCCGCGCGCTCCTCCTCGGTCCCGCCGATCTCGCCGATCATGATGACGGCCCGGGTCTCCGGATCGGCCTGGAACGCGGCGAGGCAGTCCACGAACCCGGTACCCGGGACGGGGTCGCCGCCGATGCCCACACCGGTGGTCTGGCCGATGCCCTTCTGGGTGAGCTCGTAGATCGCCTGATAGAAGACGGTCCCCGAGCGGCTGACCAGGCCGACGGGGCCGCCGGCGAGCGCGATCTCGCCCGCGGTGATCCCGATGTTGGCTTTGCCGGCCGAGATGATGCCTGGGCAGTTCGGACCGAGCAGGCGCGTGCCGGGATAGTTGCGCCGGAGCGTCGCGTAGACGCGGGCCTCGTCGTGCGCGGGGATGAACTCCGTGATGCAGACGACGAAGGGCACGCCGGCCTCCGCCGCCTCGAGGATCGCGGCCGGTGCACCCGCGGGCGGGACCGCGATGAACGAGGCGTTGGCGCCGGTGGCCTCGACGGCCTCGGCCACGCTCGCGAAGACCGGGATCCCCTCGATCACCTCGCCGCCGCGGCGCGGGTTCGTCCCGGCGACGACGTTCGTGCCGTAGGCGCGGTTGCGCAGAGCGTGGTAGAGACCCTGGCTCGTCGGGCTGATGCCCTGGACGACGACCTTGGTCGTCGAGTCGACGAAGATGCTCACCGGGCCTCCTTCGCGAGCTCGCTCGCGCGTCGAGCCGCCTCCAGCATCGTCGGCAGCGCCTGCAGTGTCTCCGAGGCGTGCTCGGCGAGGATCGCTCGGGCCTCCTCCGCGTTGGTGCCGTCCAGGCGGACGACGATCGGGGCGGTGATGTGCACGCGCCCGAGCGCCTGCACGATCCCGCGGGCGACCTCGTCGCAGCGGGTGATCCCGCCGAAGACGTTGACCAGGATCGCGCGCACCTTCTCGTCGGTGGTGATGACCTCGAGCGCGGACGCCATGACGTCCGCGGAGGCACCGCCGCCGATGTCGAGGAAGTTGGCCGGCTTGCCCCCGACCTGCTCGACGACGTCGCACGTGCTCATCGCGAGCCCGGCGCCGTTCGCGATGATGCCGACGTCGCCGTCGAGGCCCACGTACTGCAGCCCGCGCTCGCGCGCGAGGCGCTCGCGGGGCTCGAGGGACTCGAGGTCGCGCCACGGCTCCCACTCCGGGTGCCGGAAGGCCGCCGAGTCGTCGAGGGTCACCTTCGCGTCGAGCGCGTGGACCCGGCCGTCGGGGGTGAGCACGAGCGGGTTGACCTCGACGAGGTCGGCGTCGCCCTGCTCGTAGCAGCGGTACAGGTCGACGAGCACCTGCGCGACCCCGTCGAGGGCCGCGGTGGGGATTTGGGCGCGGGACGCGAGCGCGCGGGCCGCTTCGAGGTCGAGGCCGTCCAGCGGGTCGATCGCCAGGCGCGCGATCGCCTCGGGGTTCTCGGCAGCGACCTGTTCGATCTCGACGCCACCCTCGGCCGAGACCATGCACAGGTGGGTCTTGTTCGTGCGGTCGAGGGTGAAGCTCGCGTAGTACTCCGCGGCGATGTCGGTCGCCCGCTCGACCCAGAGCCGGCGCACGACGTGCCCCTTGATGTCGAGCCCGAGGATCGCCTCGGCGGCTGCGCGCGTTGCGGCCGCGTCGGCGGCGAGGCGGACCCCGCCGGCCTTGCCGCGGCCGCCGACGCGCACCTGCGCCTTCACCACGACCGGGTAACCGAGCCGCTCGGCCGCGCCGAGCGCGTCCTCGACGGTGTCGACGGCCTCGCCGGGCGAGACCGGCACCCCGAATCGGGCGAAGTACTGCTTGCCCTGATACTCGTAGAGATCCACGACGAAAAAGGCCTCCCCCGGGTCGGTGGCACGTCGGCGGCGATACTACGCAGCGCCCCCCCGGGGGACCATTTCAGCCGGCCATGCCTGCGGGCGGGCGGGTCGGTACGCTTCGCCGGTGCTCGCTCCGGTCGCGCTTCCCGACGCCTCGCGCCGCGCCGGCGAGGGCGCCGGCAAGACACGCGTGGCGCCGCGGGTGCCGCCGCTCGCCCTCGCGCTGTGCGCGGGCCTGCTCGGCGCCGCGATCGCCTGCTACGACGTGACCCGGCCCGGCGCTTTGCACGGGATCATCCAGTACGACGACGGCGTCTACTACGCCGCGGCCGCCCGGCTCGTCTCGGGGGTCCTGCCGTACCGCTCCTTCGCCTTCGTCCAGCCGCCCGGCATCGCGCTCCTGCTCGCGCCCCTCGCTTTCCTCGCGCACGGCGACACCCGCGCCGGGCTCGCCGCGGCGCGTCTTGTCACCGCGCTCGTCGCGGGCGCAAACGCCTTCCTCGCCGGAGCAGCCGTCGCGCACCGCGGCCGCATCGCCGCCGCCACGGCCGGCCTGGTGCTCGCCGTCGACCCGGTGGCGTTCCTCGCATTCCGCACCGTGCTGCTCGAACCCTACCTCGTGCTGTTCTGCCTCCTCGGCGTCGTCGTCGCCTTCCCGAACGGGCGCCTCGGCGGGCCGTGGCGGCTGTTCTTCGCCGGTGCCCTTTTCGGCCTCGGCGCCGCGGTCAAGGCCTGGGCGGTCGTCTTCCTCGTCGCTCTGGCCCTGGCTGCCACGCTCTTGCGCCGCGCGCCGGCCGCCGGACGCGCCCTCGGGGCGCTCGGCGCGGGCGCCCTGGCGGCGGGCCTCGCGACCGACCTGCCCTTCCTCGTTGCGGCGCCAGGCGCGATGTGGCGGGAGGTCGTCGTCGGCCAACTCGAGCGCCCGGCGACGCCCCACCACCTCATCGTCATGGTGACGGCGCTCACCGGGCTCCATGGCCTCAACATCTCCCTGCCGCCGGCCGCCGCCGTCATCGTCGCGGTCGCCGCTTTGCTCTGCGGGTTGCTCGGCAGCCTCGTGCCGACGCTGCGCGGCCGGGGGGACCGCCTCGAGGCCTTCGCACTGCTCGCCAGCGCGGGCGCGCTCGCGTCGGTGTTCGCGGCGGGCGAGTTCTACGACCACTACGCCTACGTGCCCACCGCCTTCGGCGCGCTCGTCGCCGGCTGCGCCGCGGCGCGGGGCGCGGTGGCGCTGCGCCGTCGCGTCGCCAGGGGCGCGTGGCGCGCGTGGTCCCGCGTCGCGACGCTCTGTCTGGCGGGCGCGCTCGTGGCGCTCGTCGGGAGCGAGACGGCCGTCGCGACGAGAAGCGCCGCGCACGCGGGCGATCCCGCGATCGCGGTCGACCTCGCCGTGCCGAAGGGGGTCTGCGCCGTCTCCGACGCCGCGATCCTGCTCGTCGAGGCCGACCGCCTCGACACCCGGGCCTCGTGCCCCGCCGTCGTCGATCCGACGGGCGCGGCGCTCGCCGCGGCACCGAACACGACCGCAGCGGACCAGCTCGCCGCGCCCTCGTTCGTCGCCTGGTGGGAGAGGGCGCTCACCCGTGCGACCTTCTTCGTGCGCTCCCCGAGCGGCCGTCGCCGCCTGCCGGACACCGCGGGCTTCGCGGCCTTCGTCGCCCGCAACTACGCGCGTCTGCCCGATCCGGGCGCGGCCGTCTTCGTCCGACGCTCCAGCCCGCTCGCGCACCGCGTGCTCAATCCGGCGCTGTGGACGATGCGCCGATTACGCGCGGCGGGCTGGCGGCCCCCCGCGCGGCACTGAGAGGCTGTCGTGGATATTCGCGCCGGTCACGACTTGCACTCGTGTAACTATCACCATGTAATATGGCGGCATGTCGCTGAGAGCCCCGAAACCAAAGGCATGGCGGACGACGCACGGCGATATGACCGACGAGGAGTGGGCGCTGATCGCCGATCTCGTCGAGCCCTACTCGAGCCGGGGAAAGATGGGCCGGCCGGTGAAGAACGACCGCCG
>JAKABX010000091.1 GCA_021796545.1 Actinomycetes bacterium
GCCTTCTCGGGCGCGGGCGCGGCGGCGTGCTTGGCGGGTGCGGCCTTCTTCGCGGCCGCCTTGTCGACCGGCGCGGCCTTCTCGGGCGGCGCCGCCTTCTCGGGCGCGTGCGCGGCGGCGTGCTTGGCGGGTGCGGCCTTCTTCGCGACCGCCTTGTCGACCGGCGCGGCCTTCGCCGTCTTGCCACTCGCCTTGTCACCGCTTGCCGGCACGGGCTCCTCCGCTGCACGTCTCGCCGCCCCGGCCGGGCGCCGCGGCGGCGGGCCTGGGCGTGCGCCCTCTTGCGCGCTGTGCCGCTCGTCCCGTGCTCGTGCGAGGCATGGTGGCCAGGGACCTCCTCTCCGAGGAGTGCACGACGATACCCGAAAGGGCGTGCGCGGGCGCGCGCTCAGCGCCTCCGCCCGCGGCGGTCACGGCCGCCCGCGGCCTGAGCCGCGCGTTCCAGCGCGCCGTCGATCAGGCGCGTCGCGTCGGCGGCCGTGACGCCCTCGACGCGGACGCGCTTGTCGCGGCTGCGCTCGCCGCCAACGAGCGCGACCCTCCCTCCCGGGACGTCGAGGAGGTCGGCCACGAGCTCGACGACCGCCGCGTTCGCCCGGCCCTCGACCGGCGGCGGCGCGACCTTGATCCGCAGCGCGTCGCCGTGGCGCCCGACCACGGCCGCGCGACCCGCCCCGGGTTGGACGTGGAGGCGCAGCACGATCGCCGGGGCGCCGTCCCCGCTCTTGTCGACGGTGAACAGGTCGCCGGACACGTCGCAATACTGTAGGGCCATGTCCGGCACCGGTCGCCCACCCGCGTATCCCGCCGTGCCGGCCCAGGCCCGCTACCCCGACATCGAGGAGCGGGTTCTGGCCTTCTGGGAGGCCGACGGGACATTCGCCGCGTCGGTCGAGAACCGCAAGGACGCCCCCGAGCTCGTCTTCTACGACGGCCCGCCCTTCGCGAACGGGATGCCGCACTACGGCCACCTGCTCACCGGCTTCGTCAAGGACGCGATGCCGCGCTTTTTCACCATGCGCGGCCGGCGCGTCGAGCGCCGCTTCGGCTGGGACTGCCACGGCCTGCCCGCGGAGACCGAGGCGGAGAAGGAGCTCGGGATCTCCGGGCGCGGCCCCATCACCGACTTCGGCATCGCCCGCTTCAACGCCCACTGCAAGACCTCGGTCCTGCGCTACACCAAGGCCTGGGAGCGCTACGTCACCCGCCAGGGCCGCTGGGTCGACTTTGCGAACGACTACAAGACCATGGACACGACGTTCATGGAGAGCGTGCTGTGGGCGTTCAAGACCCTGCACGACCGCGGCCTCGTCTACGAGGGCCACCGCGTCCTCCCCTACTGCTGGGAGTGTGAGACGCCGCTCTCGAACTTCGAGACCCGCCAGGACGACGCCTACCGCGAGCGCGTCGACCCGGCGGTGACCGTCGGCTTCGACCTGCTCCCCGATCCGGCCGCCGACCCGCTCGTCGCCGGCGAGGTGCGCCTGCTCGCCTGGACGACGACGCCCTGGACGCTTCCATCCAACCTCGCCGTCGCCGTCGGCCCGGAGCTCGCCTACGCGGTCTTCGAGAAGGACGGGCGCCGCCTCGTCCTTGCCGAGAGCCGCGTCGGCGCCTACAACGCGCAGCTCGAGGGCGCGACGCCGCTCGGCAGCGTCCCGGGCACGGCGCTTGTCGGGCGCCACTACCGGCCCCTGTTCGACTACCTCGCGCCCGCCGTCGCCGAGGTGCCGGCCGCGTTCAGCGTCATCGCGGGCGACTTCGTCACGACCGACGAGGGGACCGGCATCGTCCAGATGGCGCCGGGCTTCGGCGAGGACGACCAGCGGGTCTGCGAGGCGCACGGCATCCCCGTGCTCGCCCCCGTCGACAGCCGCGGCCGTTACGAGGAACAGATGGGGGACCTCGCCGGCATCCAGGTCTTCGACGCGAACCCCCTCCTCGTCGAGCGCCTCGCCGCCGCGGGGGTGCTGCTTCGGGCCGAGGAGTACGCGCACAGCTACCCGCACTGCTGGCGGACCGACACCCCCCTCATCTACCGCGCCCTGTCCTCGTTCTTCGTCGACGTGACCGCGGTGAAAGAGCGCCTCCTCCGGCTGAACCAGCAGATCCGCTGGGTCCCCGCCCACGTGCGCGACGGGGCGTTCGGCAAGTGGCTCGAGGGCGCACGGGACTGGTCCATCTCGCGCAACCGGTTCTGGGGCGCACCGATCCCGGTCTGGAAGAGCGACGACCCCGCGTACCCCCGCGTCGACGTCTACGGCTCGCTCGACGAGCTCGAGGCCGACTTCGGGGTGCGGCCGGCCGACCTGCACCGGCCGGCGATCGACGAGCTCGTGCGCCCGAATCCCGACGACCCGTCCGGGCAGTCGATGATGCGGCGCGTCGAGGACGTGCTCGACTGCTGGTTCGAGTCGGGCTCGATGCCCTTCGCGCAGCTGCACTACCCCTTCGAGAACGTCGAGCGCTTCGAGGCGAACTTCCCCGCCGGCTTCATCTGCGAGTACGTCGGCCAGACCCGTGGCTGGTTCTACACCCTCCACGTGCTGGCGACGGCCCTTTTCGACCGCCCGGCGTTCCGGACCTGCCTCGCGCACGGGATCCTGCTCGGCGACGACGGGCGCAAGCTCTCCAAACGGCTGCGCAACTACCCCGACCCCGAGGAGTTCTTCGCGCGCGCGGGCGCCGACACGATGCGGTGGTACCTGCTCTCCTCGCCGGTGCTGCGCGGCCAGGACGTCGCGATCGAGGAGCAGGCGATGACCGAGCCGGTCCGCCAGGTCCTCAACCCGATCTGGAACACCTGGCACTTCCTCTCCCTCTACGGCCGCGCGGACCGGATCGTCGGCACGGTGCGCACCGACCAACGCGGCGTGCTGGACCGCTACATCCTCGCCAAGACCCGCCAGCTCACCGACGAGGTGACCGCCGCGCTCGAGCGCTACGAGCTCGCCCAGGCGTGCTCGACGGTGACGGTCTTCCTCGACGTACTGACCAACTGGTACGTCCGGCGCTCCCGCGACCGGTTCTGGCGGCCCGCCGCCGGCCAGGACGCCGCGGCGGCGGCTGACAAGCGCGACGCGTACGACACCTTGCACACGGTCCTCGAGACGCTCTGCCGCCTCGTCGCGCCGCTCCTGCCCTTCCTCGCCGAGGACGTCTACCAGTCCCTCACCGGGGAGCGCAGCGTGCACCTCGCGGACTGGCCCGACCCGGAGGATCTTCCCGAGGACCCCGACCTCGTCCAGGCCATGGACCTCGCGCGCCAGGTCGCGTCGGCCGCGCACTCCCTGCGCAAGGAGCACGGGCGGCGCGCGCGCCTGCCGCTGCGCACCTTGACGGTCGCCACGCCCGACGCGGCCCGCCTCGGCCCGTACGTCGCTCTTGTCGCCGAGGAGACCAACGTGAAGCAGGTGGTGCTCACCGAGGCCGTCGAGGACCATGCGGCGAGCGTGCTCAGCCTGGTGCCGGCCGCGCTCGGGCCGCGCCTCGGCCCGCGCACCCAGGCGGTGATCGCGGCCGTGCGCCGCGGCGAGTGGGAGGAGCACCAGGGCAGGATCGTCGTCGACGGCGAGGTGCTGCGCCCTGGCGAGTACCGCCTCTCCCTGCGCCCGCTCGCGGCCTCCGGACGCGTGCTCCCCGGCGATGCGGGCATCGTCGCCCTCGACCTCGTCGTCGACGAGGAGCTCGCCGTCGAGGGCCTCGTGCGCGACCTCGTGCGCGTCGTCCAACAGGCCCGACGCGACGCGGGCTTCGAGGTCGTCGACCGCGTCCGCCTCGAGCTGCTCCTCGAGCCCGACGCCGCCGCGCGGCTCGAGTCCTTCCGCGGCCCGACGGGCACCGAGCAACCGGGCTGCTGGCGGGCGCTCGTCGCCGGCGAGGTGCTCGCCGACCAGATCATGGTCGGCCCGCCCGGCACGGACCTCGAGGCCGGGGTGACGAGCGAGGAGGCCGTCGCCCCCGCGTTCCTCTCCGAGGCGGACCTGCCCGAGCTCGGGCGCGTCGTCATCCGCCTCGTGCGCCGCAGCGCGCTCGGTAAGCCCTAGGCCGACAGCCCGCCGTCGGGGCGCCGCCCGCGGCGCGCGCCCGCGGCGAGGTCCGAGGGCCCGGGGACGACGCCGAGGTCGCGCCCGGCGGCCCAGCGCTGCCAGAGCTCCTCCTCCGCGTCGGCCTCCTCCTCGCCGAGCGCACGCACGCGCCCGGTCGAGCCCCCGAAGAACCCGCCGCCGTAGGCGGCGGCCGCGTCCTCGGCGATCTCGCTCTCGACGTCGGGGACGCGCTCCGCGCCCGGAGCCGCCCCGGGCTCCGCGACGCCGAGGGGGTCCGCGCCGGGCGCGGGCGCCTCCCGAAGCGCCTCGTCGGCTGCCGCTTCGTCGGGCGACGGCGCCTCGAAGGCGCCCGCCTCGGCCGCGACCTCCTCGGGCACGGGCGCGGGGGCAACGACCTCGCGCACCGGCGGCGGGGCGGGCATCTCGGGGGCGGCGAACGCGTCACCGATGCTGCGCAGGACGCGAGTGAGCGAGTCGGTGAGGCGCGTCCGCTCCGCGTTCACGATCTCGGCGAGACGCTCGATCTCGCCCTCGAGGCGGGCCTGCTCGGTCGCCAGGTGCTCGAGGCGCTCGCGCGCTGCGGTATCGGCGTCCTCGCGGGTGCGCCGCGCCGTCTCCTCGGCGTGGCCGAGGGTCTCGGCGGCCTCGGTCCGCGCGTCCTCGAGCAGGCGGCTCGCCTCCTCGCGCGCCTCGGCGATCGCGAGGTCCGCGGTCCGCTGGGCGAGGACGAGCGTACGGCGGATCGCGTCGTCGTCGAGCGCCGGCTCCGCGACGGGACGGGCCGCCGGCGCCGGCGCCTCACCAGGGTGGCGCTCCGCGCGGCGCAGGGCCTGTTCGAGCTCGGCGCGCAGCTCGTCGACGGCGACAGCGACCTTCTCGAGGAACTCATCCACCTCGTCGGTGTCATAGCCGCGCAGGCGGTCGCGGAACTCCACCTCACGCAGGACCTTCCCGGAGATCTCCATGGCGGCGATGGTACCCCTCGCTCCGCCGCGAACCGCGGATGGCCCCTCAGGCCAGGTGCAGGAGGTTGATCAGGATCTCAAGGCCGAAAAAGACGATGAGCGGCGACAGGTCGATTGCGGCACCCGCCCCGACGCGCAGCGGCGGCACGACGCGCCGGAGCGGCACGAGGACCGGATCGGTGAGCGTGGCAAGCACGCGCACGACCCGGGCGAGGCGCGACCAGGGGTTGATCGGGAACCAGGTGAGGATGATCCGCACAAGGAGCACGATGAGGTAGGCCTGGAGCACGTCGATGATGATGCGCAGGATCACGCGGAGACCTTTCTCGCGGCGGCGACGCGCGGCGCGCGCCGGCGGCGGTGC
>JAKABX010000017.1 GCA_021796545.1 Actinomycetes bacterium
GCTCGTCGTGCTCGTGCGCGCCTGACCGCAACTCAGCCAAGCCGGCGGGGGCGGAGGGCGACGATCCCGAGCGGCGGCAGGACGAGCTCGAGGCTGTGGGGCCAACCTGCGAAGTTGCCGTCGCTCGCGAGCACGCTGTCCGGGTTGCCGACGCCCGAGCCGCCGTACTCGCCGGCGTCACTGTTGAGGATCTCCTCCCAGTGGCCGGACTCGGGCACTCCGAGGCGCCAGCGCCGCGGCACCGGCGTGAAGTTCGCTGCCGCGAGCACGGGCGGGTTCGCGCTGCCATGCGCCCAGCGCATCCACGCGAGCACGCCGTCGCCGGGCGCGTTCGCCTCGACCCACTGGAATCCCTCGGGGACCGCGTCGCCGACGTGGAGCGCAGGCTCGCTGCGGTAGCAGCGGTTGCAGTGCGCGACGAAGCGTGCGACGCCTGCGTGCGCCTCGTGGTCGAGCAGGTGCCACTCGAGCTCGTCCTCGTGCGACCACTCCTTCCAGGTCGCGAGCTCCCCGCCCATCATGAGGAGCTTCTTTCCCGGCAGCAGCCACTGGTAGCCATAGAGCAGGCGGAGGTTGGCACGCCGCTGCCAGTCGTCGCCGGGCATCTTGGTCGCGAGCGCGCCTTTTCCGTGCACGACCTCGTCGTGGGAGAGCGGCAGCAGGTAGTGCTCACTGTTCGCGTACAGGGCGCGAAAGGTCAGCTCGTTGTAGTGCCAGCGCCGGTGGACGGGGTCGCGCTGGAGGTGGGTGAGCGTGTCGTGCATCCAGCCCATGTCCCACTTGAGGGAGAAGCCGAGCCCGCCCTCCGCGGTCGGGCGCGTCACGCCGCCCCAGGCAGTCGACTCCTCGGCCACGGTGAGCGAGCCGGGGAAGCGCTCGTGGACCGCGTCGTTCATCTGGCGCAGGAAGTCGATCGCGTCGAGGTCCTCGCGGCCGCCGTAGCGGTTGGGGACCCACTCGCCGCTGCGGCGCGAGTAGTCGAGGTAGAGCATGGACGCCACCGCGTCGACGCGTAGGCCGTCGGCGTGGTAGCGGTCCAGCCAGAAGCACGCGCTCGAGATGAGGAACGAGCGCACCTCGTGACGGCCGAAGTTGAACTCGTAGCTCCCCCAGTCGGGGTGGATCCCTCGGCGCGGATCGCTGTGCTCGTACAGGTGCGTGCCGTCGAACTCCCCGAGTGCGAACGCGTCGGTCGCGAAGTGCGACGGCACCCAGTCCAAGAGCACGCCGATGCCCGCCTCGTGCAGGGTGTCCACGAGGTCCATGAAGTCCTCGGGGGGACCGTAGCGCGCGGTCGGCGCGAAGAAGCTCGAGGTCTGGTAGCCCCAGGAGCCGTAGAAGGGGTGCTCCATCACCGGAAGGAATTCGACGTGGGTGAACCCGAGCCGGGAGACGTGCTCGACGAGGGGCGCGGCGATCGCGCGGTAGGAGAGCGAGGCGCCGCCCGCGTCGCGCCTCCATGAGCCGAGATGGACCTCGTAGACGCTGATCGGCGCGTCGAGAGCCTGGGCGCGCACCCGTCGCCCGAGGTGCTCGGCGTCGGTCCAGGTGTGCGGGAGCCGGGTGAGCACCGAAGCGGTGCGCGGGGGGACCTCGGTGGCGAACGCGAAGGGGTCGGCGCGCTCCTGGAGGCCCCGGCGCCCCTCGACCGCGTACTTGTAGCGGGTCCCGGCACCGACGTCGTCGAGGACGCCCGCCCAGATCCCGCTGTCCCCCTGGGGTTCGAGCCTGTTCGCGCCCGCGCGCCAGCCGTTGGCGTCGTGGACGACCGAGACCGCGTGCGCGTCAGGGGCCCAGACCGCAAAGCGCCAGCCGGCCCCGTCGTCGCTCCCGAGGGGATGCGCGCCGAGGACCTCGTAGAGGCGGAAGTGGCGCCCTTCGTTGAACAGGTAGCGGTCGAGGTCGCCGATCAGGGGTCGGCTCCCCTCGACGGCGGGAGGCCGGGCTCCACTTCTGTGGCCGGGTGTCGGCATGTTCACCTCCGTTCTCGTGCCACGACTGCTTGGACCCCAAAGCGCGCGCTCACGTCGCGCGCACCGGGCCCCCGAGCAGGAACCGCAGACCGTAGAGGGGCAGCTGGACCCACTCCGGTCGGTTGCCGAGCTCGTAGACGAGCTCGTAGAGCGCCTTGTCGAGCAGGTACGCGCCGAGCAGCGCGGCGAGCTCGTCGCGCTCGACGGGGATCAGGCCCTGGCCGCCCATGCGATCGAGGTAGCCGGCGAGGAACGCCGCGCCCACCCAGAACGCGAAGCGATCGGCGGCCTCGCGGAAGTGCGCAGCGGACAGCGGGAGCCCCAAGTCCGTGAGCGCCCCCGGCGCGCCCTGCTCAGCCTCGGTTTCGGCCATGGTCGCGATCACGCCGCGCGCGGCGAGCTCGGCGACGGCGGTGTGCGCCGCGTAGTGGTACGAGCGCAGCATCCCCGCGACGTCCGCCAAGGGGGAGCGCTTCAGGCGGCGCTCGCCGAAGCTGCGCGCCGGCTCGCCCTCGAAGTCGACGAAGACGTAGTCGCGTCCGGTCATGAGTACCTGACCGAGGTGGAGATCGCCGTGCACGCGCGAGCGCGTGGCACCGGCGACGTCGAGCACGCCGTGCAGGCGGGCGAGGATCTCCTCCTCGCGCTCGAGCAGTTCCCGGGCGAGCCCTTCCTGTTCGGGGCTGAGCGTGCGCAGGCGCTGACGGACGAGGGACAGTGCCCGCCGCGCCGACGTCCGCATCGACTGGTAGAGCGAGCGCCGGCCGAGTGTGGTCGTCCCTTCCGGGCCGAAGGCCCCGTCGGGACCGGAGGCGAGCGCGAGGTGCAGCTGCGCGGTCCGCTCGCCGAGCAGGCGGGCCGAGGTGACGACCTCGGGGATGCAGGCGGCGACCTCGGCCGGCGGCTCGGGGTCCGCCAGGAGCGCGTCGAGGCCCTCGCGGGGGATCGGCGCGAGTGCGGGGGACTCCGGCGCCGGCAGGACCTGTTCGAGGAAGGCGCCCGCCGCGCGCACGCTGGCCGCGAAGCCGTCGCTCTCGTGTGGCACGTACTCGTGGACGACCGCGAGCGTCACGCGGGTGCCGTCGGCGCGTTCGAGCTCGAGCGCCCCGACCAGGCGCGCGACGGGCGCGGAGGTCCCGAGCAGGTGGCGACCGATCTCGAGCTCGGGGTTCTCGCCCGCGAGCAGGCGCCGGATCATCTTCAGTACGACGCGCGCCTCGCCGTCGCGCTCGCCGGCGAGCACGGTCGTGTTCGACTGCTCCGCGGAGCCGACCTGGACCGGCGTCTCGGGTCCGAGCCCGGCGAGGTGCTGGTGCGCCCCGGGGAGCGCAACGCCGTTCAGGCGGCCGCCCGCGCTGCCGCTGCGTCGCCGGCGCTCCCCGATGAGCTCGAGGAGCGCACGGGGGAAGTCGGCAACGTAGTGCGCGTCGACGAGGATCCCGTCGGGCCCGCCGCTGCCCGTCGTGCGCGCGAGCACGGCCTCGGGGTGGTCGCGCTCGAGGGCGTGCGCGACGTCGCCCGCCAGGTGCGCCAGCGGGAGCGCGTAGTGGTCCGCCTCCCCCTCGAAGTACTCGACGTTGACGATCGCGAGCTCGACGCGCCCGTCGGGCAGCGGGAAGCTGAAGCGCTCCTCGAGCGTCGCCTGTTGGATGCGACGGTGCTTGGCGGCGAACCAGCGACGGCGCTGGAGGATCGCCGGCAGTGCGGCCTCGAGGCTGCGTCGCCCCCGGCCCTCGAGCATTCCCCACCACGGCGCGGGGACCCGCAGCTCGGGGACGGGGTGCTCGCGCTCGGCCTCCCCCGACGGTGGTGGCCGGAGCTGGAACCAGTGGAACGCGTGCGGTGACAGCGTGACGAGGTAGGAAAGCTCCCCGATGGGCGGGAAGGGCGTCTGGCCGAACAACTCGACGGGCTGCATGCCGGCGAAGTGGTGCAGGTCGAGTTCGACGTACTGCGCGAAGCGCGACAGGTTGGCCACGACGAGGATCTGCTCGTGCTCATCCCGGCGGACAAAGGACAGGACCGAGGGGTTGGCCGAGCGCACGAACTCCATCGCCCCGCGCCCGAACACGCGGTGCCGGCGCCGCAGCGCGATCAGGCGGCGCATCCAGCGCAGCAGCGAGTCGGGGTTGCCGAGCTGGGTCTCGACGTTGACCGACTCGTAGTGGCTGTCGGGATCGATGACGACCGGCAGGAAGAGCCGGTGCGGGTGCGCGTCCGAGAATCCGGCGTTGCGGTCGGGGCTCCACTGCATCGGAGTGCGCACCCCGTTGCGGTCGCCGAGGAAGACGTTGTCGCCCATGCCGATCTCGTCGCCGTAGTAGAGGACCGGCGTCCCGGGCAGCGAGAGCAGGAGGCCGTTCATGAGCTCGATCTTCTGGCGGTGGAACTGCAGCAGGGGAGCGAGACGGCGGCGGATGCCGAGGTTGATGCGCATCGCCGGGTCCGCGGCATAGGAGCGGTACATGTAGTCGCGCTCCTCGTCGGTGACCATCTCGAGGGTGAGCTCGTCATGGTTGCGCAGGAACAGCGCCCACTGGCACCCCTCGGGGATCTCGGGGGTCTGCTGCATGATGTCGACGACCGGGAAGCGGTCCTCCATGCGCAGCGCCATGAAAAGGCGCGGCATGAGCGGGAAGTGGAATGCCATGTGGCACTCGTCGCCCTTGCCGAAGTAGGCGCTCGCGTCCTCGGGCCACTGGTTGGCCTCCGCCAGCAGCATCCGACCGGGGTAGCGCGCGTCGACGTGCGCGCGCAGCTCGCGTAGGAACTCGTGGGTCTCGGGCAGGTTCTCACAGGTCGTACCCTCGGCCTCGAAGAGGTAGGGCACGGCATCGAGTCGCAGGCCGTCGACGCCAAGCCCGAACCAGAAGTCGACGATCCGCTTGATCGCCCGGCGCACCGGCAGGTGGCGGAAGTTGAGGTCCGGCTGGTGCGCGTAGAACCGGTGCCAGTAGTAGGCCTGCGCGACGGCGTCCCAGGACCAGTTGGACTGCTCGAAGTCCTGGAAGATGATGCGGGCCTCGCGATAGCGCTCGGGCGTGTCGCTCCAGACGTAGAAGTTCCGCCACGAGCTCCCCGGCGGTGCGCGGCGCGCGCGCTCGAACCAGGGGTGCTGGTCCGAGGTGTGGTTGAGGACGAGCTCGGTGATCACGCGGATCTGGCGGCGGTGCGCCTCGCCGACGAAGCGCCGGAAGTCCGCGATCGTGCCGAAGTCGGGGTGGATCGAGACGTAGTCGGCGATGTCGTAGCCGTCGTCACGCAGCGGCGAGGGGTAGAAGGGCAGCAGCCAGACCGCTGTGACGCCGAGCTGGTGGAGATAGTCGAGCCGGCCGGTCAGCCCGCGCAGGTCGCCCCGCCCGTTGTTGTCCGCGTCCATGAACGCCCGAACGTGCAGCTCGTAGATGACGGCGTCCCGGTACCAGTCGGGCTCGATCGCGGGATCGAGGGCGCCGGCGCGCACGCTCACGGGGACCCCGGACCGTTGAGGGGCTCGATGGCGAGCACGTGCGCGTTGTCGCGGCCGGGCTCGAGGACGACGAAGTTGCGGCTCCCGTTCCACACATAGGCGCGGTCGTCGAGCAGATCGCGGACGACGAAGGGTTCGTGAGCCGACAGTCCGAGTGCGTCGAGGTCGAGCGCGACGAAGCCCGACTGGGTCCAGTGCGGATCGAGGTTGACGACGCAACACACGGCATCGCCGGTCTGCGGGTCGCGTTTGGACCAGCAGATCAGTTGGTCGTTGTCGATCTCGTGGAAGCGCAGCGATGCGTCTCGTCGCAGCGCCGGGTGCGTGCGCCGCGCGCCGTTGAGGCGGCGGATCACCGACGCGATGCCCCGGGGATCCTCGAGGTCGAAGTGGCGCACCTCGTACTTCTCCGAGTCGAGGTACTCCTCGCTCCCCGGCGCGGCGGGCCGGTCGAACAGCAGCTCGAACATCGGGCCGTAGATGCCGTAGTTGGCCGAGCCGCAGGCGGCGAGCACGAGCCGGACGACAAATGAGGGGCGGCCGCCGCGCTGCAGGCTCTTCGCGAGGATGTCCGGCGTGTTCGGCCAGAGGTTGCCCCGGAAGTACGCTGCGCCCGGGCCGTGCGCGAGCTCGCCCAGGTACTCGGTCAGCTCCCACTTCGTATCGCGCCAGGTGAAGTACGTGTAGGACTGGTCGAAGCCGAGCTTCGCGAGCCGGTGCATGACCGCCGGGCGCGTGAAGGCCTCGGCGAGGAAGATCACGCCGGGGTCCTCCGCATGCACCGCCGCGATCAGCCACTCCCAGAAGTCGAACGGCTTGGTGTGGGGGTTGTCGACGCGAAAGGTCCGCACCCCGCGTCCGTGCCAGAAGCGCACGACGTCGAGCAGTTCACGGTACAGGCCCTCCCGGTCCGCGGTCGCGAAGTCGATCGGGTAGACGTCCTCGTAGCGCTTGGGCGGGTTCTCGGCGCACGCGATGGTTCCGTCGGGGCGGTGGGCGAACCAGTCGGGATGCTGGTGCACCCAGGGGTGGTCGGGGGAGCATTGGAACGCGAGGTCGAGCGCGATCTCGATCCCGCGGCGCGCGGCCTCGCTGACGAGCGCGTCGAAGTCCTCGATCGTGCCGAGCTCGGGGGCCACCGCTGTGTGCCCCCCGTGGCTGTTGCCGATCGCCCAGGGGCTGCCGACGGCGTCGGGTCCGCCGGCTGCGGTGTTGTTCGGACCCTTGCGTGCCGTGACGCCGATCGGGTGGATCGGCGGGAGGTACAGCAGGTCGAAGCCGAGGTCCGCGACGTAGTCGAGCTGCGCGATGAGGTCGCGCAGCGTCCCGGGGCGGCTGCGGTCCGGACTGGTCGATCGGGGGAAGCACTCGTACCACGACGAGCACGCCGCGAGCTCGCGCTGGACCGCGACCTCGAACCGCTCGGCCGCCGGCGCCGCGGTGTCGGGGGACCGGGCACTCAGCGCGTCGTCGAACGCGACGAGCTCCTGCAGGACCGCCGCGACGGCGGGGGCGCTCTGGGCGGCGGCGAGTCGCCCGGCGAGCTCGCGCAGCATCGCGGCGAGGCGCGCGGGTTCGAGCGCAGCTGCACCCGCTCGCCCGAGACTCTCGCCGCTCGCGCCGAGGCGCTCGGCCACCGCCTCCAACAGCTCGGCGCCGCTGATCGCGTCGTTTTGGTCGTAGCGGCCCGCGTCCACTCGACGCGACGCGTCCCGGCGCCAGGTCGCGAGCTCGTCGACCTCCCCGAGCACCTCGACCTCGAGCCGGCCCGGCTCCTCGGGGACGACAACGGCGCGGAAGGCGTCGTTGCCGAGGCCCGACATCGTCGTGCGCTGCCAGGCGGCACCACCCGCCGGGCGCACGCGCACGAAGGCGCGCACGACGTCGTGCCCATGGCTGAACACCGTCGCAGAGACCACGAAGGGATCGCCGACGACCGCCTTGGCGGGGAAGCGCCCAGCGTCCACGCGGGGCGAGACCGCCTCGATGACCACCGGCGGGACGCGCGCGGGAACCGGCGGCCGCTGCCGCGCCGTGCTCACGGGGCGAGCGCGGGGCGCTGAGCGCGCGCCCTTCCGTCGTGCGGCCGGCACCCTCCGACCCCTGCGCCTGGCATCGCGCGCAGGCTAGCTCCTGCCTTCTTCGCGCGTCGGGGCGTCTCGGGCCCGGGCGCGGCGCACCCTCGTTGGGCGCATGCCTGGCGTCGGCTAGAACAGTGCGGTGCAAAAGCGCGCGCTCATCACCGGCATCACCGGGCAGGACGGCTCTTACCTCGCCGAGCTCCTCCTCGAGGAGGGCTACGAGGTCTTCGGGATGGTTCGGCGGACGAGCAACGTGAACCTCGACCGTCTGACCGAGATCAGGGACCGGATCACCCTTGTCTCGGGCGATCTTCTCGACGAGACGTCGCTCATCTCGGCGTTGCGGGTGGCGCGACCCCACGAGGTCTACAACCTCGCGGCGCAGTCTTTCGTGACGACCTCGTGGGACCAGGCGCTTTTCACGGGCGAGGCGACGGCGCTCGGCGTCACGCGTCTGCTCGACGCGATCCGCATGGTCGATCCCGAGATCCACTTCTACCAGGCGAGCTCGTCGGAGATGTTCGGCAAGGTGCGCGAGACCCCCCAGAGCGAGCTGACCCCCTTCTACCCCCGAAGCCCCTATGGCGTCGCCAAGGTCTATGGGCACGCGATCACGGTCAACTACCGCGAGAGCTACGGCCTGCATGCCTCCTCGGGCATCCTGTTCAATCACGAGAGCCCGCGCCGGGGCCTCGAGTTCGTCACGCGCAAGATCAGCCACGGTGTCGCGCAGATCAAGCTCGGGCGCGAGGACAAGCTGCACCTCGGCAACCTGGACGCGAAGCGGGACTGGGGCTTCGCGGGCGACTACGTGCGGGCGATGTGGGCCATGCTCCAGCAGGACCAGCCCGACGACTACGTGGTCGCCACCGGTGAGACGCATTCGGTGCGCGAGTTCTGCGAGGTCGCGTTCTCCCACGTGGGCTTGAACTTCGAGGACCACGTCGTCGTCGACAAGCGCTTCTTCCGACCCGCCGAGGTCGACCTGCTCATCGGCGACCCCACAAAGGCCCGGCACGCGCTCTCGTGGCAGCCGAGCGTCGACTTCTCCCGGCTCGTGACGATGATGGTCGACGCGGATCTCGCGGAGCTCTCCTCCTAGGTCGGGTCTGGCGCGCCGGCTACTCGACGACCCGGAGGTTGGCGCCCGGCACGCTGCGGTCGACCACCGTCGCCCGGCCGCCGCCCTGGCTCCGGGCGACCTCGAGGGCGGCATCGCCGTACTCGAGGGCCTCCTCGACGCCGACGTGGGGGCCGAGGATCACGAGCCCGCAGGACACCGCGACGGCGATCTCCTCCTCGCCCGAGCGGAAGGGCTCCGCGAACAGGCCCACCATCGTCTCGCCCAGCTTGCGGGCGCCTGCTTCGTCCGCGACGTCCTCGCAGACGACGGCGAACTCGTCGATGCCGACCCGCGCCACGGTGTCCGAGGCGCGTACGCCCCCGGCGAGGCGGGCCGCGATGTCGGTGATCAGCCGGTCGCTCGCCTCGCGCCCGAGGCGCGCGTCGAGCTCGGCGAAGGCATCGATGTCGAGGTCGACCAGGACCACCCACAGCCCGCTGCGGTTCGCCCGCCGGAGCGCCTGCCCGACGCGGTCGGCGAGCAGAGCCCGGTTCGCCAGCCCGGTGAGGCGATCGTGCCCCACCCGGCGTTCGAGCGCCTCCTCGCGGAGGTGCAGCTCGGTGGTGTCGATCACCTGCGCGAGCCAGCACGCGGTCGCCGCCGCGTCGTCGACGAGGCGCGTCATCTCGAGGCGTCCCCACACGACCGAGGCGTCGGGTCGCACGTAGCGGCGGTCGGCCCGCCCGTGTCGCTTGTCCGAGGCGGGCAGCGGCGTGCGGTCGGCGCCATGGAGGAACTCCGCGAGGCGCCGTCCGACCAGACCGCCGGCGTCGCGCCCGAGGAAGCGGTAGAGCGCGGGGTTCGCCTCGATCACACGCTCGTCGTCGTCGCACAGCGCCGTCGGGACGGCGCTGTGGGTGAGAAGGGCGCGCCCGAGCGCGTCGGGGCCGCCGGCGAGCCCGGGCGCGCCGGCGGAGGGCACCGGGCGGGCGACCCAGCTGATCTCGAGGAGCCCGCCGCCGGGTGCCCCGAGCGCGACGGCGTTCAGATCCAAGGTGATCGTGCTCCCGTCGGTGCGCAGGACCTCGATTCGGGAGGGCCCCGCTGCCGGGGCACCCGCGTGCAGCTGCGCCGCGAGCGCCTCGACGTCCGGACGCGTGCGCCAGGGGAGCAGGTCGCCGACGAGCTCGCCGAGCGCCTCGGCGGCCGGGACGCGGTAGAGGCGCTCGGCGGCCGCGTTCCAGGCGGCGATCCGTCCGCCTGTGGTCTCGGCGACGATCGCGTCGCCCGTCGCGCCCACGATCGCCGCGAGGCGCGCGACGTCGTGCGCGAGCCGCCGGCGCCGGGTCACGTCGCGGATCTGGACACTTCGGCCCTCGTCCGGCTCGTCGGCGCCCGCGACGATCTCGATGTGCCGGCGTCCCCCCTCGGCGTCGACGAGGCGCGCCTCGGCGCGCACGACGCCGCTGCCGGGCGCGGCCGCCCTCGCGAGCGCGGCGTCGACGACGTCGTGGTCGGCAGGCAGGACGAGGTCGGCGACGAGGCGTCCAAGCGCCGACGCGGGCGCGACGAGCCCGGCGCCTCCCTCCACGCCGACGATGTGGCCGCTCGCGTCGAGCCGAAGGAGGGCCTCGCCGCCCCCCAGGCGGCGCGGGGCGGGTGCGGCGTCCTCCCGCACCGCTGCGGGGCGTTCGCCGGCCGGCGCAAGGACGCGCCAGAAGCTGGCCACCGCGTGCGGCGCGCTCTCGCCCTCGGCGACGAGGGGGAGGGCGGTGCACTCGAGGGTCAAAGAGGTGGTGTCGTCCTGGACGACGTCGAGGACGACGGGCCCCGCACGCCGGCTCGTGCGCAGCGCCTCGGCAACGGGCGAGGTGTCGGGACCGACAACGCCACCTTCCGGCTTGCGCAGTGCTGGCGGGTGCGTGCCCGCGGCGACGCCGAGCAGCGCAACGGCCGCAGGGTTCGCCCACACGACGCGTCCGCTCGGCGCCTGCACGACGACCGGCTCCTCGAGGGCGCCGAGCACGGTCTCGGCCTGCGCGAGGCGGGCCGCGACCGATCGCGCGCCGGCGCGTGCGGCGTGTACGGCGACGACGAGGATCTCGCTTTGGACCGCTGCCGACGCCAAGAGGACGACCTGGCGACGCTCCGCACACGCGCGCGCAAGGGGCGCGTCGAGGTCGTCCACGATCGCGACCACCGGGCAGAGCGGCGCGCGGGCCCGCAGCTCGTCGATGATCTCGGCGCCCTCGGCGCCGGGAAGTGGAGGGACCACGACCGCGACCCGGACGCTGCCGCCGGCAGCGACGGCCTCGGCGGTGGTCGTGGCGCTCGCGACCGGTCCGATCGTCGACAGACGCTGCGCGAGGAGTGCGCGGACCTCGTCGTCCGCGGCCGCGACGAGGACGGGTGCGTGACCGCCCCCGAGACCGCTCGCGCCGGACATAGACGACTCCTTGGCCACCTTGGGTGAATGACGGCACGCGGGCGCAGGCCGTTGAGGGCGCCGCAGCGGGCGCCCACCCTCCGCCGTGAGCGTAGGCCCGACCAGCGCAGGGTGCTCCCCGCACCCCGCTTGGCCCGGCCGCGCGCCGGCCTCGTAGCATTGGCGCCGTCCCATGCCCCCCGCCGTCGTCTTCATCGAGGCCGTGGTTCTCGCCGGCCGCTTCCCGCTCCTTTCGGGCCTCAGCCTCGAGGTCGCGACGGGCGAGGTCGTGCACCTGCGCGGCGCCAACGGAGCGGGCAAGACGAGCCTGCTGAGAGCCTGCGCCGGCCTACTCCCGATCGCGTCCGGGCGCGCCGAGGTGCTCGGTCACGACCTGCTGGTCGACCGCGTGTCGCTGCGTCGCGCCGTCGGCCTGCTCGGGCACGCGGGCTTCCACTACGAGGAGCTGAGCGTGCGCGACAACCTCCGCTTCGCGCTGCGCGCCTCGCGGGCGCCCCTCGAGCGCGCGGGTCCCGCCCTCGAGCGCCTTGGCCTCACCGGCCGCCTTCTCGACACCCCGGTCGGCGCGTGCTCCGCCGGCCAGCGGCGCCGCCTCGCCCTTGCCGTCCTCGTGGCGCGCGCACCGCGTCTGTGGCTGCTCGACGAGCCGCACGCCGGCCTCGACGCCGAGGCGCGCGCGACCGTCGACGCGCTCGTCGCCGAGGCACGCGTCGGCGGCGCGACGGTGCTTCTCGCCTCTCACGAGCTCGAGCGCGCCGCCGCCATCGCCGATCGCAGCGTCGAGATCGCGGGCGGCCGCGTGGTGCCGGCCGCGACCGACTCCGCGGAGGTCGGCTGCGATGTGGCGTGACGCTCTGCTCGTCGCCGGCAAGGACCTACGCGTGGAGTGGCGCTCACGTGTCGGGCTCAACCAGGTCGTGCCCTTCGCTCTCGCCGTACTGCTGCTCTTCGGCCTCGCGCTCGGTCCCGACGCGGCGCGCCTTCGGGCGGCGACCTCGGGGCTCTTCTGGGTGACGGTCCTGCTCGCGGCGCTGCTCGGCGTCCAGCGCAGCTTCGCGCTCGAGAGTGCGGACCGCGCCGGTGACGGATTGCGACTCTCGGGCCTGGACGCCGGCGGGATCTTCGTCGGCAAGGCCGCTGCGCTCGGGTTCCAACTGCTCGTCCTCGAGGCCGTCCTCGCACTGGTTGCCGCCCTGCTGTATGGCACGCCTCTCGAGGGCGTCGGGGTGCTCGCAGCGAGCTGCGTGCTCGCGACGGCGGGTCTCGCGGCCGTCGGGACCTTCTACGGGGCGCTCGCCGCCGGGACCCGTGTGCGCGAGACCCTGCTGCCCCTGCTCTTCTTCCCCGTCGTCGCACCCGTGCTGCTCGCCGCGACCAAGGCCTGGTCCGCGGCGCTCGGCCGTTCCGGGGGTGGTGGCGTCGGCTGGCTCGCGCTGCTCGCGGTCTTCGCCGCCGCCTACGTTGCGATCGGCACCGTCGCGTTCGGACCCCTGCTGGAGGACTCATGACCACATCCGATCTCCGGCTGACCGAGGTGGGAGGCGGACAATGAGCGTCGCGTCGCACCCCGTGGAGGCCGTCGCGCTCACCGGGCGCGCGCTCGCGCCGGCGCGGGGCGCGCGCATCGCGAGCGCGTGTGGCCTCGTCGGGCTCGTGGGCGTGGTCCTCACCGTCTGGCTCGGGCTGTGGGTCACCCCGCCCGACGCCTACATGGGCAACCTCGTCCGACTCCTGTACATCCATCCCTCGATGGCCTGGGACGCGTTCTTGGCCTACGGCGTCTCGTTCCTGGCGAGCGCGGCGTACCTCTGGCCACGCACGCGTGACCTGCGCCTGGACCGCGTCGCGGGGGCGTCGGCCGAGGCCGGTGTCGTCTTCACGGGCATCACCCTTGTCACCGGGTCGCTGTGGGGACGTCCGACCTGGGGCGTCTGGTGGACGTGGGATCCGCTGCTCACGACGACCGCGCTGCTCTTCGTCCTCTACCTCGGCTACCTCGCCCTCCGCCGGCTTCCCGGCGAGCCGGAGGTCCGCGCGCGTCGCAGCGCGATCGCGGCCCTCGTCGCCTTCATCGACGTGCCGATCGTCTACTTCTCCGTGAGCTGGTGGCGGAGCCTGCACCAGGGCCCGACGATCCAGCCGGGGCGCAGCGAGGTCCACGGGTCGATGGCCTGGACCTTGTTGCTGAGCTTCGTCGCGTTCAGCCTTGTCTACGTCTGGATGCTCGCCGAGCGCTACCGCCTCGCCGGCCTGCAGGCCCGCGACGAGGTCGAGGGCCTCGCCGACGCGCTGGCCGAACGGCGCGCCGAGGCCGGCATGTCGCGCGCGGGCGAGGCGTCCTGATGGGCGCGCTCGCCGTCGCGACCGGGGGCATCGGCTACGTGCAGGGGGGCTATGTCGTCGCCCTGTTGACGCTCGCGCTCTACGCCCTCAGCCTCGTCGCGCGCCGGAGGAGGCTCTCCCGGCGCCTGCCGAGCGCGGGCCGCACGGCTCCCCTCTCCGGCCCGAGGGACGGCGCGTGAGCGTCGGCACCCCGGCGGCAGCCCCCGGGTCGGCGACGACCGCCGAGACCGGTCAGGACGCCGCCGTCGCGGCGCTCAGGCGGGCGCGCGCCGCGCGTACCCGCCGGCGTCTCGGCGTCGTCGGCGTCGTCCTGGCCGCCGCGGTCGGCTTCCTCCTCTACAAGGCCCTCACCTCGGGAATCGTCTACTTCAAGACCGCCGCCCAGGCGGTCGCCGCCCGGGCGAGCCTCGGCAATGCCACCTTCCAGATGGAGGGGGTCGTCGTCCCCCACAGCCTGCGCAGCCACGCCGGCGTGCAGGACTTCGTCGTCTGCTCGGGACCGGTCCGCGTCCCGGTCCACAACGTCGGGGTCCCCCCCCAGCTCTTCGAGCCGGGCGTCGCCGTCGTCCTCGTCGGCCACTTCGTCGGGTCGTCGAACCTCTTCAGCTCCGACGAGATCCTCGTCAAGCACTCGAGCGCGTACGTCGCGGCCCACCCAGGTCGCGTCCAGCAGGGGGACGGCCAGACGTGCTGAGGGCGCCCGGGGCCGGTCGGCGATGAACGGCGTGCTCGGCCACGGCGGCGTGCTCGTCGCGCTGGCCGGCGCGCTCGTCGCGCTCGGGATGCTCGTGGGCGGACTCGTGCTGCACCGCCGCGCCGTGGGCAGCTGGCAGGCCCCCGCGACCGGACGCGCCGGGTCCCTGCTTCGTCGGGCGTCTCGCCTCAGCGTGGTGTGCCTGGTCGGTGCGCTGGTCGCGACCTTCGCCATGGAGCGTGCGCTGCTCACTCACGACTTCTCGCTCGCGTTCGTCGCGGCGAACAACTCGCGCGAGACGCCGCTTCTCTACGACATCACCGGAATGTGGTCCGCGCTCCAGGGATCGATCCTGCTGTGGGGTCTGATCCTCACCGCCTACGTCGCGCTCGTCGTCCGGCGCTTCAGGGACCGCTGCGCCGATCCCATGGTCGCCTGGGCGCTCGTCGTCTGCCTGGCGACGGTCGTGTTCTTCTTCGCCCTCATGCTCGGCCCGGCCGATCCCTTCGCCGCGACCCGGGGGCCGGTCCCCGCCAACGGCGCGGGACCGAACCCGCTCCTGCAGGACAACACGCTCATCGCCTTCCACCCGGTCCTTCTCTACAGCGGATTCGTCGGCTTCACCGTCCCCTTCGCGTTCGCGCTCGCGGCGCTCGTCACCGGGCGGGTCGGCGAGGGGTGGCTGGCCGACACGCGGCGGTTCACCTTCGTGGCCTGGGCGTGCCTCACCGTCGGCATCGCGCTCGGCGCGTGGTGGTCCTACCAGGTATCGGGCTGGGGCGGCTACTGGTCATGGGATCCCGTCGAGAACGCCGCGCTGATCCCCTGGCTGACCGGCACCGCCTACCTGCACTCGGTGCTCGTGCAGGAGCGCCGCGGCCTGCTGCGGATCTGGAACCTGTCGCTCATCGTCGCGACCTTCGCGCTCACGATCCTCGGCACCTTCCTCACCCGCTCGGGGATCACCCAGTCGGTTCACACCTTCACCGCCTCGGGTGTCGGCCCGGCGCTCCTCGCGTTCTTCGCCGCTGCCGTCGCGGCCGGCGTCGGGCTGATCGGCTGGCGGGGCGACCGGCTCGCGTCCCCCGGCACCATCGACTCGCCGGTGTCGCGCGAGGGCGCGTTCTTGGTCAACAACCTGCTGTTCGCGGCCTTCGCTCTGGTGGTCCTCCTGGGCACGGTCTTCCCGCTCCTCGTCCAGGCGACGAGCGGCGCGGCGATCACGATCGGGCGTCCCTACTTCGACGCGTTCAGTGTCCCGCTCGGGCTCGCGCTGCTGTTCTTCATGGCCGTCGCGCCGGCGCTTCCCTGGCGCAGCGCCGGCGAGAAGCTCCTGCGCGAGCGGGTCGCCCTGCCGGCCTGGGCGGGGGTCGCGACGCTCGTCGGCTGCGTCGCGGCCGGGCTCCGGGGGCTCACCCCGCTCGCCGCCTTCGGACTCGGTGCCTTCGCCGGGGCGGCCGCCCTCCGCCAGCTCGTTCTCGCCGCCGTCGCGGCGCGCCGCCACGGCCTCGCGTTCTGGCGCGGCGTCCTCGGCCGGGCGAACGGAGGCATGGTGGCCCACCTCGGGGTCGTCGTCATCGGGGTCGGCCTCGCCGCCGCGACGTCCTTCGGGCACTCGGCGCGCCTCACCCTTGCCGCGGGCCGGCCAGTCGTCTTCGACGGCCACCGTCTCGAGCTGCTCGCGGTGCGGACCTTCGCGACCCCCCGCCGCTCGGGCGACGAGGCGGTGATCCGCGTCGACCACGGCACGTTCCGCCCGGCGATCGACGTCTTCCGGGGCGACACCCAGGGCGTCGCGACGCCGTCGGTCGACTCCGGCCTCGTCGACGACGTCTACCTCGCCGCCGGCGGGAGCCTCACCGCCGGCCGCCATGCGAGCGCGACGATCGACGTCTTCGTGCAGCCTCTGGTTCTCTGGCTCTGGGTCGGCGCGGGGCTGATCGCCGGCGGGGCGCTGCTCGCCGCGGCCCCCGGGCGCCGCCGCCGGCCGACCGATCGCTCCTCGGTCCCCATGCCGGTGCTCGCCCGCGGCGGGGGCCCCGAGCCGGTCGGAGCCCGCCGGTGAGGCGCCGCGCGCTCGCGGCCTCGGGCATCATCGGGGTGCTCGTCGTCCTGCTCGTCGCCGTCCTGGCGACGCGCCCGCCCGCGCAGGGCACGGTCGCGCCGTCTCCCCTCGGGGGCAAGGTGGCGCCACCGCTTGCCGGGCGGGACCTCATGACCGGACGGCCGGTGAGCCTCGCCGCCGAGAGGGGGCGCTATGTGCTGGTCGACTTCTTCGCGAGCTGGTGCGCGGCCTGCCAGTCCGAGGCTCCCCAGATCGAGGCCTTCCTCTTCGCGCACCGCCGGGCGCGCGACGTCGCGGTGATCGGGGTCGACTCGACGAGCGACACGACCGGGGACGCGCGGGCCTTTCTCCGGCGGACGGGCGCGACCTTCTCGGCGATCAGCGATCCGAGCGGCACGATCGCCACCGCGTACGGTGTCGCGAGCCCGCCGCAGGCGTTCCTCGTCAGTCCGAGCGGGCGCGTGATCGCCTGGGTGCCCGGCGCGATCGTCGCCGCAAAGCTCGACACGCTGATCGGACAGCGGGCATGAGGCGGCTCGCCCGCCTGCTCGGGAGCCGGGCCGCGTACCTCGTGCTCACGCTCGTCGCCGCGGGCGCGCTCGTTCTCGGCAGCCTGCACCCGGCCGCCCCGACGCGCGCCGCGCGCCTCGCCGCGCTCGAGTCCGAGATCAAGTGCCCGAGCTGTGCGGATCTCACCATCGCCCAGTCCGACGCCGCGGCTGCTGTGGACCTGCGCAACGAGGTCACCGACCTCGTCGAGGCGGGGTGGTCGGATGCGGCGATTCGCGCCCGGGTCGTCGCCCAGTACGGATCGAGCGTGCTCGAGGTCCCCGACTCCGGGGGGATCAGCGTCCTCGTCTGGCTCGTGCCCTCCCTACTCGTCGCGCTGTGCGCGGGCGGGCTGGCGACGGTGCTCTACCGTCGCCAGTGCGCGCAGCGCGCACTCGCGGTCGTCGCGGCGCGCGCCGAGGACGAGGCGCTTGTCGCCTCGGCGCGCGCCGTCCGGAGATGAGCGCGGCCGGTCCCGGCCCGGGCGAGGGGCTCGCGCGCCTGCATGCCGAGCGCGACTTTCTGCTCGCGTCCATCGAGGACCTCGACACCGAGCGCGCCGCCGGCGACATCTCCGAGGAGGACTACGCGCGCCTGCGCGCTGCGTATGTCGCGCGTGCCGCGGGAACCCTGCGCGCCGTCGCCGCGCTCGAGTCCGCGCCTCCGCCGTCCCCGCCCGCGGCGCCCGGCAGGGTCGTGCGCCTGCGCCGCTTCCTCGGCCGCCGGCGCACCCGGGCGGTGCTCGGGATCGTCGGTCTTGTCTGTGCCCTCGGGATCGTCACGATCACGGCCGCGCACTTCGCCGGTGTCCGCCTGCCGGGGGAGGTCGCGACGGGCTCGGTCGAGCTGCCGTCGGCGACGACGAACCAGCAGCTCGCTCGGGCCGCGCAACTCGATGCGAAGGGGGAGATCGCCGCGGCAATTGGCGTCTACGACGCGATCTTGCGCAGCGACCCCCGTCAGCCCGAGGCCCTCGCGTACCGCGGCTGGCTGTTGCGCCTGACGGGGGTGGCGGGGCGCAACAAGGTCCTCGTGCTCGCCGGAGACGTCGGTCTCGCCGCCGCCGTGCGCGTCGCGCCGCAGAGCGCGACGGCCCGCGCGTTGGACGGCGTCGCGCTCTTCGAGGACGAAGGCCGACCCGCAGCGGCGCTCACCATGTTCCGTGCCGCGCTGGCGGACCACCCCTCGAGAGGGTTGCTGCGGCTCGCGGGGCGCACGATGGCGGCCGCGTTCGCCGAGGAGCACGTGGCGCTGCCCCCCGTTCTCGAGCGCTACCGTCCCCACTGACGCCGTCTGCTCGCCCGGGGACGGGACGGGCGGGAGCGGACCGCCCGGGCGTCTTGCTGCCGGCGTCCGCGGCGAAGGCGCATGCAACCGGGCCTTTCGCGCCGTTGATGCCGGCCGCGTGCCCCGAGAGGGCCGTCTTTGTCCAACACGGGGGCCGCGCCACACACGCCTTCGCGCCTCGGGTTCGGAACTCCCCCCCGCGCCCTGTGCGGCGGTGCCGGGGCGCCAGTCCCCCCGGCCGTGCCGAGGGAGACGGTCCCGACGGCCCGTCGCCCGGGCCGCCGGGGGGCGCGGGAAGCCTTCGGGGCCGCCGTCGCCGACGGCAAGATCTGGGTGCGGGTCCGCCGACCTTCTGAGGCGCATCGCGACAGCGGGCGTCGGCGGGGCGGGCCTCTTGCGCCGCGGATCGTCCCGACGGGGAAGCGGGAGGTCGTCTCCGTCGGGGACGCGGAGCCTGGCCCTTTCGTGGCGACGCGCGCCGACGTAGGTTTGCGCCACGACCTCGGGGCGGAGGTCGGATCGGAGGTCACGCGATGGGGCGTGTGCGGATCCTCGTCGGCACGCGCAAGGGCGCGTTCGTTCTGTCCTCGGACGCTCGCCGTGCAACCTGGCAGGTGGACGGGCCGTACTTCCCCGGCTGGGAGATCTACCACCTGAAGGGGTCGCCGGCGGACCCCGAGCGCATCTACGCCTCGCAGTCCAACGGCTGGTTCGGCCAGGTGGTCCAACGCTCCGACGACGGCGGGCGCAGCTGGGAGGCCGTCTCGAACGACTTCTCCTACGCGAGCGAGCCCGGGACGCACCAGTGGTACGACGGGACGCCGCATCCGTGGAAGTTCGCGCGCGTCTGGCACTTCGAGCCGTCTCTGGCGGATCCCGACACGGTCTACGCGGGCGTGGAGGACGCGGCGCTGTTCCGCTCGAGCGACGGCGGGCGCAGCTGGCAGGAGCTTGCGGCGCTGCGCGAGCACACGACCAGCGAGCGCTGGCAGCCGGGAGCAGGTGGGATGTGCTTGCACTCGATCCTGCTCGACCCCGCCGGGCGCGGGCGGATCTGGGTCGCGATCTCCGCCGCGGGGGTCTTCCGCTCCGACGACGGGGGCGAAACCTGGCGACCCGCGAACCGAGGGCTGCGCTCGGAGTTCCTCCCCGACCCCGAGGTCGAGGTGGGGCACTGTGTCCACGATATCGCCCACCACCCCGAGAGGCCCGAGGTGCTCTTCATGCAGAAGCACTGGGACGTCATGCGCTCCGACGACGGCGGCGAGTCCTGGCGTGAGGTGAGCGGGAACCTCCCGAGCGACTTCGGCTTCGTGGTCGACGTCCACCCCCACGAGCCCGAGACCGTCTATGTCGTCCCGATCACAAGCGACCGCGAACACTTCCCCCCCGGTGGCGGCCTCTCGGTCTGGCGCAGCCGCACCGGCGGCGAGGAGTGGGAGGCGCTGACCCGCGGTCTGCCGCAGGAGCACTGCTACGTCAACGTGCTGCGCGACGCCTTCGCCCTCGACCGCCTCGAGCCCGCCGGCGCCTACTTCGGCACGACGGGCGGCCAGGTCTACGCGTCCGCCGACGGCGGGGACAGCTGGGACGCCGTCGTGCGCGACCTGCCGGCCGTCTTGTCGGTGGAGGCCCAGACCCTTCCGTGACGCGTGCCGGCGCGCCCGTGCGCATCGTGCTGCCCGCCGCGCTGCGGGAACTGGCGGGGATCGGCGGCGAGGTGGCGGTCGCCCTCACCGGCGCGCCGACCCAGCGCGGGCTCCTCGACGCGCTCGAGGCCACCTACCCGGTTCTCGGCGGAACGATCCGCGATCGCAACAGCGCGCGCCGCCGGCCCTTCCTCCGCTTCTTCGTCGGCGACGAGGATCGCTCCCTCGACGACCCCGACGACCCCCTGCCCGAGAGCGTCGTGAGTGGCCGCGAGCCCTTCGTCGTCCTCGGTGCGATCGCGGGCGGTTAGGGCGCGCCGGGCTCAGCTCGCGACGCTCGTGCAGGCGGCGTCGCCCCGCGCCCGCGACGAGGTGGACAGCTGCACGGGCACCGCCCCGCCGCACAGGCCGCCGACGAGGCCCTGGACCATGCCCCGGTCGAGCGCGCAGAGGACGGGATAGCTCTCGACGAGGTCGCCGAAGGGACAGCGCTCGCGCACGACCGCGGTCGTCGCGTCCCGCTGCTCCGCGCGGGCCGCGAAACCGTGTGCGGTGAGCGCGTCGGCGATCGCGAGCATCGCCGAGCGCATCGAGCGCTGGGAGTCGCCCGGCGACATCTGCGCCGCCAGGGAGCGGCCGTACTCCTCGCCGACCTCGACGGCCATCGCCTCCGCGGCGTCCGGCGGAAGAAGGGCGAGCGCCCGGGCGAGCAGCCCGACGACGAGCGCGTCGGAGCGGGGCGGCACGGTGAGGGGCTCGACGCTGCGCGAGCGGCGGTAGCGCTTGGAGGGGCGGCCGGCTCCGGTCCCGGTGTGGTCGAGCGCGACCTCGAGGTAGCCGCCGGCGGCGAGCTTGTCGAGGTGGTGGCGCGCCACGTTGGGATGCAGCGAGAAGCGGGCCGCGACCTCGGCGGCGGTCGCCCCCTCGCCGTCGCGGACGAACAGGTAGATGCTCCGGCGCGTCGTGTCGCCGAAGGCCGCCGTCACCGCCGTCACGGCCGCCGCGAAGGCCTCGGGGTCTGCGGGCGCGCCCGGAGCGAACTCCGGCGCGTCGTCTGCGGGCAGTCCCCGCGGGCGCTCAGTTGCGGCCACCTCGGTATGGTACCTGCGGTTGTCGCCGTCCGAGGGCGTTCGCCCCGGCCGGGACGACCGGAGGAGGCTGTGGTGACATCGGCACGACCGGAGACCGAGGAGCTGGTCGCACGTCTCTCGGCGGTCGAGGACCCGGCCCTCTTCCTGCCCCTCGGCACCCTCGGCACGCTCCGGAGCGTGGCGCCCCGGAGCGAGGGCGTGGCATTGCGCGTCGCCCTGCCGCCCGCGTACCCCGACGACGCCCGGGCGCTGCTCGCCGAGCGGCTCGCCGCGGCCGCCGGCGTCGCCGTCTTTCTCGAGCTCGAGGAGCTGGACGAAGCGGGGCAGGCCGCACTCGGCGAGCGCCTCGCCGGCGGCGACGCGACGGAGGCGCCGGACGCGAACGGGACCCGCGCGAATCCCTTCGGTCAGAAGTCGAGCGCGACGCGGGTGCTCGCGATCTCCTCAGGCAAAGGCGGTGTCGGCAAGTCCTCCGTGACGGTCAACCTCGCCGTCGCTCTCGCCGCGACGGGTCAGCGCGTCGGCCTGCTCGACGCCGACATCTACGGCTTCTCGGTCCCGCGCATGCTCGGGCTCTCCTCCCCGCCCCTCGCGCTCGGCCACACCCTGGTCGCCCCCGTCGCCCACAACGTGCGTGTCGTGTCGATGGGGCTGTTCATCGACGAGGACCGCGCGGTCGCGTGGCGGGGGCCGATGCTGCACAAGGCGCTCGAGCAGTTCCTCGTCGACGTCTACTGGGGCCCGCTCGACTATCTCGTCGTCGACCTGCCACCGGGGACCGGCGACGTGCCGATGTCGATCGCCTCACAGCTGCCGGGCGCCGAGTGCTACGTGGTCACGACCCCCCAGCCCGCCGCGCAGCGGGTCGCGCAGCGAGCCGGGGCACTGGCGCGGGAGGTCAGGATGCCCGTGCGTGGGGTGATCGAGAACATGTCCTACTTCCTCGCGCCCGACGGGACACGCCATGAGATCTTCGGGCACGGTGGCGGCGAGCGCCTCGCCCAGAGCCTCGGGGTTCCCCTCCTCGCCCGCCTGCCGCTCGAGACGGCGGTGCGCGAGGGGGCCGACGAGGGCGTCCCCGCCGCGCTGGCCGCGCCCGACGGCGCGGTCGCGGGGGCGTTCTCCGAGCTCGCAAAGGCCGTCATCGCACTCGGCCCCGCCCGCGTCTACCGTCGGGAGCTCAAGGTCAAGTGACCTCCCCTGGGCGGACCGGCGCGCGCAGCGGGTGCGTATCCTGCCCCCTGTGAGGACCGGAGAGCTCCGCCCCGACGCTCGGGAGCCCCGCGACGCCCCCGAGCGGCTCGCCGCTGCGTGGGCGGGGACCATGCAGGGCGTGCGGAGCCGGGGCGGCCTTGTCGTCGCGCACGGGGCGCCGCCGCTTCCCGTCGGCGCCGACGCACCGCTGCGGCGTGAGGAGCGGGAGGCGCTCGAGGAGTCGACGCTCGCTCCGGGTGCCACCGGTGCCCGGGGGGCGGGCGTGCGCGCCCGCCCGGAGGAGCCCGACGAGTACCGGACGTGCTTCGAGCGCGACCGGGACCGCATCGTGCACTCCAAGGCCTTCCGCCGCCTCGCGGGCAAGACCCAGGTCTTTGTCTACCCCGCCGATCATCAGCGCACCCGGCTCACCCACGCGCTCGAGGTCGCGCAGGTGGCGACCGCCGTCGCCCGTGCGACGCGCCTCAACGTCGCGCTCACCGAGGCGATCGCGCTCGGTCACGACTGCGGGCACGGCCCCGGCGGGCACGCGAGCGAGCCGGTTTTCGACGCGGTCCTCCCCGGTGGCTTCCACCACGCGCCCTGGGGTGCGGACGTCGTGCTCGCACCACTCAACCTCTGCACAGAGACCCTCGACGGCATCCGTGGCCACTCCTGGTCCCGCCCCGCGCCACGCACCCCCGAGGGCGCCGTCGTCAGCTGGGCCGACCGTATCGCCTACTGCGCGCACGACCTCGAGGACGCCATCGCGACCGGCATCGTCGAGCCGCGCGATCTCCCCGCCGACATCGCCGAGTGCGCGGGCCGCACCCGCAGCCGCCAGCTCGCGTACTTCGTCCGCGCTCTGGTCGATTCGATCGCGGCCCACGGTGTGGTCGCGATGGCGGCCGAGCCGGCCGCGGCGCTCGGCGCGCTGCGCGCGTTCAACTACGAGCGCATCTATCTCCGCCCCGAGGCGATCGCGCAAGGGCGCGCCGTCACCCGCGTCCTCGACGCGCTCGTTGCGCACCTGAGCGGGAATCCCGAGCTCCTCGCGGATCGCGCGGCCGAGCAGGACGCGACCGAGGCGGCCGTCCGCTACGTCTCGGGGATGACCGACCGCTTCGCGTTCGATGCCGCGGTGCGCCTGCTCGACTGGCCCCCCGACGACCTGCCTCGCGGCATCGACGTGCGCTGATCGGGCGCCGCGGCAACTCTCGGCGCTGCGCTGTTCGGAGTGGCCGCCCGCACCGCCCGCGCCGTCTGCGGCGGAGACTCGCACGCTGTCCCTCCCCGGCGCGTCGGTGACGCTTGGTCGCGGCGACGACGCGCACCAATCGTGCGCGTGCGCGCCAACAGGGTCGTCTGCGGCGAGCGGCGCCCCGCGCAAGCCAGCGCGTCTCTCCGCCGTCACAGCGGATCGCCTCCAGCGAGAGCCGGGGCCCACGGTGCTCTGTCGCCGCGCGACCGCCTCTCGGCCGTCCTCGGACCGCAGGCGTCACGGCACCGGCGCGCCTTCAGAGCACCAGCCGGTCCCCACGCGCGCGCCAGCCGATCAGGGCTTCGAGCCCGGAGAGAGCCGGTTTGCGCCGACGGTCCCACAGTTCGCAGGGCCACCTTCGCGAGAAGGCGGAGCAGCACCCAATGGCCCGTGTCGGCGCTCGCCCGCGCGAGCCAGCGACCAGGCGGGGCGGGGCCGAGCACGCCGGGTTGGCATTCGGCGCCTCGGACAGCCACGCCGCCACCGCCGCTCAGGACGCACAGAGGGGCCGTCGCCGATGTGTCGGTCAGGCCGGGGCGCCTCGAGGGGTGGTCGGGCCGCGCCGCGTGCGGGCCCGGTGCTTCCCGGGGCGAGGCCGCCCGCCTCATCCCCGCGTCGGGTCAGCCGGCCTTCTCGTCGGCACCGGCGCAGGCGTCGTGGCGCTCGGAGGTGGGGCGACGGGGGAGGGGACCAGCCGCCGGCCGGGTGCCCGGTGGCGGCTGCGGCCCGCCTGTCCGGGAGGCGGGCCGGCTCAGAGCCCGACCAACTCTGCCGAGCGTTCCCAGAGCCACGCGGCGAGGTCTAGGTCATCGGCCTGGCGCGCGGGCCGGGAGGGTCTCCGGCGCGCGTAGTAGCCGCCGGGAACGAAGTCGCGTCCCGGGGCGGAGGTGGCGAGCCACACGAGGGTGTCGGCACCCTGTGCCGGCGTCAGGAGGACGAGGTTGCCCACCGGGGTGTTGTAGAGCAGGTTGACCGCCCCGCCGCGGCGGTTGAACTCGGTCCGCACCGTCCCGGGGTGAAAGGCGACCGCGGACAGACCACGGTCGCCGTGTCGACGCTGGAGCTCCCGGGTGAACAGCACGTTCTCCAGCTTGGTCGTGCCGTAGACGGGAAAGGCACGGTAACGCCGGCCCGCCTCGAGGTCGGCCTTGTCGACGCGCCCGAGATGCTGGGCGCGGCTCGAGGTCTGGATCACCCGCGCGCCGGTGCCGAGCCGGGGGAGCAGGAGGTTCGTCAAGAGGAACGGGGCGAGGTGGTTCACCTGGAACGTCAGTTCGTGCCCGTCGGGTGTGACCTCGCGGTAGCGGGAGAGAAGCCCCGCGTTGTTCGCGAGGACGTCGATGCGTTCATAGCGCGCCGAGAGATCCTCCGCGAGCCGCCGCACCTGGTCGAATCGGGCGAAGTCACAGACGAACGGCGTTGCGCGCAGTCGGCCGGCGACCGCCGCCGTCTTTTCCGGCGACCGGCCGACCAACGCGAGTTGCGCGCCCGCGCCGGCCAGGGCTTCGGCGGCTGCCGCGCCGATGCCCGTGCTTGCGCCCGTGATCACGACGACCTGCCCTTCCAAGCAACCGGCGGTGCTGGCGCCTGCTGCGGTCATCGGGGAATTGTCCGCGTATCGCATTCCATGGTGTCATCCTGCCCGAAAGACTCGACTGGGCGGGCGGGCACTCCGTGGTCGGGGGTCGTCCAGCCGCCGGAGGCCCGCCCGCCCAGCGATCAGGTGCCCGCCGCCGCAACGAGGGGCACGGCGGGGACGATCCGGGGGAGACCCGCGATGGCGTGGCGCGCGTCGCCGAAGGAAAAGACGTGACCACTGCGATCGAGCAGCCAGTAGCCGCGCCAGTCCCCCGTGGGGACCAGTGCGACAGCATCCCCGAACGCCCGCTGCGGCGCGCCTCCGAGAGCGCGCGCGTCCCCGCGGGCGACGACGCGCCCCGACGCGCTCAGCAAGAGCGCGCCGCGCCCGTTGGGGGCGAACGCAACGGCGACGAAGGAGGCGCCGCGGGTTCGCGCTCCGGGGATCGTGGTCGCGTCACCGAAGGCGGTGAGCGCGCCGTTCCGCCAGAGGATCCAGTAGCCGCCTCCGTCGGCGGTTGGCGCGATCGCGACGGCGCGGCCGGCTCGCGGTGGCAGACCTTTTGCGCGCCGCAGGCGTGCGTCGCCCCGCGCGACCACGACTCCGCGGGCGGTGAGCAGGTAGTAGCCGCGGCCGCTTGGTGTGGGTGCCAGGTCCACGAAGGGTCCGGGACGTCCCTGGCCGCCGCCGAAGACGCGAGCGTCGCCGGCGGAGGTCACGGTGCCGTCCGCCGAAAGGACCCAGTAGCCGCTGTCGTCCGGGGTGTGGGCGAGAGCGACGGGTCGGCGGACCGACGTGCGTGGCGCGGGAGCGGGGGACGCGCCACCCACGCTCGTGACGATCCCGCGGGCCGACACGAGCCACAAACGGTGCCAGCGGGGAATCACGCGCTCGGAGCGCGCGGCCTGCGCGGCGCGTAACACCGCGCTGCCCGAATAGCGGAGGCGGATGAGGAATTCGCCTGGCTGGCTGTAGCCGGTGACGAGCGCGCAGCTCACCTCGCGGGACGCTCCGAGCGCCACGTTGGTGCAACCGCGTACCGGGGTGCCGTTGATGGTGAAGGTGATCGACCCTCTCGGCACGCCTCGGCTCCCAGCCACCCGGACGCGGTAGGTGACGCGCCGCCCGACGGCGGTTATGGGTGGAACGTCGACGAGGAGAGTGGCCTTCGTTCGCTGCGGCTCGTGTGCCGGGCGTCGAACCCCGGAGCCAGAAGATCTGCCGCCATTGGCGGATGTGGGGGCGCCGGACCCCCCAGACGTAGACGTCGAGCTCGTCCCGGTTGTTGGCGTGCTCGAGGCGGGGGAGCCACCTGTCGTCGTCGGCGCGGTCGTGGAGCCGCCCGGCGACGTCCCCCCTCCACCGGAGGGCGAGCCGCCCGAGGTGCCCGTACTCGGGGTCGGATCCACGGGTGCGGCCAGCAGACCGGCTCCCGCGGCATTGGCGCTGTCGCCGGCGTAGGTCGCGAGAACGTCGTGGGCGCCCGCGGCACCGGCCACGGTTGTGCAGGATGCTTGTGCCGAGCTCAACGGCACCGAGGTGCAACCGCTGATCGCCGAGCCGTCAACCTCGAATGACACGCTCCCGGACGGACTGCTGCCCGCGACCGTCGCGGTGTAGGTCACCGTTGATCCACTGACCGCTTGACTCGGCGACATGGTCAGCGAGATCGGTGCTGGTGCGCCCCCCGTTGTGCCTGTGTCGAGCACCACGGCGGCGGCACTCTGTGCGTAGGTCGAACTGCCGCTGTAGAAGGCCGCAAGGTTG
>JAKABX010000018.1 GCA_021796545.1 Actinomycetes bacterium
TTCCGATCTGAGCGACGGCAACTTCGCAGGTTGGCCCCACAGCCTCGAGCTCGTCCTGCCGCCGCTCGGGATCGTCGCCCTCCGCCCCCGCCGGCTTGGCTGAGTTGCGGTCAGGCGCGCACGAGCACGACGAGCGAGCGACCCTCGATGCGCCGGGGGTTCCCGGCATCGATCACGGGGGCGAGGTCGGGGTCGATGATGGGCTCCTCCGAGGCGGTGTCGAGCACGAGCCGCCAGCGCTCGGCGACGCGCCCGTCGGGCAGCACGAAGTCGAGCGCCTCGTCCCAGGCATTGAAGATGACGAGGAAGCTGTCGTCGGGCACGCGCTCGCCGCGGACGGTCTCGGGCGGGACCTCGTCGCCGTTGAGGAACATGGCGACCGACTTCGCGAACGGCAGGCTCCAGTCGGCGTCGCTCATCTCCTCGCCGCCCGGAGCGAACCATACGAGGTCGCTGAGGCCGGCGCCGTAGACGGGGCGGCCCTGGAACCACCACCGCCGCTGCAAGACCGGGTGCGCGCGCCGCAGGGCGGAGAGACGGCGGACGAACTCCAGCAAGTCGCCGTCCGCGTGCTGCCAGTCGATCCAGGAGATCTCGTTGTCCTGGCAGTAGGCGTTGTTGTTGCCGCCCTGGGTGCGGCCGAGCTCGTCGCCGGCGAGCAGCATCGGCACACCCTGGGAGAGGAAGAGGGTCGCGAGCAGGTTGCGCACCTGACGCCGGCGCAGCTTGAGGACCTCGGGGTCGTCCGTCGGCCCTTCGACGCCGCAGTTCCAGGAGCGGTTGTGGTCCTCGCCGTCACGGTTCTGCTCGCCGTTGGCCTCGTTGTGCTTGCGGTCATAGGAGACGAGATCGGCGAGGGTGAAGCCGTCGTGGCACGTGACGAAGTTGATGCTCGCCCAGGGCCGGCGGCCGGTGTGCTCGTAGAGGTCCGAGCTACCCGTGAGGCGGTACGCGAGATCGGGAAGGGTCTGCTCCGCGCCTCGCCAGTAGTCGCGCACGCAGTCGCGGTAGCGGCCGTTCCACTCCGACCACAGCGGGGGGAAGTTGCCGACCTGGTAGCCGCCCTCGCCGACGTCCCACGGCTCGGCGATCAGCTTCACCTGGTTGATGACCGGATCCTGCTGGATCAGGTCGAAGAAGGCCGAGAGGCGGTCGACGTCGTGCAGCGTCCGGGCCAGGGTCGCGGCGAGGTCGAAGCGGAAGCCGTCGACGTGCATCTCGGTGACCCAGTAGCGCAGCGAGTCCATGAGCAGCTGGAGCGTGTGGGGCTGGCGCACGTTCAAGGTGTTGCCGGTCCCGGTGTAGTCCACGTAGTAACGCGGCTCCTCGGGCACGAGTCGGTAGTAGCTCGCGTTGTCAATGCCCTTCAACGAAAGCGTCGGACCGAGATGGTTGCCCTCCGCGGTGTGGTTGTAGACGACGTCGAGGATCACCTCGATCCCGGCCTCATGCAGGGTCTTCACCAGCAGCTTGAACTCCTGCACCTGCTCGCCGTGAGTGCCCGAGGACGAGTAGCCGTTGTGGGGTGCGAGGTAGCAGATCGAGTTGTAGCCCCAGTAGTTGCGCAGGCCGCGCTCGACGAGCGCGAAGTCGTGGACGAACTGGTGGACGGGCTGCAGCTCGACCGCGGTGACGTTGAGACGCAGCAGGTAGTCGACGACCTCGGGCTCGGCCAGGCCCGCGTAGGTCCCCCGTAGCTCCGGGGGGACCGCGGGATGCCGGGCGGTAAAGCCCTTCACATGCATCTCGTAGATCGTCGTCTCGTGCCAGGGGATCCGCGGCGGCCGGTCGTGGCCCCAGTCGAAGTACGGGCTGACAACGACGCTCTTTGGCATCGCGGGGGCCGAGTCGGCACGGCTCATCCGGGTGTCGTCGCTCGCGAAGTGCCCGAAGACCGAACGCTGCCAGCGGACCTGGCCGTCGACCGCCCGGCAGTACGGGTCGAGGAGCAACTTGTCGGGATTGCAGCGCAGGCCCTCGTGCGGGCTCCAGGGACCGTGCACCCGAAAGCCGTAGCGCTGCCCGGGCCCGATGCCCCTCAGGTAGCCGTGGTGTATCTGGGCGGTCTCGTCGGGCAGCGTGTAGCGGGTCTCGTGGCCGCGGTCGTCGAACAGGCAGAGTTCGACCTTCTCGGCGACCGAGGAATAGAGCGAGAAGTTCGTGCCGATACCGTCGAAGGAGGCGCCCAGCGGGTAGGGACGGCCTGGCGCGATCTGTCTCGGCGTCGGCATCGCCGGACAACCTAGACCTGAACGTCGAAGCCCGCGGCCGGCCCACCGGGCGAGCCACGGCCCCCTCACCCACCTTCAGGGGCGTCAACGACGGGAATCGGCACCTTGTTGCACGTCGCCGGATCGCGGCGGGCGCCGGAGGGAAGAACGCCGCCCGCACCAGAAGGTGCGGGCGGCGCGGCTCAGATCGGACGGACGTTCGCTGCCTGGAGTCCCTTCTGGCCCTCCTGGACCTCGAACTCCACGGCCTGTCCCTCCTCGAGCGTGCGGTAGCCATTCATCTGGATGGCCGAGTGGTGGACGAAGACGTCCGCCCCGCCCGCCTGCGAAATGAAGCCGTAGCCCTTCTCGGCGTTGAACCACTTCACGGTACCGGTCGCCACTTCGGCGATCCCCCTTCTCTCGGGTGCCACTGCGAGAGGGATCGAGCCGAGTCGCCTAGTCAGCCCGCGGCCTGAACGTCCGGCCGCACCGGGCCCTGCGATCCTGCCGGCGAGCGGACTCCTCGAGGGCCCGCTTGCTCTCTGCGCGCACGTTAGCAGTCTGCAGGACGCACGTCACGAGTCTGTCACATCACCCCGAATACGCGCCCCGAGCAGGGAACACGCGCCCACGAGGCTCCCGCTCGGCGCACGGTTGCGCGCCGCTGTTGGCAGGCGCGTGCCATCCGGGCTCAGCGCCGGAGTCGCGATCGGCCCGCGGCGTCCTCCACGCGCCAGCCCCGCGCCGCGAGCGCGTCGCGCAGGGCGTCGGCCGCCGCGTAGTCACCCGCCGCGCGCGCCGCCTCGCGCCGCCCCAGCAGGTCGAGCGCCTCCGCGTCGGGCTCGCCGCCTCCGCTCGCCACGACAAGTCCGAGCACAGCGAACTGCGCCAGGACGCTGCGCGCGAGCGCGGTGCCGCCGGTGACGTCTCCGGCGTCGAGGAGGGCGTTCGCCTGGCGCGCGGCACTGAAGAGCGCGGCCGCCGCGCGGGGGCTGTCGAGGTCGTCGTCCATCGCCGCGTCGACGGTCGCCTCGAGGGCATGCACCTCGGCCGTCGCCGACGCCGGCGGGGCGTCGGCGACGCGGCGCGCGAGGCTTTCGAGGCGCTCGAGGGCGCGCGCGGCGTCCTCGAGCAGCTCCGGGCGAACCTCGAGGGGCGAGCGGTAGTGGGCCCGCAGGACGAGAAGCCGCAGAGCGCGCGGGTCGGTCTCGGAGAACAGCTCGTCGAGAGTCACGAAGTTGCCGAGCGACTTCGACATCTTCTCGTCGCCCACGGTCAGCAGGCCGCTGTGGACCCAGCACCGGGCAAAGGGCCGCCCGAGAGCGACGGCCTGGGCCCGCTCGTTCTCGTGGTGGGGAAAGACGAGATCTGCTCCACCCCCGTGCAGCGCGAAGTCCTCGCCGAGGAGCCCGAGGGCCATGACGACGCATTCGGTGTGCCACCCCGGGCGCCCGGCGCCAAAGGGGGCATCCCAGCTCGGCTCGCCCTCCTTGGCCGCCTTCCACAGGGCAAAGTCGAAGTCCGAGCGCTTCTCGTCGCTGCGCGCCACGCGCGCGCCGGCACGCAGCTCACCGAGGTCCTGGTGCTTGAGAAGCCCGTAGTCGGGGACGACGGTCGTGTCGAGGTAGACACCGTCCGAGGTGGCATACGCGGCGCCCCGCGCGAGGAGCTGTTCGACGAGAGCCACCATCGCGGGGATCCACTGCGTGGCGCGGGGAGCCTCGTCGGGACGCAGCGCCCCGAGCCGGTCGGCCGCCGCCCACCACTGGGCCTCGGCCTCCTCGGCGACCGCGCCCGGGCTGCGGCCCTCGCGCAGCGCGCGGTCGATGATCTTGTCGTCGACGTCGGTGACGTTCTCGACGTGACGGACCCGGACCCCGCGATGCTCGAGCCACCGCCGCAGGACGTCGAAGACCAGGACGAGACGCCCGTGGCCGAGGTGCGGGGGCGCGTAGACCGTCGGGCCGCAGACGTAGAGACCGGCCTCCTCGCCGGGGACGAGCCCGAGGGGCACGACGCGCCCCGAGGCCGTGTCGTGGAGCGCGAGCACGCTAGTACCGTACTTGGCGATGTCCGACCACGACGACGAGACGGCGGTGCGCCGCGCCGCCGAGCCAGACGCGAGCCGAGTTGCCCGCGTGGACGACGAGGTGCCGGTCGCGCCCGTCGTGCCGGAGCGGCCCGCCCTCGAGGGCCTCGAGGAGAAGTGGGCGGCACGCTGGGAGGCCGACGGCACGTACCGCTTCGACCCCGAGACGACCCGCGAGGACGTGTTCGCGATCGACACCCCGCCGCCGACCGTCTCGGGTTCGCTCCACATCGGCCACGTCTTCTCCTACTCCCAGACCGACGTGACCGCGCGCTTTTGGCGGATGATGGGCAAGAACGTCTTCTATCCGATCGGCTGGGACGACAACGGGCTCGCGACCGAGCGCCGCGTGCAGAACTACTACGGCGTGCGCTGTGTTCCCGGGACACCGCCGCGAACAGACCTCGAGCCGCCCGGGCCGCGGGCGGCCGAGCCGCTCGCGATCTCGCGCCCGGAGTTCGTCGAGCTGTGCCGTCGCCTGACCGGCGAGGACGAGCGCGCCTTCGAGGACGTGTTCCGCCGCATCGGCCTCTCGGTCGACTGGTCGCTCGCGTACACGACGGTCGGCGAGATCTCGCGGCGCGTGAGCCAGCATGCGTTCCTCGAGCTCTTCGCGCACGGACGCGCGTACCGCCGCGAAGCGCCGACGCTGTGGGACGTCGACTTCCGCTCCGCCGTCGCGCAAGCCGAGCTCGTCGACCGCGAGGTCGCGGGCGCCTACCACCGCGTCGCCTTTCCCCGCGTCGACGGCCCCGGCGCCATCGAGATCGAGACGACCCGTCCCGAGCTCATCCCGGCCTGCGTCGCGCTCGTCTGCCACCCCGACGACGAACGCTACCGACCGCTTCTCGGCACCGAGGTGCGCACGCCGCTGTTCGGCGTCGCCGTGCCGATCCGTGCGCACCGTCTCGCGGATCCCGAGAAGGGCACCGGCATCGCGATGGTCTGCACCTTCGGTGACCTGACCGACGTCACGTGGTGGCGCGAGCTCGAGCTGCCGACGCGCACAGTGGTCGGCCGCGACGGCCGCCTCGAGCACGCGCCCTTCGGCGAGCCGGGCTGGGAGAGTGCCGATCCCGCCGCGGCGGCCACGGCCTACGCCGAGCTCGAGGGGCTGAGCACCGCCAAGGCACGCCGCCGCATCGTCGAGATGCTGGCGGCGGCCGAGCACCTCGTCGGCGAGCCGCGCCCGATCGTGCACCCGGTGAAGTTCTACGAGAAGGGCGACCGCCCGCTCGAGATCGTCTCCTCGCCCCAGTGGTACGTGCGCACGATGGACCTGCGCGGCCAGCTCCTGGCCGACGGCCGGGCCCTGTCATGGTTCCCGGAGTACATGCGCGCTCGCTTCGAGGACTGGGTCGAGGGCCTCACCGGAGACTGGAACATCTCGCGCCAACGCTTCTTCGGTGTGCCGTTCCCCGTCTGGTACCCGGTTCGTGCCGACGGGAGCGTCGACGACAACGCGCCGATCACCGCGGCGGTGGCCTCCCTGCCCGTCGACCCCTCCGTCGACACCCCCCCGGGCTACGCGCCGGGGCAACGGGGCGAGCCGGGCGGGTTCGTCGGCGACCCCGACGTCATGGACACCTGGGCGACCTCATCGCTCAGCCCTCAGATCGCCGCACGCTGGGGAGAGGACGACGACCTGCTCGAACGGGTCTTCCCGATGGACCTCCGCCCCCAGGGCCACGACATCATCCGCACGTGGCTGTTCACGACGCTCGTGCGCTCACGCCTCGGCTTCGACACCCCGGCGTGGCACAACGTCGCACTCTCGGGGTGGATCCTTGACCCCGACCGCAAGAAGATGTCGAAGTCGATCGGCAACGTCGTCGTTCCGAGCGAGCCGCTCGAGCGCCACGGGGCCGACGCCGTCCGCTACTGGGCGGCCTCGGCACGCCTCGGGGCGGACACGGCCTTCGACGAACAACAGATGCGGGTCGGCCGGCGGCTCGCGATCAAGCTGCTGAACGCGAGCCGCTTCGTGCTCTCCCGCCTCGGCGAGCCGCTGGTGCTCGACGCCGTGGTGCAGGCGCCGCTCGACCGGGCCCTGCTCGCCCGCCTCGGCCGCGTCGTCCACGAGGCCAGCGTGGCGCTCACCCGCTACGACCACGCGCGGGCGCTCGAGGTCGTCGAGCAGTTCTTCTGGGGCTTCTGCGACGACTACCTCGAGCTCGTCAAGGGTCGCGTGTACGCGACCGAGGGCGACGAGGCCGACGCGCGCTCCGCGCGCGCCGCCTTGCAGCTCGCGCTCTCGACGCTGCTCCGCCTGTTCGCTCCGTTCCTGCCCTTTGCGACCGAGGAGGTCTGGTCCTGGTGGCACGCGCCCGGCGACTCGGTGCACCGGGCGCGCTGGCCCGAGGTGGCCGAGATCGCGCGCGCGTGCGGGTGTGCCGAGGACGAGGACGCGGTGCTCGGGGAGGTCGCGCTCGTGCTTGGGGAGATCCGCCGGGCCAAGACGGCCGCGAAGCGCTCGATGCGCGCACCGGTCCGCCGGGTCGTCGTGCGGGCACCCGCGGACGCGCTCGCCGCACTCGAGCTCGGGCGCCGGGAGCTGATCGACGCCGGCGGCGTCGCCGCGCTCGAACTCACCGAGGCGACCGACCGCCTCGTCACCGTGGAGCTCGCCGACGACGGGGCTGATCTGGCGCGCTCCTAGCTCGCCTTGGGGCGCCGCGGGACCTGCGCCCCGCAACGGCGGCGCGCCGCCACCGGGTGCGCTGGTGGGTGGTCGCGCCCCTCTCGCACGCCGACCGGTAGGATCCGCGAACGCGTTGTGGACAGCGAGAGGAGGCGGCGATGCTCATCTCCGAGCTTCTGTCGAGGAAGGGCGCGCAGGTCGCGACGGTACTGCCGTCGGCCCCGGTCTCCGCGGTGCTTGCCGGCCTCGCCGACCACGATGTCGGCGCGCTCGTCGTCTCTGCCGACGGAGCCCATGTCTCCGGGATCGTCTCCGAGCGCGACGTCGTCCGGGCGCTCAACCGTCTCGGCCCGGGCGTCCTCGCCGAGCCGGTGACGGTGATCATGTCCGCGCAGGTCCAGCACTGCGCGCCCGGTGACACCGTCGACTCTCTCGCGCAGACCATGACGACTCTCCGGATCCGCCACGTGCCCGTTCTCGAGGACGACGTGCTCGTCGGCATCGTCAGCATCGGGGACGTCGTAAAGAGCCGCATCGGCGAACTCGAGGAGGACCGCCGGGCCCTCGAGCACTACATCACGGCGCGCTAGGTTTCGCCGCCGCGACGGCGGCGAAGACCGCGTCGGCGACCTCTGCCGGTGCGCGTTCGCGTCCGTCGTCCACCAGAGGGACGACCACCCAGTCCGGCCGTTTCGCCGCCAGATCCTGATAGGCATCGCGGCACGCCTCGAGCAGCGCGTGGTCAGCTTCGTAGAGATCGCCGTCCGGCCGGTCGCCGCCGCGCCGGCCCGCGACGCGCCCCGCGGCGAGCGCGACGGGCAGGTCGAACAGCACCGTGAGGTCGGCACGCGGGAGCCCGAAGACCTCGTGCTCGACCGCCTCGAGCCAGGCCACCACTGCTGCGCGCTCGCTCGCCGGCGCACGTGCGGCCTGATAGGCGAGGTTCGAGGCCACATAGCGGTCGGCGACGACGAGGTCGGCCTCAGCCAGCGCCCGCTCGATGAGCGGCCGGCTCTCGAGCCGGTCCCCGGCGAAGACGAGGCCGGCGAGGCGCGGGTCATTCGCGTGGCCGTAGCGGCCCTGCAGCAGATCCTGCACCGCCGCAGCGAAGAACGTCTCGCCGTAGCGGGGGAAGGAGATCCCGACCGCACGCCAGCCCGCGGCGCGCGCCCGGGAGAGCAACGCCGCGCTCTGGGTCTGCTTGCCCGCGCCGTCGATCCCCTCGAGCGCGACGAGCACGGCGCGAGCCTAGGCGACGGGGCGCCGGGCCCTCGGCGATACCCCCCGGTGTTCCGACTAGGGTCGCGCCGAGGCTCGCCGAAGAGGGGTGGAGGAAGAGCTGATGGCGTACGTGTTCGATCTCGACCACGACCACGGGCGGCCGCCACGCGAGTTGGCGGACCTGCTCGGGGGCAAGGGGGCGAACCTCGCGGAGATGACCTCCGTGCTCGGGTTGCCGGTGCCCCCCGGCTTCACCATCACGACCGAGGCGTGCCGCGCCTTCCTCACCGGCGGGTGGCCCGGAGGCCTCAGCGCGGAGGTCGCCGAGCACTTGGCCCGACTCGAGGCCGCGATGGGCCGCCGCCTCGGGGACGGGAGCGACCCGCTGCTCGTCTCGGTGCGCTCGGGTGCCGCCCGATCGATGCCGGGGATGATGGACACCGTCCTCAACCTCGGGCTCAACGGCGCGGCGGTCGAGGGGCTCGCGCGGCGCCACGGCGACGACCGCTTTGCGCTGGACTCCTACCGGCGTCTGCTGCAGATGTTCGGCCACATCGTGCTCGGGGTCGACAACGAGGTGTTCGACGTCGACCACGAAGCGGCAAAGCGCCGCCTCGGCGTCCGCCTCGACGCCGAGGTGCCGGCCGAGGAGCTGCGCGGACTCATCAAAGCCCACAAGGCCCAGATCGCCGCCACGACGGGCGCGGCCTTCCCGGAGGACCCCGCCGAGCAGCTCCGGCGCGCGATCGAGGCGGTCTTCTCCTCCTGGCACTCGCCCCGCGCCCACGCGTACCGTGAGCGCGAGCAGATCCCCCACGACCTCGGCACGGCCGTCACCGTCCAGGCCATGGTCTTCGGCAATCGCGACGCGCAAAGTGGCACGGGCGTCGGCTTCACCCGGGACCCGGCCACGGGCGAGAACCGCCGCTACGGCGACTTCCTCTGGCAGGCCCAGGGCGACGACGTCGTCGCGGGGATCCGCCATCCGCTCCCCCTCGCGACCATTGCCGAGCGCCTCCCCGAACGCCACGCCGAGCTGATGGCCATCTTCAGCCGGCTCGAAGCGCACTACCGCGACATGTGCGACGTGGAGTTCACCATCGAGTCCGGGCGCCTCTTCGTGCTCCAGACCCGGGTCGGCAAGCGAACCGGGCGCGCGGCGCTGCGGATGGCCGTCGAGATGGTCGACGACCCGGTGATCCAGCTCACCCGTGCCGAAGCGGTCCGCCGGATCGACGCCGCGCACATCGACGGCGTCCTGCACCCCCAGTTCGCCCCGGGCGAGGTGAGGGTCGGCACCCGCGGACTCGGCGCGTCGCCCGGTGCGGCGGTCGGGCGGATCGCGCTCAGCACCGAGCGCGCACTGCAGTGGGCGGGCGACGGAGAGTCCGTGATTCTGGTGCGCGACGAGACCTCGCCGGACGACGTCTCGGGGATGCTCGCGGCCGCGGGCATCCTCACGCGCCGGGGCGGCCTCGTCAGCCACGCGGCGGTCGTCGCGCGGGGATGGGGCAAGCCGGCCGTCGTCGGCGCCGAGCGCGTCGAGATCCGCGGCGACGGCATCCGCATCGGCGAGACGGACCTCGGCGAGGGCGACCTCATCTCGATCGACGGTACGACCGGCGTGGTCGCGATCGGGGCCGTCGCCCTCTCGGCCGCGGAGCCGCCCGAGGCGCTGCGAACCCTTCTGTCCTGGGCCGACGAGATCCGCAAGGGGACGATCGGGGTCCGGGCGAACGCTGACAACGGCACGGACGCCGCAACCGCCCGCGCGCTCGGCGCCGAGGGCATCGGGCTGTGCCGCACCGAGCACATGTTCCTCGCCGAGACGCGCCTGCCCGTCGTGCGACGCATGATCCTCGCCGACAGCGAGGACGAGGAGGCCGCGGCACTCGAGGAGCTGCGCGCCGTGCAGTCCGAGGACTTCGCCGCGATCCTCGAGGCGATGGACGGACTCCCCGTCACCGTCCGGCTCCTCGATCCCCCCTTGCACGAGTTCCTGCCCGACGTCTCCGCACTCACCATCAAGGCGGCCGTCGAGGGGCTCAATGCCGAGGAGGAGCGCCTGCTCGACGCCGCACGGCGCTGGCACGAGCAGAACCCCATGCTCGGCACCCGGGGGGTGCGCCTCGCCGTGGTGAAACCCGGGCTCTACGCGATGCAGGTCCGCGCGTTGCTCGATGCGGCGATCGCGCGCACCAACGCGGGGGGGCGGCCGATCGTCGAGGTGATGATCCCCCTCACGGTGAGCGCCGAGGAGCTCGCGCTCGCGCGCACCTGGGTCGAGGAGGCGATCGCCGAGCGTGACGCGGACGGGCTCGAGGTGTCGATCGGCACCATGGTCGAGACCCCGCGCGCGGCACTGCGGGCAGCCGAACTGGCCGGACAGGCAGACTTCTTCTCGTTCGGGACGAACGATCTGACCCAGATGACCTTCGGGTTCAGCCGGGACGACGTCGAGGCGCGGATGATGTCCCTCTACCTCGAGCACGGGCTCATCCCGGCCAACCCGTTCCACACCATCGACCGCGACGGTGTCGGCGAGCTGGTCAAGATCGCCGCCGCTCGCGGCCGCTCGGTCAACGCGCGCCTGAAACTCGGGGTCTGCGGCGAGCACGGCGGCGACCCGGAGTCGATCAGCTTCTTCGCAGCCGTCGGGCTCGACTACGTGAGCTGCTCGCCCTACCGGGTGCCGATCGCACGCCTCGCGGCGGCCCAGGCGGTGCTCGCCGCCGGGTGAGCGCGCGCCCCTCGCCCGCCGAGCTGGCCGCCGCAACGGGGCGCAGGGTCCCCGATGTCCTGGCAGCCGGACTCGACCTGGTCTTCTGCGGCATCAACCCCGGCCTGTGGTCCGCGGCGACCGGGCACCACTTCGCCCGACCCGGAAACCGCTTCTGGAGAGTCCTCTACCTCTCCGGCTTCACCGCGCGTGAGCTCGCTCCCGACGACGAAGCTGAGCTGCTTGCGGCGGGGATCGGGATCACCAACCTCGTCGCGCGCGCGACTGCCGCCGCCGCCGAGCTCGGCCGGGAGGAGTTGCGCAGGGGTGCCGCCGCGCTCGTGCGTCGGCTCGAGGACGCCCGCCCGCGCAGCGTCGCGTTCCTCGGCCTCGGCGCCTACCGCACCGCCTTCGCCGACCCGAGGGCACGCATCGGACCCCTGGGGACGCCCGTCGGCGGCGCGAGCGCCTGGCTGCTGCCCAACCCGAGCGGCGCACAGGCCCGCTACCAGCTCCCCGAACTCGTCGCGCACTTCGACGAACTTCGCCGTGCGCTCTACGCCGGTCGCTAACGACGCGGCGCGACGCTCGGCGACGTCCGAGCGGTGGGCACCCACGACGGCGCTGGCCCCGGGTCCGGTGCCGGCATCCCCGGCGCCGGACCCGTCGGGCGGCACCCTCAGGCGGCGGGCCCCTCCTCGGACTCGAGGGTGAGCGCGACCGCGTGGACGACCGAGGCGATGCGCAAGGCCTCGTGACACTGCTCGCGCGAGACGCCCTGGTCGCGCACGGTTCGCTCGTGCGCGACCAGGCAGTCGCCGCAGCCGTTGATCGCGCTCACGGCGAAGCACCAGAACTCGAAGTCGGCGGCGTCCACCCCGCCGTGCGAGCCGATGACCTGCATGCGCAGACGGGCGGGGATGTCGTCGTAACCGGTGACGCCCCCTTCGGCGAGAAGGCGCTTGCCCGTGTAGTACACGTTGTTCATCGCCATCACGGCAGCGGCGGCCTTCGCCGCCGCGAGCGCCTCGGGACCGAGGTGGTGCGACGCCTCCTCCTCGAGCTCACGGCGGGTGCGCGCGTGGCGGCTCGCGATCGCGGTCGCCACCACGGTTCCCCACAGCCGCTGCTCGGGCAGCGTCGACACCGCGATCGTCGAGTCGAGGTTGAGCCGGATGTCGCGCGCATAGTCGGGCAGCGCGTCCTTCAGCACCGCGAGCGCCATCAGGCGGCCCCGGTCATCAGCGCCTTCGCGTCGAGGGTCTGTGCACCCTTGCGCCAGTTGCACGCACACAGCTCCTCGGTCTGCAACGCGTCGAGGACGCGCAGCACCTCCTCGACGTTGCGACCCACCGAGCCCGCCGTCACCATCACGAACTGGATGATCCCGTCGGGGTCGACGATGAAGGTCGCGCGCTGCGCGACGCCGTCTTCGGTCTCGATCCCGAGGGCTTTGATCAGGTCGTGCTTCATGTCGGCGAGCATCGGGAAGGGAAGCGCCCTCAGATCCTCGTGCTGGCGTCGCCAGGCATAGTGCACGTACTCGTTGTCGACCGAGCCGCCGAGGATCTGGGCGTCCCGGTCGGAGAACTCACGGTTCAGCCGGCCGAACTCCGCGATCTCGGTGGGGCAGATGAAGGTGAAGTCCTTCGGCCAGAAGAACACGACGCGCCACTTGCCCGCGTAGCTGCTCGAGTCGACCGTGGTGAAGAAGTCGTCGGGCGAATCGGCCGCGACCGCACTCAGATCGCCGGGGATGAGCGCAGTCAAGGAGAAGTCCGGGAAGCGATCGCCGATACCGAGCATGGAAAACCTCCGAGGTGACGTGATGGGACCGCGACATCTTTGCGCCCCAGCACTCATGAAACAAAGTATGAACTGCGCTCGCTCTGATAGATTTTGGTTATGGCTGAGCCCTCGATCGCACAGCTGCGCGCGTTCGCCGGGGTCGCCCGGGAGCGCCACTTCGGCCTCGCCGCCGACGAGCTCGGCGTCACCCAGCCCGCGGTCTCCGCGGCACTGCGGGCACTCGAGCAGAGCCTCGGCGGCCGCCTCGTCGAGCGGACCAGCCGCAGGGTTCTGGTGACTGCGCTCGGCGAGGCGCTGCTGCCCGCAGCCGAACAGGTCCTCGCGGCGCTCGACGACTTCGTCGCGACCGCCGCCGGCGCAGTCGGCTCCCACACCGGGCCGCTGCGCCTCGGGGTCATCCCGACGGTCGCCCCCTATCTCCTCCCGACGCTGCTCGGGTCCCTCGGCACCGAGTTCCCCGCACTCGACCCCGAGGTGCGCGAAGACCAGACCCGCCATCTTCTCGACGCACTGACGGCGGGCGCGCTCGACCTGCTCGTGCTCGCGCTGCCCGCCGGGCGCGCCGACGTCGTCGAGCTCCCGCTGTATTGGGAGGAGTTCCTCCTCCTCGTCCCCGAGGGACACCCGGCGGCGGGGGGTCCGCTGCCCCTCGCGGACCTCTCGCGCCTCGACGTGCTCCTGCTGAGCGAGGGGCACTGCCTGCGCGACCAGGCGCTCGAGGTCTGCCACCAGGCAGGCGCGACCGGCCGGACCGCCCAGGCGGCCTCGCTCACAACCCTGTCCCAGCTCGTCGCCGCCGACCTCGGCGTGACCCTGCTTCCGGCCACCGCCGTTCCCGTCGAGGTGCGCCGCGGTCTCGCCACGGCGCGCTTCATAGACTCGCCGCCGCCTGGGCGCACCATCGGCCTCGTGCACCGGCAGACGAGCGCCCGCGCGCAGGAGTACGAGGAGATCGCGGGCACGCTGCGACGCGCCCTGTCGGCCACGTCCCTGCCGCTCCGCCTTCCCGCCGGGCCCTGAGCCCTAGAGAGCCCCCACCCGGCTCAGATCAAAGGCCGGCGCGAGTGCTCGTCGAGCACGCGCAGCACGGAGGCGAGCCACTGCTCGGGCCCCCACAGCTCGACGTCGCTGCGGCGTGCGAGCTCAGATTCGAGCGGCTGGAGCAATTCACGCTGGAGCTGGTCGAGACGATCCCCGGCGGCCACCATCTCGAGCACGCGTCCGGCGAGCACGGCCCGCGCCCGCACGAAACCGGCGTCCCCACCGAGCGCGTAGCGCCGGGCGTCTCGCTCGCGGGCGAGGTCCGCGCTGGTGCCGTGGGCGAGGAGATTGGTCCAGGCCCAGGGCGACACGCTCTCGCCCCGGCGGGCCTGGCGATCCGCCAGGCGGCCCTGGAGGTAGTCGCCGCACTCCGCGGCGAGGTCGTGCGCCTGGTGATCCGCCCGGCGGCCGCGCCACCAGGCCTGCAGTCCTCGGTGCCAGCGCTGGACGGCGCGACGGGCCGCCGTCCAGAAGGCGGGGGTCACCGGGAGCCTCCTGGCGTTGTGCGGAAACAAGCGAGGACCGCACCGCTCACAGGGGGGCGGCACGGTCGCGACTGCGAAAAGAACGCGCTGACCATCTCGACCGACCTCCGAGACCAAACGCTAGGACGCGCCCGTCGCCCGACCAAGGGCCGAGGGGCCCCCCCGGCGCGCCGAAGGGCCCTCGACCGGGACCTCGGGCACCGCCCGGCGCGCCGGCAGCCGGCGCGCCACGCGTTAGCGTTGCGCGCAGTTCCGCTCCACCCGCGTCGCCGAGGTCCGTCGTGCCGCTCTCCCACCCACGCGCCGCCCTCCGGCCGGTTCATCGCCCTGTCAGCTTCGTCTTTGAGGATGGGTCGTTGTCGATGCTCCCGGACCGCCCTGCGCCACGCCGACGCGCCCTCCCGGCCCCCGTCGCGGGCAGGGCGCGAGGGGTTCTGCGTGCTTGACCTCGAGCGACGACGGGACGCCCGTCGCGCAAGCGAGTCGCCCGCGCGGCGCCTGAACCGGCGCGAGCGGCGGCGGGCGAGGCGGCGCGCGCGTCGCAGCGTCATCGGCCGCCACCCCTTCGGCTCGGGGGCGGTCGCGATCATCGTCCTGCTCACCCCCGTGTGGTGGTCGCTCGGCTCGGCGCTTACCAACCCCACCTACGGCGTCACGCTCCCCGGGCGCCTCGCCGAGTGGACCCGCGAGCACGGCGGCGCGAGCCTCGTCGTCTGGGCGGAGAACGTCTGGTACTCCCACCACCCGCCCAAGGTCGGTGGTGCACCCCCGAAGGGCACCCTTGTGCCCGTGGCCGCCGCGACGCCCACCACGGCCGCGCCCGCCGCACACCCCGCACAGCCGAAGGCCGTCACCGCCCTGCCGACGCCGCCGCGCCTGCAGCCGTTCGCGTCCCCCGCCCTGCCCGGCGAGGGCACCTGGCACCCCGCCGGGCGGCTCGTCGACGGCGTGCCGGCGGTCTACGAGGCGTTCCTGCGCCCCGACGCGATCCACACGAGCTATGTCGCGGGCGTGGCCTGGATGGACACCCGGCTTCTCGGCGCCCGGCTGTACTCGGGCAGCTACATCCCCGGCGGTGGACCCTGGCCCTTCACGGCGCCGATCGAACCGGCCCAAGCGCGCAGCCTCGTCGCCGCCTTCAACGCCGGCTTCCTGATGTCGAACTCGGAGGGCGGCTACTACACCGACCACAAGATGTTCATCCCCCTGCGCAGGGGTGGCGCGTCCTTCGTCATCTACAACAACGGCTCGGCGAACATCGGCGCGTGGGGAACCGACGTCCAGATGACGCCCGACGTCGCATCGGTCCGCCAGAACCTCGCCCTGCTGGTCGACCACGGCCGACCGGCGCCGAACCTCAACGCGAACGACACGACGGTCTGGGGTGCGACGCTCGGCAACGCCGTCTACGTCTGGCGGTCCGGCATCGGGATCACCGCAGACGGCGCGCTCGTCTACGTCGCAGGCCCCGACCTCAACATCACGGACCTCGCGAACCTGCTCGTGCGCGCGGGAGCGGTGCGCGCGATGGAACTCGACATCAACACCGACTGGGTCAACTACGCGACGTTCAAGCCGGCGACACCGAGCGGGCTCGCGACGGCCGCGAACGGCACGGACCTGCTCTCGAACATGTCCGCTACGCCCGCGCGCTACTTCGACCCGGCATGGGCGCGCGACTTCTTCACCATGTCCGCGCGCAGTAGTGGCTGAGAGTCCCACCCGAACCCCGGGCGCGGTGCTGCCCGGGGAGGCGCCGGCGCAGCACGGTACGGCCCCTGGTGGTGGCGCCGCGCGCGGTGCGGGGGCACCCGGCCGACGCACCGGTGCGTTCCTCCGGGCGACGAGGCCGCGCCAGTGGGTGAAGAACGTGCTTGTCTTCGCGGCGCCCGCGGCCGCGGGGACCCTCGGACACCCGGCGATCCTCGGGCGCTCCGCGGCGGCGGCCGGCCTGTTCCTCGCCGCGGCGTCCGGCGTCTACCTCGTCAACGACGTCGTCGACGCGGAGGCGGACCGGATCCACCCCGCGAAGATGACGCGCCCGATCGCTGCGGGGGAGATCTCGCCGCCGGCCGCCGTCGGCGTGGCGCTCGCGCTGATCGCCGGGAGCCTCGTCGGCGCCGCCGTGCTCGCTGGCGAACCCCTGCTCGCGGTGCTCGGGACCTACGTCGGGATCACGCTCGCCTACTCGCTCGCGCTGAAGCACGTGCCCGTCGTCGAGCTCGCCTGCGTCGCCTCGGGCTTCGTCCTGCGCGCCGTCGCCGGGGGGGCGGCTGCGCACCTTGCGATCTCGCCGTGGTTCCTCACGGTCACCTCCGCCGGCGCCCTCCTGCTCGTCGCGGGCAAGCGCACCGGCGAGCTGCACACCCTCGGCCCGGCCGTCGCGGCACACCGCGCCGTGCTCGCCGCCTACCCCGAGGCGTTCCTGCGCTTCGTGCGTGGAGTTGCGGCGACCGTCGCCATCACGAGCTACGCCCTGTGGGCGTTCGACCGTGCCAACCACCTCGGCGACCTGCGCGCCGACGGGGACGACGTCATCGTCCGCTTGTCGGTCGTCCCCTTCGTCATCGCCGTGCTCCTCGTCGAGCTCGCCCTCGAGCGCGGCGAGGGTGGCGCGCCCGAGGAGCTGTTCTTGAAGAACCACACGCTCCAGGTCCTCGGGGCCCTGTGCGTCGGGCTCGTGCTCCTCGGCGTCTACGCGTGAGCGCCGCCACCTCGCGACGCCTGCTCTGCGGCTGGGGACGCGCCGGAGCGAGCGCGGCGGACGTCGCCCGCCCCGAAGACCCCACGGGCGTCGTCGCCGCGCTCGGCGCCGCGCGGAGCGCCGGGCGCGTGGCCATCGCCCGCGGCCTCGGCCGCGCGTACGGGGACGCCGCGCAGTGCGGCGGCGGGACGGTCCTTGACTGCACGGGCCTCGACGGCATGCTCTCGGCCGACCTCGAGGCTGGCCGCGTGCGCGTCGGCGCAGGGACGTCCCTCGCCGACCTGCTGGCGACGGTGGTGCCCGCGGGCTGGTTCCTCCCCGTCACACCCGGAACCGCCGCCGTCACGATCGGCGGCGCCCTCGCGGCCGATGTCCACGGAAAGAACCACCACCGGGACGGCTCCTTCGGCGGCTTCGTCGAGCGGGTCAGCCTCGCCGGGCCCGATGGCGTGCGCGTCTACGACCCGACCGAAGCCCCCGACGCGTTCTTCGCGACCGTCGGCGGGATGGGGCTGACGGGCGTCGTGACCGAGGTGACACTACGCCTGCAGCGGATCGAGACCGCGCTCATGGCGGTCGAGACACGCCGGGCCGCGGACATCGACGAGTGCATGGCCCTGCTCTCGGCCGAGGACGCGCACGTGCCGTACTCGGTCGCGTGGGTGGACGGCGTGGCCCGGGGCGGGCGGCTCGGGCGGGCGGTCGTCACCCTGGGGCGTCACGCGACCCTCGGCGAGCTTCCGGCGGCGGCGTGCGCGACGCCCCTCGAACGCCACGGGCGCCGCCGGCTCCCCGTTCCTTTCGCACCGCCGGTGAACCTCGTGGGACCCGGGGTCGTCGCGGCCTTCAACGAGGCGTACTTCCGCCGGGCGCCGCGGGCGCGCACGAGCCTCGAGACGATCGACGGCTACTTCTACCCCCTCGACGCCCTGGCAGACTGGAACCGCCTCTACGGCCCACGGGGGTTCACCCAGTACCAGTTCGTCGTGCCCTTGGACGCCGCAGACGTCGTGCGCCGCGTCTTGGAGCACCTCCAGCAGCGGCACAAGACCCCGACGCTCGTCGTGCTCAAACGCTTCGGGGTCGCGAGCCGGGCACCGCTGTCGTTCCCGATGCCCGGGTGGACGGCCGCCATCGATCTCGCGACCGGCAACCCGGGCCTCGCTGCCGCTCTCGACGAGCTCGACGAGCTCGTCGCCGCGGCCGGAGGGCGCGTCTACCTCGCGAAGGACGGGCGGCTGCGGCCCGACCTCGTCGCCGCGATGTACCCGCGCCTCGACCAGTGGCGCGCGACCCGTGCCAAGCTCGACCCCGACGGCCTTTTCGCGTCCGACCTGGCGCGACGGCTCCATCTCACGGGTCCGGACGGGCCGAAAAGGAGGCGGGGGTGAGCGACGTGACGGGGATGCCGGCGAGCGCGGTGGTGATCGGCGGCGGTTCGGACCTGGCGCGGGCCGTGCTCGAGCGCCTCGCGCGACGGCGGCTGCGGCACTGCGTCCTCGCGGGGCGCAGCCCCGAGCGGCTCCAGGAGAGCGCGGACGCCCTTGCACGCGCGGGGGTCACCGAGGTCGAGACGGTCGTGCTCGACGTGCGCGACCGCTCGGTACGCGACGCGTTCGTCGAGAGCTGCCTCGCGCGCCTCAACACGGTGGACCTCGTCCTGGTCGCGGCGGGCACCCTGCCGAACGAGGGCCTCGACGTGCTGTCGCCCGACGAGGTGGCGGACACGATCGAGACGAACTTCACGGGCCCAGCTGCGCTGACCTTCGCGTTCGCGCGCCGGCTCGTCGCCCAGGGGTCGGGCCGCATCGTCGTCTTCTCCTCGGTCGCCGGCGCCAGAGTCCGCAAGGCCAACTTCGTCTACGGCTCCTCCAAGGCCGGTCTGGACGGCTTCTGCCAGGGCCTCGGCGACGCGCTGAGCGGCACCGGAGTCAAGGTGATGATCGTCCGGCCGGGCTTCGTCCCGACCCGTCTGACCGACGGGAGGTCCCGCCAGCCACTCGCCACGAGTGTCGACGCGGTCGCCGACGCCGTCGTGCGCGGCCTCGAAAGCGGTGCCGAGGACGTCTACGTCCCTGCCTCGCTGCGCGTCCTGTTTGGGGTCGCGCGCCTGGTTCCTCGAGCCCTATGGCGCCGCGCGCCCAGCTGAGCGCGCGGCGGCCGCCTCACTCGGCGTCCTGGCGGCCGCCGAGGCGGCGGATCACGACGAGTGACGCGACGAACACGACGGCAGTCGCGAGGAACAGCGCGAACTGCGCCGTCGAGATCGGCTGCTGGCTCCCGAGCACGAACAGGATCTTCCGGATCGCGGCGATGAGCGCCACGACGATGAAGGGCTCGGCCTGCAGCGCATGCGCGCGCAACGAGAGGATGACCGTGTGCACGACCTCGACGAGGATGAGGACGAGGAGCACCTGGTCGAGGAAGCCCGTCGCGGCGGTGATGACGCCGCTGTGGCTGCGGACGAAGTCCACGACGGCCGCGATCAGGATCCCGAGCGACAAGACCAGCAGCGCACCACCGACAAGCACCGTGACGACATCCTGGATCTGCTCGAGGACGCGCACCGCGCGCGTCTGCGCGACAGCCCCACCGTCCTGGCCGCCCGACGGGCCGTGCGTCGGCAGCTTCACGTCCCTCCCCCCATCTCCGCCGTGGTGCACGTCGCGCGGACGCCGTCGCGGGGCACCGCCGCCTGCGCCGCCGAGGCTAGCCGCCGCACGAGCAGGCGTCCCGGTCCGCCGGCGACCCCCCCTTGCTGCGACCGGGCGATGGGGTTCCGGCGCGACCACCGGGGAGGAGGTGCCGGCCGGCGCGCCCGGCGCTTGGACCCTCGGGGCGGGACGCACCCGGTGAGCAGGCCCGCGTCGGGGCCCGAGGGAGACGTTGGCGTTCCGCCTCCCGCGCTCCACCACGCGGAACAGGTCATGGGGACCGTCGTCACCCTCGACCTCTACGGCGCGCTCCCCGCCCCCGGGCGTGACGCCTTCCTCGCGCTCGCACGCGCCCGGGCCCTGCTGCATCGCGTCGACGCCCTCTTCAGCACCTACAAGGCCAACAGTCCGATCTCCGCGATCCGTCGCGGCGAGCTTCGCGTCGAGGACGCCCCCGCGGAGGTCGGGGCCGCTCTCACGCGCTGCGCACAGCTCCGGGAGCTCACCGACGGCCTCTTCGACCCCTGGGCGGTCCCCGGCGGCGTCGACCCCTCCGGCTACGTCAAGGGCCTCGCCGCCGCGCAAGCGCTCGCCATCGTCGCACCCGCCGCCGGCAGCGGCGCGCTCGTCAACGCCGCCGGCGACATCGCGGTCGCCGGCTCCCCCGGTCCCGGGCTGACCTGGCGTGTCGGGATCCTCGATCCCGCCTCGCGTCGGCACCTGCTCGCCGTCGCCGAGGTCGGTGCGGCGATCGCGACCTCGGGCACCTACGAACGGGGGGCCCACATCGTCGACCCCCGTTCGGGGACCACACGGACGGCCGCAGCCTCGGCCAGTGTCGTCGGACCCGACGCCGGGGACTGCGACGCCCTCGCGACGGCGCTGTGCGTCGGCGGCAAGAGTGCGCTCGCGCTCCTCGGACGGCTGCCGGGCTACGAGGGCCTCGTCGTCGGCAGCGACGGCGCGACCCAGCACACCGAAGCGTTCCCCTTCGCGCCCATGCTCGACTGAGGGCGCGCCGCGTTCATCTTGTGGTCAGCTTGGATGCCTAGCCTTGGCCCATGGCCCAGCGTGCTCCGTCGGTCCTGCGCGGCCCGACGCCGGCCCACCGGCGAAACGAGGCGGGGGCGCAGGAGGACCCCGGCGTCGAGGCGAACGCGCGCCTGACGGGCGCGACCGCCGCGTCGCTGCTCGTCCTGCTCGCCGCAGAGGGCGTCACGATCCTGCAGATCGGCCCCCTGCTCAGCGCCCACGTCTTCATCGGGATGCTTCTCATCCCTCCGGTCGCGCTCAAGATCGCAACGACGACCTACCGCTTCGCGCGCTACTACCTCGGCACCCCCGCCTATCGGCGCAAGGGGCCGCCTGCCCCCCTCCTCCGGCTCCTCGGGCCGATCGTCGTCGTGCTCAGCATCGCCGTGCTGGCCACGGGCGTCGCGCTGGTCCTCGGCGGCGGCCCGACGGTGCTCCTGCTCCACAAGGCGAGCTTCGTGCTGTGGTTCTGCGCGATGGCCGTGCACGTCCTCAGCCACCTGCTCGACACCGCCCGGCTGGCGCCCCGCGACTACTACTGGCGGACGCGCCGCCACCTCGCCGGCGCCGGGCTACGCCAGTGGACGCTCGCAGCGGCGCTCGCGGTGGGGTTCCTGCTCGGTTCGCTCTTCCTCGGCCGGGCGGCCAGCTGGAAAGCCCAGAACCTCGTGCCCGTCGGCCTGCACGCGGTCGCGGCGCGCAACGCCGGGCACTGAGGGGTCACGCCTCGCTGACGACGTAGCTGCCCGGCGCGCGTCTCAAACGCCGGCGCAGCTCGACGTCGTCGAGCAAGCCGGCCTGGGCTCCGAGGTGCGCAACCACGTTGGCGGCGTTGACCGGCGCCTGGGAAAGCGCCTCCTCGAGGCAGAGGCCCTTGGCCAGACCCGAGACCAGCGTGGCCGCGAACGCGTCCCCCGCGCCCGTGCGCTCGAGCGGCGGTTCATCGGTCGCAAACGCCGGAACGAAAAGACGTCGCTCGTCGTCGCTCGCGTGGGCCCCGGCCTGTCCGTCGGTCACGACGGCGATGCGGGCCCCGAGCCGGCGCAGGCCTTCGAGCAGGCTGGCGACGTCATCGCGCGCGCCACCACCGATGACGGCGGCTTCGTCCCGGTTGCAGATCACGACCTCGGCACGCTTGTAGAGCCGGGCGAGGCGCGACGCCCCCGCCGCGATCTGGAACGTGCCGGGTTGGAAGGCCAGACGAACGGCCGGTTCGCCCTCGAGCCAGTCGGCGAGCTGGTCGTGGTAGTCGAGGGCCCCGGCGCCGACCGAGGTCACGTACAGCCAGCGGGGAACCTCCGCGGGGCGCAGGTGCGGCCAGTGGTACTCGTAGGTCTCGTGGTGCACGAGGATCGTGCGGTCCTCGCTGCACCACAGCACGACATTGCGGTTGGTCGCGGCGTCGGGTTCAACCCGGCAAAAGCGCGTGTCCACCCCCTCGTGGTGGAGCCCTGCGAGAACCTCGCGGCCCGCGGCGTCCCCGCCGACGTAGGAGACGAGCGCCGCGCTCAGCCCGAGACGGGCCGCCGCGACCGCGACGTTGGCGGCGTTGCCGCCGGCGGGCACCAGGACCGGAACGCCGACGGGGACCTTGGCACCGAGCGGTAGGACGAGCTCCCGACGGCCGGCACCCGCCCGCGCCACGCCGTCGTCGAGGCGCACGAAGAGGTCCTCCGCCACATCGCCGACCGCCATCAGCTCGATCGGGCGCCGGGCTCTCGCGCCCCTCGACCCCGCCGCCTGGACCTGTGTCATCTGCCTCCCTCCACCGCGCGCCGCGGGGGACACCCTCGAGCAAACCGGCGGATCGCCCCCCTGTCCTAGGGCCCTTCGTCGCTTTGGCGCCGGTGGGGGTCCCTGGCTCGGGGGTCAACCAGCGCGCGGGCGCGCACCACGACGGCCGAGTCCGGGGGGAGGCCGAGCGCGTCGACGGCGCGCCCGCGATTGCGCGCGAGCGCCAGGCGCCCGTCGCTGTCGACCAGGAGCACGAGATCGCCTTGCCCCACGTCCGCGAAGGCGGTCCCGTAGCGCGCGGCGAGCCGCCGGCCGTCCGCGGTCTCGATCGCCAGGAGATCCCCCGGGACGAGGCCGAGCGACGCCGCGTCGCGCGCGTCACCCGCGAACTGGAGGTTGCCGAAGACATCGACCTGCGCGACCTCGAGCACGAGCGCGCCGTCGTCGAGGCGGCGCGCTTCCGGCCGCTCGAGGCGCACCAGCGTCGCGGGGTCGAGCGGTGGCCCGAGACTCTCGAGCGGAAGGCCGCGGGCGAGGTGGCAGCCCGCCGGCACGAACACGTCGCGCCCGTCGAAGGTGCGCGCCCCCGCGCTGGGCCGGGGGGTGCCCGCGGAGATCTCGACGGCCGCGACCGCCCCGCCGGCGGCGTCGAGAGCCCAGGCGAGCAGGCCGTTGTCGGGCCCGACGAAGAACTGCTCCCCGGAGCGAACGGCAACGGGCCGGCGCGTGGTGCCGACTCCGGGGTCGACGACGGCGACATGCACGCCCCGGGGCAGATGGGCGACGAAGCGTTCGAGACGCAGCGCCCCGACGCGCACGTCGTGGGGGGGCACGCTGTGATCGAGGTCGATCACCCGGACCTCCGGCGCGAGGCGGCACGCGACCGCGTGGAGCGCCCCGACAAAGGGCCCGCCGGCACCGTAGTCGGTCAGCAACGTGAGGACGCGCGCCGCCTTCTCGGCCACCGCCCGAGCCTACGCGCCGTGCGAGGTCGGGCCCGTCGGCACGCCAGTCCCGCGACGGCGAAAGACGGCCCACCTAGAGTGGTCCACTGAGGCCATGGGCCCACAGGAGACGTCCGGGCGAGAAGGAGGCGGCATGGAGCAGGGTCTGATTGGCGCCGCGGTGTCGGGACTCGACGCGCCCGGCACCTATGTGCACTTCTCGATCTTCTCGATCTCCCTCGCGAACCTCGTCCTCATCGCGGCGATGCTCGCGATCTTTGGTCTCGCCCTCGCCCTCCCCTTCCCCCACGGGCGCGATGGCGCCGGTCTCGTGCCGGCGGAGGACGCGGCGGTACATGCACACGGGCGCGAGGAATTCCCCTTCACCGGACCCGAAGACGACCAGTGGACCGCCCGACTGCGCCGGCTCGCGTTGCGCCTCCTGCCGCCCGACAAGCTCCTTCCCGACCGCCAGCCCGCCTACGTGTCGTCGTGGGTCTATGTCTTCGGCGTCGGCAGCCTCGTCGCGCTCGGCGTCGCGATCGTCTCGGGCTTCCTCATCGCGCTCGGCGGCCCGGAGTGGTACCACACGACCAGTGTCGGGCTGTTCTTCAACAGCCTGCACCTGTGGAGCGTCGAGCTGTTCATGGCGCTGCTCGTGATCCACCTGTGGGGCAAGTTCTGGATGGCCGCGTGGCGGGGCCGGCGCGCGGCAACCTGGATCACGGGCGGACTCGCGTTCTTGATCTCGATCGTGGAGTGCTTCACCGGCTACCTCTCCCAGACCAACTTCGACTCCCAGTGGATCTCCACCAACGGCAAGGACGCGTTCAACGCGCTCGGGGTCGGCTCGTTCTTCAACCTCATGAACTTCGGCCAGATGCTGATGTGGCACATCGTGCTGGTCCCCCTCGTGCTGGTCGCGCTCGTCGGCCTGCACATCGTGCTGGTGCGCGTGCGCGGCGTCAGCCGCCCCATCGGGGATTCGCCGCGGCGCACCCGCGCCGCGCGCGCGGCGGCGGCACGCGCCGACGCCGCGCCGTGGACCGGGCCGACACGGCGCTACGACATCTTGAAGGAGGGCGCGCTCGCATCTCTCATCGTCCTCGTCCTCGTCGTCGGGCTGGCGGCCGGCCTCTCGTCACCCGACCTGCCCGCACTCACCCTCCAGACCTGGTCGAAGGCCGCGCCGGCAGACTTCATGGCGACGGCGGCCAGCGAGCTGGCCGGGACGAGCAAGACCGCGCGGTACGGCCCCCCCTACAGCGGCCCGGCCAGCAACAGCCAGAAGCTCGCGATCTCCTGGGCAACCCTCGCCGGGTTCCGCCAGCGCATCGACGCGCCGCGCGCGTTCGTCCTCGGCCCGCTCGCGGCCCTCGCCCCGGGGCACCCGAACCTGGCGGGCGCGCTCGAGATCTACGAGGCCGCGACTTCCGCGCGCCGCGCACTGTGGAACAGGGCCTACGCCGCGGTCATCGACAAGGTGCGCTTCGTCGCCGGTGTCCCGGTCGTGCCCGCGGCCGATGACGGCCCGGTCCCCCTGCTGATCGCGGATGAGCTCACCCTGGCCCAGAGCGGCGCCCTCGACACCGACCTCGTCTCGACGCCGAGCTTCTACGGAACCAACTACACGCGCCCGCTGCTCTTCCTCGAGGACGGTGCGTACTTCGCTGCCAGGGCTCAGGCCATGCACCTCCAAGGGAACCAGTGGGGCGTCATGAACGAGACCGGGAGCTACCCTGGCCAGCCCTGGCTGTGGCTCTACCAGCTCTGGTACGAGCTTCCGGGGTGGCGGAACTCCGGCAACGTCGACCTCATCGCCGTCTACATGACCGGCATCGCGACGATCCTGCTGCTCGCCGTTCCCTTCATCCCTGGTCTGCGGGAGATTCCCCGCCTCCTTCCGGTCCACCGCCTCGTATGGCGCTCGTGGTACCGGCACGGACACCCCGAGACCACGGCCTCTGGAACCGAGCGCAAGAGGCTGTAGCAAGCCGGCGAACCCGACGCCGCGTCTCTCGTGGGCAGCCATGGAGCTCTCGTGGACGTGACAGCCCTGCGGTGGCAAGGCCAGGTCGTCGCTGAAGCTCAAAGGGCGTGTGCCGCCCCCCACGGGATTCGGGACCGACCTGTCGGGCACGCTGGATCGAACGCAACCTCACGACGCGCCGGCGCCCATCCCCGTGCACCGCGCCGTTGCCTGCGGCGACGGTCGCTTGGGGTCTCGCGCTCGCGCCAGAAGCGGCAGCGGCCGGAAATGCCAAGGACGCCCGTCCCACGGGCAAAACCGGGGATCGGGCGTCCTTGAAGTTTTCACCGTCGACGCACGGCGGTCACGGGGAACACGACCCCGGGGCCTTACGTGCCTCTTGCCGCTGCGTTCGCTGCCTCGAGCGATCAACCGCCGGTCGAAAGGGCCTTGTCGGGCGTCGAGCCTTGCACTCGCCCTCCTGACAGCCCCGTACCACTCGGGCGTCGACGGATCGGTCCGCCCCGGTGGGCCGCTGCCACCACCTCCCGAGATGAACTCCCAGTCTCCGTGTCTCGGAGGCTCCTCTTCCATTATGCGCCCTTCAGCCCGGCGCGTCAGCCCCATGTTGATGCGTTTGACCACAGATGCGTTGAAATCTGGCGGATTCCCCGCATGTTCTCAGCGCGTCGCGATGGTCGTCCCAGGTGTGGTGACCAGCATTGGGTCGTCGGCTCCGGGGCGCCCGGAGCAAGGGCGGCACGGAGCCGCCCGAGAAGGAGGAACGATGACAGACGTGGGACGCGCATACGGCGGTGGGCGGCGACGCCGGCTGCTTCGCGGCGCGGGCGGACTCGCCTTGGCGGCAGGCGCCGGCGCCGGTGGGTTCTTCGCGGTCGGCGGCACCGCCCAAGCCGCCCGATCGGCGAGCTTGACGGCTCGCCTCAGCGAGCTTCCTGGAGGCGTCTCGTCGATCCGCCCCGCGGTCGTCGGAACCGTCAAGGCGGTCGACACCGCCGGGAACTCGTTCACCGTGAGGACGCGCACCGGCGCGGTGACCGCGGTCGACGTGACGAGCACCACGACCTTC
>JAKABX010000092.1 GCA_021796545.1 Actinomycetes bacterium
AGGATCGTGGCCGCGATCCAAAGCACGATGAGGCAGATGTAGTGGGGGATGAGGAGGGCCCACTTCACCAGCCACAGCCAGCGGTTGAGCGGCTCCTCGAGACGACCGTCCAGGCGCGCCGGATAGGGCTTCGGTGGCGCCCCGCGAGGGGCGGCGGTGTCGGTCATGGGTCCTCCTCTCCCGGCGCCGGTGGGCGGCGCCTCGTCCGCGCGGTGGTGTCGTCGAGCCTGCGACCCGCACCGGCGGGCAAAACCGGCACGCACGCGCCGCGCCGGGATGCGGAGCCCTTGCGATCGGCAAATACATGGAGCGCGACACAGGTCCGTCTCCGGAGGCCGGGGTGCCCCGTCCAGATAACGTGGGCGCGCGTTGCCGGGGTCGGGGTTGGCGCGCGCGACGACTCTGCGCGTGCGCCGGCGGACGCGCCCTGGTCCGCACGGCTCGCCCTGCGCCCGCCGCCACGTGGGGGGCGCCGCAGCGCGCCGCGCGGTGGGGCTGTCGCGGCGATTCTGCCAGGGGCGACAGAGCCTGCCGACGACGTGCGATCCACGACGACCTCCCCATCTCCGAGCAGGGTGGGCGACACTTGCAACATGCTCGCAAGCATCGGGGAGCTCTGAGGGCCGAAGGGCCTTTTCGCGCGCGCGTTCGTCGCCGCCAACGGGCCGGTCGCGCCCGGCCCGTTGAGGCCGCCGGCCGGCGCGGACAGCAGTGACACGCCGTCCTCGGGCGGTGACGTTCGGCCCTGTCCCGCGGCGTTCGCGTCGCGAAAGCTTGAAGTACGGGAGCAGGAGGTCGTCCATGCAGGACTTTCCGAAGCTCGTCACGGCGGGGCCCGCGTTCTTCTTGAGCGCGTGGCTCCTGATGCTCTTCGCGGGAGCGCTCGCCGGCGACGTCGGGATCCGGCCCTTTGGGTATCTGACGGCGATGGTGGTGACCATCGCCCTGTGGTTGGTGCTCGTCCCCGCCATCGGCGCCGTCGCCCGCATGAGCCGGAGGCGCTGAGCGACGCTCGCAGCGGTGCGGCCGAAGGAATTCACCGTCTCGGGTGGGTCGTTGGTCCCTTGGCGCTGGGCGGTTGGGTGGTGCAGGATCGCGCCATGAGCCATCCTTCCGAGATCATCCACGAGCTCGCTGGGCCGACGCGGGCGCTGCGCTCCCAGATCCCCGACGCCTGGGCCGGTTTTGCGGCAATGCACCGTGCGGCGTTCGCCGACGGGGCACTCTCGGCGCGCGTCAAGGAGCTGATCGCTCTCTCGATCGCCGTCGCGCAGGGCTGCGACGGCTGCATCGCGTACCACGCCCGGGGCGCAGCAGTGCGCGGGGCGAGCGTCGAGGAGGTCGGCGACGCGCTCGGCGTCGCGCTGTTGATGTCGGGTGGTCCCGGGACCATCTACGGCCCGCGCGCCTTCGAGGCCTTCACGGCCTTCGCCGCCGAGCGCACAGAGGGTGACGGGGCGCACTGACCCGCTCCGGGGCCCGGGGAGCGACGGTTGAAGATGCGGCATTTGAGCTCCCGAGTCGCCGGGGGCTTACGGCTGGGTGCTCGGGGCACCCTCGTGCCGGGCGAGGAGCGCCGTCGGCGCCGGGGCGGCGCAAACCGGCGGGGACCACGCGCGGCTCTCGCGGCGTGGTGTGCCCCGCCCGGGAGGCTCGGGCGGGGGACGGTCTTCTGTTCCGCCGGCCCGCCCCGTTTCGGCCTCGGCGGCCGGCGCTCGCCGAGGTCGGGGAGCGCCGCAGCCCAGCAGCCGTCGCGGCCCCGGTGCGCCGAGTGGCTGGGGGCGGTGACGGGGGTGCGCAACGTCGGCGCCGGGCGCGGGGCGTCGCGACAGCGGCCCGCGCTGCGGCGCTGCAGGTTCGCATGGGCTCAAAGGGCGCGCCGCACAGGTTCGGGACGCTCAGGCCACAGATGCCCACCACATCAACAGACCGGCAATCGGCGACCGGGCAACCCATGACAGAGGGGGAGGGTCCGAAGCAGACGATTGCTCGGACCACCTGCGTGTTGCGCATCGTGCCGTTGTCCTCCGGGGCGGTCGCCCAAGGGCAACGACGTCGCCGAAGGGAGGTCGGGCGATGGGGAGACGAGGACCGCGGTTGCGTCTTTCGAAGGTCTCGGTCGCCGCCGTGCTCGGCGCGGGCATGGCGGCCTTCGGGGCGCTGCCGGCATTCGCGCAGTCCGCGACGACGACGGTCGTCCCGAGCGCGAACTGGGCCGGCTACGCCGCGACCGGGCCGGCGGGGAGCTTCTCGAGCGTCGCCGCGAGCTGGACCCAGCCGGCGGTGAGCTGCGCGGTGGGCGAGACCTCGTACTCGTCCTACTGGGTCGGCCTCGACGGCTACAACAGCCGCACGGTGGAGCAGATCGGCACCGACAGCGACTGCATCAACGGCACGGCGACCTACTACGCGTGGTACGAGATCTACCCCAAACCCGCGACCGTGATTCCCGCCGTCAGCGTCTCGGCGTCCACGGCGATCACCGCGTCGGTGGACTACGAGCCCGCGACACGTGGACCGGGGACCTTCACCGTGGCTCTCAGCACGGCGGGCGGCGACTTCTCGCTGTCTGCCAAGAGCCCTGCAGCACGACGCACCTCGGCCGAGGTGATCGTCGAGGCGCCCTCGCGCAACCACGGTCCGTTCGGGTCTCTTCCGCTCTCGGAGTTCGGCTCGGTCACCTTCTCCGGCGCGACCGTCAACGCCACGGTGCCGCTGGGCGCGGCCCCGACGCTCGCGGAGCTGGTGATGCAGAGTTCGGGCGCCACCGTGGCGCTGCCGAGCGACTTCACCTCGGCAGGCAGCAGCTTCGCGGTGACCAGGGAGCCGGTCTAGCAAGGTCAAAAGCGTCCCGGCGCGTGGCGCGCTGGGCGTCGCGTGGCGCGCGGGGCGTCGCGTGGCGCGCGTCCGAACCTCAGCGCCCCGAGCGACAGTGCCGGTGACCGCGCGACGGCTTTCGGCGCGGTGATGTCGCGAGTTCTTGCCAACCAGCGCGTTGGTTGATTACACCGAAGTCCTGCACTAAGTGCCTCCGTGCCGGTGAGCGGGACGCGTGGTCCACTGTGGACGCCGGGTCGCGGCAGCCGGGGGCGGAATGATGTCGGCGGCCGGACACGCCGGACGCGCCGGGCACGACAGTGAGGTGGAAGCGATGGCTCTCAATTCCCGTCTGGTGCGCTGTGTCCTCGGCGGTCTGCTCGGGACCGCCCTCTGCGCCGTTGTCGCGGTCCCCTCGGCGGTCGCGTCGCGCGGCCAGTCCTTTGCCTCGGCGACCGGAGACGTGTTCTTGGCGAATCCGAACCAGGAACTGGTCTTCAACGCGTTCGCCGGAAAGACGGCCGGCTCCCTCGGGTCGGTCACCTATGCCAACTTCGACGCGGGCCTCAGCTACAGCGCGTCGGTGACGAGCGCGGTCGTCGATCCGGCGGAGCACCTCGCGTGCTTCACTTACGTCATCCCGCCCGGCAATTTCGTCAGCGGCATCGAGGTGACCTGGAAGGTGGTCGACGGCGGCACGCCGGGGACGAACGGCGACACCGCGGGCTACGTCTTCGGCACTCCGGGAAGCTACGGGGTTCCGAGCTCGTCGAGGGCGTGCGCGGACCTGGGCGTGACGAACTACGCGATCACCGGCGGCAACCTGGTCGTGCACTGAGCGACCCCCGGGGCGAGGACCCGGGGGAGCGGCGCGGTCGCCGCGGGGCGCCCCGACGCGCAGCACCGGGGTCTTGTGCGGGGGAGACCGGGGGTGCGCGAGCGCCACGCGGTGGCGGCTCTGCGGGTCAGAACGCCGCGGTCAGCCCGGACCGGGTGCGGCGGTTCTGGGCTCTCGCGGGAGGTTGGGGGGCGGGGGGTGTCACGCGTAGGCTCACGGCGTGCTCACCAGCCTGCTCGCGTTCATCCCCGCGGCCGTGCTCATCGTGTTGCTCCCCGGCCCGGACACCCTCGTCGTCGTCCGCAACCTCGTCCGCGGTGGACGGCGCCAGGCCCTCTCGGCGGTGCTCGGCGTCCTCTCCGGGCTCGGGGTGTGGGTCGTGACCGCGGCGCTCGGTCTGTCGGCCGTGTTGCGGGCGAGCAACGACGCCTATCTCGGCCTGCGCCTCGCCGGCGCGTGCTACCTCGTCGGGATGGGCGTGCGCTCCCTGAGGTCCCGGGGCGCCGGCGACCCGGCGGGCGGGAGCGCGATCGGCGTGCTGCGCACGGGCTACGTCGGCGGTCTGCTCACGGACCTGCTCAACCCGAAGGTCGGCGTCTTCTTCGTGACCTTCCTCCCGGGCTTCGTCCCCCACGGCTTTCCGGTCGGCTGGTTCTCGCTGCTGCTCGGCGGCGTCTTCGTCGTGCTCACCGCCGCCTACTTTGCCGTGTTGCTCCGCGCCTCCGAGCCGGTCACGCGCTGGATCGCGACCGCCCGCATCCGCCGGCGCCTCGACCGCTGCACGGGGCTCGTCCTCGTCGGCTTCGGGGTGCGGCTCGCCCTCGAGCCCTAGCGGCGCTCAGCGCCAGAGATCCTCGAGGCTGATCGCGGCGCCGACCGCGGCGCGCACGTCGGGCAGGGTCGCCTCGTCGAGCTCGACGCCACGAGGCGAGCCGGTGACCCGGGCCTCCTCCTCGATGCGCAGGGTCTCGCGCGCGGAACCGGTGAGCAGGCGGCTCTCCAGGGCGAGCGAATGGCGGTCGAGGGCGCTGTGGCGGTGGTGGGGCATGCGCAGCGGGCAGGTGAGCAGCAGCTCGTCACGCGCGCGGGTGACCGCGACGTAGAAGAGGCGCTGCTCCTCGGCAAGCCCGGAGGGAGCGCGCAGGGCCATGTCGGAGGGGAACGCGCCGTCGACGAGGTGGGCGAGGTGGACCACCGGCCACTCGAGGCCCTTGGCGGAGTGCACGGTCGAAACCGTGACCCAGTCGTCGTCGAGCTCGGGGGGCCCAGCCGGCGCGCTCGTCGACGCGGGTGGGTCGAGGGTGACCTGGGCGAGCCACGACGCGAAGTCCGCGCTCGCTGCGGCGGCCGCGACCAGGCGTTCGAGGTCCGCGACGCGCGTGGCGGCGTCGGGGTAGCGGGCGGAGACGAGGGGCGTGACGAGCGCCGCGACGGCCTCGGCGCGTACCTGGGTGCCGGCAGCGTCCCGGGCGTGCCGCAGGCCGGCGAGCGTCGCCTGGAGCTGGACCCGGGCGGACGCGGGGGCCGCCGCGACGGCGAGCGCATCCGCGTGGGAGGAGGCCGGGACGCCGCGGCGGGCCGGGAGGTTCTCGAGAAGGGCGCGCGCCCGGGCCGGGCCGATGCCCTCGTGCAGGCGCAGCAGG
>JAKABX010000019.1 GCA_021796545.1 Actinomycetes bacterium
CCCGAGGCCATCGAGTCGCCGGCGGACGCGGGCGCGCCAGACGACGAGGCGCACGACGCACCCGTTGTCCGACCCGCCGACACCCTCGGCGCCGCCGAGTCGGCGACCGGCGCCGCCGAGGTGTCCGAGCACGCACCCGGTCCGCAAGCCTCCGGCGCGTCCGCCGAAGAGCCGGACTAGGCGGCGCCGTTCCCGGTGCTCGCGGGGAAGGGCGCTGCCGGGGGCTGCTGACCCCCCTCGACAGGCGCATTCTGGCGCTCGCACTCCCCGCGCTCGGCGCACTGCTTGTCGAGCCGCTCTACAACCTCGCCGACTCGGCGATCGTCGGTCACCTCGGACCGGCACCCCTCGCCGCGCTCGCCGTCGCGAGCGCGGCGCTCAACCTGCTCGGCTGGACGGCCGGCTTCCTCGAGGTCGCGACCGTCTCGGCGATCGCCAAGGCACGCGGTGCGGGCGACACAGCCACGGCCGCCCGCGCCGCGGGCGCCGCGTATGCCGCCTCGCTCGCGCTGGGCCTCGGCGTCACCGCCTTTCTCGAGGCCGTGGCGCCTTTCCTCGCCGAGTTGCTCGGCGGACATGGGTCGGGCGCCGTGGAGCACGACGCCGTCACCTACCTCCGTGTCGCCGCGGTGGGCATGCCGTTGCTCCTTTTCGGCCTGGCGGGCAACGCGCACCTGACCGGGACTGCGGACACCCGCACACCTTTGCGCATCGCCGTCGTCGCGAATCTCGTGAACGTCGCGCTCGAGGTTGGGCTCGTCTTCGGCCTGCACAGCGGGATCGCGGGCTCGGCAGCCGGCACCGTCGTCGCCCAGGGGGTCGCTGCGGCACTCTTCCTGCGCGCGGCGGCCCGCTGCCCCGTGCGCGTCGCGCGCCCGGGGCGCGCCGAGTTGCGTGCGCTGCTTCGAGCCGCATCCCCGCTCACCGTCCGCACGATCGCGCTCGGTGGCGTGCTCATCGCCACGACGGCGATCGCCGGACGCCTCGGGACCGTGCCGCTCGGCGGCCACCAGATCGCCTTCCAGGTCTGGAACCTGCTCGCCCTCGCGCTCGACTGCCTCGCAATCCCCGCCCAGGTCTTCGTCGCCGACGCCATCGGGGGCGCCGATCTCAACGCGGCCCGGGCGGTCGGGCGCCGGACTCTCGTGCTCGGTCTCTACGCGGGGATCGGCGTCGGGCTGCTCACCCTGGCGCTCGCCGGGGTCCTCCCACCCGCGTTCTCCCCCTCTTCGGCAGTCGACCACCAAGCAACGCGCGCGCTCGTCCTCTGCGCGCTGCAGCAGCCGGCCGCTGGGCTCGCTTTCGTCCTCGACGGCCTCCTGCTCGGCGTCGGCGACTACGGGGCCCTTCGGGCAACGATGATCGCCGCGGCCGCCGTCTTCGCACCCTTCGGTCTGCTCGCGCTTGAGGTGCGCGGGGTCGGGCTCGCCGGGATCTGGATCGGGCTCGGCGTCTGGCTCGCGGCGCGCGCCGGCCTCCTCGGGCGGCGCTGGTGCCGCGCCATGGCGCCCCGCTGAGCGGCGGCGTCTCCGCCGCGGACACGTGCTGCGGAGCACCGCCGAGGCGTCCGCCCCGGCCCCTCTGCACGACCGGAGAGACGAGCTACCGGAGCCGCGCAGCGGCGGTCTTCCGCCACGGGCGCGATCCCTGCCGGGCCGTCACCGTGTGCCGGGTCTCGGCGCCGCCTGGGTCAGACACGTGGCCGCCGTCACGGATCTGCACGCGGAGGTGCCCGAGAGGCCCCGGTCGCCACCCTCGGCCGGCACGCGCCCCGCCGGTTTCCGGCAGTGGGCCGGCAGGGGGTCCAAGGCGTCAACCCGCGGCGGGAACCGGCGGCCCCGGACAACAGGGCCCGAGCGGCACCCGGCAGGCGCGCCGTGTGCTACCCCGGTCCGAGGCGCCGGTTCATCACGACCTGGCGCGCCCGGTGGCCGCCGGCCTCGAGCAGGCGCTTGGTCGCCCGGTCACCCGGCAGCGCGGGCGCCTCGAGCGCCGCGCACCCCGTCTGGCGCGCCCAGGTCGTCACCGCATCGAGAAGCGCCCGCCCGACGCCGACCTCGCGGGCGTCCGGCTCGACGTAGCAGAGCAGGAGGCGGCCGATGCGCTGGTCACCGAGCGTGCCGGCAAGGGCGAGCGCGACGCCGACGGGCGCGTCGGCGTAGGTGCCGAGAAACAGCGCGTGCTCCGAACCACCGCCGGGGTCCCCGAGCGCGCCAGCGATCGCGCCGGAGTACTCGGCGAGCAGTTCCGGGCCGCCGCGCGCGCCCGCCAGCGCGGCGATCGCCGCACCGACGAGCGGGCCGAGCGCGTCCAGGTCCGCCGCGTCGGCGCGCCGCGCCCCCTCAGCGCCCTCAGTGGACGCCGTCGCGGCGCTCCTGGCCGATCTGGGCGATCCGTCCGAGCACGGTCCGCCGGTGGCGGTGGGCCTCCTCGTAGGAGCGGACGGCCTCGAGCTCCTCGTCTGAGAGCCCCTCCAGCAGCGGCAGCACCTGTGAGGCGGCGAGCGCGTCGTAGCCGGGGACCGCGAGGCCGTCCGCGCCGGGCGCACCCCTTCCTCGCGCCGGAGCGCGGCGCGCTGGCCGGGGTGCGGGCGCTGCGGTGGGCGGCGGTGTCGCCGGTGCGCCCTCCTCGCCGGTGTGCTTCAAGCGTTCCTCGACGCGCCGGCGCGCCAGGGAGAGCGCGACGTGCCCCACGGCGCGCGCGTTTTCGACCTGGCGCCCCGCCAGGGCGCGCCCGCCCGCGGCGAGCTCGGGGACCTGCTCGGCGAGGCGGAGCGCCGCGCCGAGCGGGACGTAGAGCGCGTACTCGAGGACCTGATCGAAAAGGGCGCGGGGCGCCCGGGGTGGCTCGGGCATCACACGCAGTCCCGGCACAACACCCGCGTCGCGTCGGCGAGCTGGGTGTAGCTCTTCACGAGGAAGCACGACTGGCAGACGAACTCGCCGGGCTGCTTGGGGAGCACGCGCCCCGACCCGTCGGTGCGGTCCTCGACGTCCGCGGGCTCGTCCTCGTCCTCGTCGTCCTCGTCCTCGACGACGAGACGCTCCTTCAAGATCACGTCCAGACTCGCCTCGACGTCATCGTCGTCGAGCTCGTCCTCGTCCTCCTCTTCGCCCTCGCCCTCGGCGCTCGGGCGGACGCGTGCGGGCGCGTGGCCCTCTTCGGCGTCTTCCTCTTCCTCGGCGTCCCCGTCCCCAGTGTCGTCGTCCTCGTCGAGGTCGCCGAGTTCCTCGTCGAGCTCCTCCTCGCCAAGCTCCTCGTCGAGCTCCTCCTCGCTCAGCGCGTCGAGGTCCTCGTCCGCGAGCGCTTCCGCGTCAAGGCCGTCATCGGTGTCGCTCGCCATCGCGTCCCCTGGTCGTGTCCTTTTCCTCCCCCGTCCGCAACGTGGAGTGGGGCGAGGGCGCGGTCACTATAGGGCTCTGCGCCGCGATCCAGCGCGCCGGCGCGCGAAGCATCGGCCATCGGGGGCGCGGGCCCAGGAGGTCTTTGGCGCCACCGCCGGCGATGCCGGGGCGTTGTCTACTCGACCCCCTGGACCAAGCGCTCCGCAACTGCCCCGCAGCGTGGCTCCCATGAGCCTTTGACGGATGCTCGCGGGTTCAAGCGACACGGGACCGCACCATTGTGAGGCGCGTCCGCGCCGCCGCGTCAAGGGTCGCGGCGTTGCGCCGGTCAACCGCCGTCGGCAAGCAGGCCGCGCAGCGCCGCACGCTGCTCGGCCTCGAGTCGGCCGAGCGCAACCGGGTCGTGGTCGACAAAGGTCATCGCCGCCGCGAGCGCCCGGTGCCCGGCCCGCGCCGCGATGAGCCGGTGCATCTCCTGGGCGATCTGGCGGTAGGCGGGGTGGCCCTGGGCGGCGCTGCGCAGCTCGATGAGGTGCATCGCCTCGCGCGCGTTGCACTGGATCGAGTACCGGATCCGAAAGCCGAGCGCGACCGCGTACGCGGCCTGGTCGGGGAAGCGCTCGCTCAGCGCGCCGTGCAGCGCGCCCGAGCGCTCCATGCTCTCGGCGTAGGAGGGACCGAGGCCCGCCTCCTCCACGAGCGCGGGGACCGCGTAGCCGAGGCCGGTCGACAGCGGCTGCCACTCGACGGTCGCCATGCGGTGGCGCTGCAGGTCCCGAAAGGCCCCGTAGTCGCTCACGATGTCGAAGCGGTAGCTCGTGCGCTCGAAGGCCCGCCCGGGCCGGTGGCGGCGGTTGCGGCGCTCGCCGACGTAGGCGGCGAGGATCGCCCTGCGCTCGGCGTCGGCGAGGTGCCGCACCCGCTCGGCGAGCTCGCGCTCGGAGCAGGCGGCGAACGCGTAACAGCAGGCGACGACGACCTTGTCCTCACCCGCCGGGTCGAAGTCGACGAGGTCGACCGACCAGGTCCCCCCCGCCCCGCCCTCCCGGCCCCCGGCGGCGTCCTCAGGCCAGAGCGCGGCGACGAGCTCACGGGTCCCTTTGCTGCAGGCCGCGAGGTAGTCCGCCCACTCTTCGCCCCGTTCGGGCCGGTCGACCCGCGTGAGGAACGAGGGGATGACCTTGCGCAGCTCCTCGAGCATCGCCGCCGCGTACTGGCGCACCTCGGGCAGGGGGTGCCGGCGCATGTGGAGCAGCAGCAGCTCGAAGGACTGGCCCGAGCCGTAGATGCCGACGTTGGAGAGCGATCCCGCCGGCAGGAGCCCCCGAAGCGCGTCGAGCGCCCGGGCGCGGATCGACTGGCGGTACGCGATCGCCGAGACGTCCCCGCTTTGGGGGTGTGCCCGGGTGAGGTGGCTCACGAGGGCCGGGAGCAGCTCGGCGTAGGTGTCGAACATGCGGTCCATCTCGCCCACGTAGCGGGCTCCGAGCGGGGAGTCGAGGACGTCGGGGTCCCGGTAGTAGCGGTAGTGGCCGCTCCCGAGGCGCCCGTCGTAGGGGATGTAGCGCGTCGACTGCTCGAGATAGGCCATGAGGCGGCTGCGCTCGAGCACCTTGGTCAGCACGTTGGAAGCCTGCTCGCAGGCGAGGTGCACCCCGCCGAGCTGGGCGACCGAGTCGTCCCCGTAGTCGCCGAAGACCCGCGCGTAGAGCTCCTCGGCGCGCCGCAGCCCGACCGTCGCATCGATCGTCGCGTCGCCGGTCGTGTCGAGGTCGCCGACGAACTCGTCGAGGAAGAGCCGCCGCAGGCTCTTCGGCGAGCGCGAGTAGCGGGCGAAGAGCGCGCCCTTCACGACCTCGGGCAGGTTGACCAGGGCGAAGACCGGCCCGTCGAGGTTCGTCACGTAGTGGCCGAGGATCGCGCGCTCCTCGGGGGTGAACGACTCGGTCGCGTAGGGATGGGCGGCCATGCCCGAGAGAGACTAGAAGACGCCGGGCGCGCAGTCGGGGACCCTCGGCCCGGCGCGCTCAGGGCGCGCCGCCCGGCGCTCCGGCCTGTGCGCCCGCCGACGGCTCCTCCTCGCGGGGCGCGACGGCCGAAGCGGCCACGACGCCGCGCACGAGAACGGCCTCGGCGCGGCGCGCGACCTCGCCGGTCCGGCGGTGGTGCTCGAGGCCGCCGATCTGGCCGAGGAGGTCGACCAGCTGCTTGACGTTGCGGACGAAGTCGCCCCCCGACATCTGCCCGTCTCGCTCGAAGCGCCCACGGGCCCGCGCGGGCTGGAGGACTCCACCGAGGTCGCCCCCGCGCGCCCACGCGTACGCGGCGCCGGCGAAGCCCGGATCGAGCGCCCGGGTCGCGGGCAGGCGCGCCGCCGCCTCGTCGGCCCGCAGGTCGGCCGCGAGCAATTCGAGCTCGCCGAAGCGGCGCGCAACCCGGGCGTTCGGCAACGGGGCGCCCGCAACGTTGCGCCGGGCCTCGTAGGTGAAGCAGGAGACCAGCGCTGCGAGCGAGGGCGGGTCGAGCCCGTCGAGCAGCCCCGCGCCGATCGCCTCGGCGATGAGCAGGTCGCAGTCGTGGTAGAGGCCGGCGAGCCGCTCGCCCGCCGCGGTCACCCGCCATCCCGCGAGGTAGCCGCGGCGCCCGAGAAGGCCGAGGACCGCGTCGAGCTGGCGGGTGAGGGGAACCTCGCTCAGGTACTGCGCGAACGACGAGCGCACGAGGCGGTACGCGGCGTCTCGCGTGTAGCGCCGGACGAGGTTCACCGTCATGTTGTAGGTGGGCCGGAACGACGAGCGCAGCGGCCGGCTGCGCGCGCTGGCGAGGGCCGCGACGTCTGAGAAGGTGTGGAACGGCGACCACAGCACGGCGCCGTAGCCGACCTTGTCGATGCCGCGCCGCCCCGCGCGCCCGGTCAGCTGGGTGTACTCGCCGGGCGTGAGATCGACGTGGCCCGCCCCGGAGAACTTCGAGAGGGCCTCGATGACGACGGTGCGCGCCGGCATGTTGATGCCGAGGGCGAGCGTCTCGGTCGCGAAGACGACGCGCACGAGCGCCGCGGCGAAGGCCTCCTCGACCGCCTCCCGGAAGGCGGGGACCATGCCGGCGTGGTGCGCGGCGATCCCGGCCTCGAGGCCGGTGAGGAAGCGGCCGTAGCCGAGCACGGCGAGATCCGCGTCCGAGAGCTGCTCGACGTGGGACTCGGCCAGCGCGCGCAGGCGCTGGCGGTCCTCGGGGGTCGTGAGCCGCACGCCGGCGTCCAGGCACTGGCGCAGCGCATCGTCGCAGCCGGCGCGCGAGAAGACGAAGTAGATCGCCGGCAGGAGGCCGTCGTCCTCGAGGCGCTCGACGACGTCGACGCGCCGCGGCCGGTACAGCCGCGCGCGCCCGCGTGCGGCGCCCCGGGGTCCCCGGGCGCGCGCGAGGCGGCGCGCCTGGTCGTCGAGCGAGAGCGCCTCGGGGTTCGGGCGGCCGTCGACGAAGGTGTCGAAGACCTGCAGGCGCTCGGCGCGCCGGTCGCCGACGACGAAGAGGTTGCGCAGCTCGATGGGGCGGCGGTCCTCGATCACCGCGCCGGTCGCGCCGCGCACGGTGCGGATCCAGCCCGCGAGCTCCTCGGCGTTGGAGACCGTCGCCGACAGGCACACGAGCGCGATCTCCGCCGGCGCGGAGAGGATGATCTCCTCCCAGACGGCGCCGCGGTAGGGGTCCTCGAGGTAGTGGACCTCGTCAAGGACCACGCACGCAACGCGTGCGAGCTGCTCGGGCCCCGCATAGATCATGTTGCGCAGCACCTCGGTCGTCATCACGACGACGTCGGCGTCCCCGTTCAACGCGTTGTCCCCCGTGAGCAGACCGACGCGCCCGGCGCCGTAGATCGCCTGGAAGTCGCCGTATTTCTGGTTCGAGAGCGCCTTGAGCGGCGTCGTGTAGAAGGCCCGCCGCCCCGAGTCGAGCGCGCGGGCGACGGCGTACTCGGCGACGAGGGTCTTGCCCGAGCCGGTCGGTGCGGCGACGAGGACCGAGCGACCGGCGTCGAGGTGGTCCAAGGCGGCGACCTGGAACGGGTCGAGGGGGAACAGGTGCGCGGCGAGGAAGCGCTCCCGGAGCGACCCGTCCGGGCCGCTCACTTCTTCGCCAGCCGACCGATGACGATCGAGACCTCGTAGAACACGATCATCGGCACCGCCATCGCGAACATCGAGAAGGGGTCCGAGCTCGGGGTGATGACGGCCGCGAGCGCGACGATGATGACGATCGCCCAGCGGCGAAAGCGCGCGAGGCGCCGCGGGGTGACGACGCCCGCGAGCTCGAGGGCGACGAGAACGACGGGGAATTCGAATGCGAGCCCGAACGCGGCCATCAGCAAGAGCACGAGGCTGAGATAGCGCTGGGCGGTGTAGTAGGTCGTGATCCCGCTGCCGCCCACCGCGCGGAAGAAGCCGAGAGCGTGGGGAAAGGCGAGCCACGCGACGAAGGCGCCGAAGCAGAACAGCGACACGCTGCTTGCGACAAAGGGGATCGCATAGCGCTTCTCGCGCGCCTTGAGGCCGGGGGTGACGAAGCGCCAGAGCTGCCAGAGGAGCACGGGCGAGGAGAGCACCAGGCCCCCGTAGCCGGCGATGTCGAGGCGGATCCCGAAGGCGTCGAGCGGGGCGAGCACGATGAGCTTGCAGTTGCCCGGCTGGATCTCGCAGTAGGGGTGCTCGAGGAGGCGCAGGATCTCGGGGTAGAGCACGTAGGCGACGATGACCGCCACGACGAAGCCGACGATGCACCAGATGAGGCGGCGGCGCAGCTCGCCGAGGTGCTGGACGAGGGTCATCTCGTTCGGGTCCGGCCGCTCCCGTCGCCGGGTCAAGGTCGCCATCGCGTGCGGGTCCCCGCCCTTCTCAGTTCATCGCCGGGTCGTCGTAGGTGACCGCGAGCTCGCCAGACTCCGGGGCGAAGGTGACGAGCACGGCGCGCTCGGGGATCGCCTCGCCCGGTGAGAGGCGGCGCGGCGCGCCCCCGCCGCCCCGCGGCCCGCGCGCCGGATGGTCGGTCGGCGCCGCGAACGGCGCTTCCATCCCGGTGTCGTCACCGGGTCCGCCGAGCACCTCGACGTCGGCCGCGGTGCTCGGGGTGCCCGGTGCCATGCCGCTCGTGAGGTCGCGGACGAACGAGGAGACCGCAGCAGCGGGGCTGCGGGGAAGGTGGGGCAGGTCGAGGTCGTCCAGGCCGAGGTCGGGAAGCGCCGAGCGGACCTCCTCGGCCACCCGCTCGCGCAGATGGGTGAGCTCCCGCCACGCCTCCCCGAGCTGGCGGGCCGCCTTCGGCAGGCGCTCGGGCCCGATGACGATGAGCGCGAGCACGAGCACCACGAGCAGCTTGGCGGGGTCCAGACTGCCGAACACACCGGCATGCTAGAGGCGTTGCGCACCTCGGGGCGGACGGCCGGCGATCGAGCCGCTACATCGCCTCGATGAGGCGCTCGACGCGCTCGTCGTGCGCGCGGAAAGGGTCCTTCAAAAGCACGGTCCGCTGGGTCTGGTCGTTCAGCTTCAGGTGGACCCAGTCGACGGTGAAGTCCCGGCGGCGTTCCTTGGCGCGGCGGATGAACTCGCCGCGAAGGCGCGCCCGCGTCGTCTGGGGTGGCTGTTCCATCGCGAGGGTGATCGCCTCATCGTCGAGCACCCGCTCGACGGCACCGCGCGCCTGGAGGCGGTAGAAGATGCCGCGCTCGCGACTCACGTCGTGGTACTGCAGATCGACGAGCGCGAGCTTGGGGTGGCCGAGCGGCAGGCCGTCGCGGGCGCGCATCGCCTCGACGAGCTTGTGCTTGATCACCCAGTCGGCCTCCCGGTCGAGGAGCAGCGGGTCCTTCTCGATCGTCTCGATGCTGTGGCGCCACATCGACAGCGCGCGCATCTCGAGCGGTGGGAGCCCGCGCTGCTCCGCGTAGCGCAGCGCGCGCTGGAGGTACTCGCCCTGGATGTCGAGGGCGCTCGCCTCCCGTCCGTTCGCGAGCCGGACGCGGCGGCGGCAGGTGAGGTCGTGGCTGATCTCGCGGATCGCCCGGATCGGGTCCTCGAGAGTGAGGTCGCGCAGCACGACGCCGGGGTCCTCGAGCATGCGCAGCAGGACCGCCGTCGCCCCGACCTTGAGGAAGCTCGCGTACTCGCTCATGTTGGAGTCCCCGACGATCACGTGGAGTCGGCGGTAGCGCTCGGCGTCGGCATGGGGCTCGTCACGGGTGTTGATGATCGGGCGCGACCGCGTCGTCGCCGAGGAGACCCCCTCCCAGATGTGTTCGGCGCGCTGGCTGATGCAGTAGGTGGCGCCCCGCGCCGTCTGGAGGATCTTCCCGGCACCGGCGTAGATCTGGCGGGTGACGAGGAAGGGGATGAGGACCTGCGCGTAGCGTCCGAAGTCGTCGCGGCGGCTCGTCAGGTAGTTCTCGTGGCAGCCGTAGGAGTTGCCGGCCGAGTCGGTGTTGTTCTTGAACAGGTAGACGACCCCGCGGATCCCCTCGTCTCTCAGGCGCGCCTCGGCCGACGCCACGAGGCCCTCGAGGATCCGCTCCCCCGCCTTGTCGTGGGCGACCAGCTCGTCGATCGCGTCGCACTCGGGCGTCGCATACTCGGGATGGCTCCCGACGTCGAGGTAGAGGCGCGCCCCGTTCTCGAGGAAGACGTTGGAGGAGCGTCCCCAGGACACGACCCGGCGGAACAGGTAGCGCGCGACCTCGTCGGGCGAGAGGCGCCGCTGGCCGCGCAGCGTGCAGGTCACCCCGTACTCATTTTCGAGGCCGAAGATCCGCCGCTCCATCAAGGGTCAACCTAGTAGCGTCGGGCAGAGATGGAACCGGCGAGCCCGATGGTGCGCCTGACCACGGTGGCGGGGACCTTCCCCGCACGCGTCCTCGCCGCGCGCCTCGGCTCCGCGGGCGTGCGCAGCGAGCTGCACGGCGCGGGCGGCGGCCCCTACCCCCTCCCCGGCGTCGTCGACGTCCTGGTCCCCGCGGACCAGCTGCTGCGCGCCCGCGAGATCCTCCTTGCGGACGCGGTGGACGCCCTTTTCAGCCCGCCGCGCCCGATGGGGCGCGCGGCCGTGCTCGCCGACCAGCGGGAGCTGCGCAGCGGGCGCCGGCGGCGGCGACTCCGGCGCCGCGCCCGGCGCCGCGAGGGGCGCTAGGCCGCCGGGGTGTCCCCGGCGAGCAGGTCCGTGAGCTCACCCGCCTCGATGCGCCGGAACGCGCGCCGGCCGTTGGTCGCCGCGAGCAGGCCGACCTCGAGGTCCTCGGGACCGAGGCTCCTCTCGGGGCCCCCGAGGCAGCGCACGGTCGCCCGCAGCGCCTCGCCGAGCGACCAGCTCGGGTCGTAGCACTCCTCGACGCGCTGCGCGATCACGTCGGCCTCGCCGCCGAGGACGCTGAAGCGCTCGTCGTCGACGACGGTCCCGTCATAGGCGACGTGGTAGAGCCGGTGCTCGGCCGGCACACCGCCGAGCTCGGCGACGAGGATCTCGACCTCGAGCGGCTTCATCTCGTGGGTGAAGACCTGGCCGAGGTACTGCGCGTAGATGTTCGACAGCGAGCGCGCGTCGACGTCCTCGCGCGAGTAGGCGAATCCCTTCATGTCCGCGTGGCGGATGCCCGCCACGCGCAGCTGGTCGTACTCGTTGTACTTGCCCACCCCCGCGAACGCCACGCGGTCGTAGATCTCGCTGATCTTGTGCAGTGTCCGTGACGGATTCTCGGCGACGATCAGGATGCCGTCGGCGAAGATCACCGCGATCAGCGCGCGCCCTCGGGCGATGCCCTTCTGCGCGTACTCCGCCCGGTCCTTCATCACCTGCTCGGGCGCCACGTAGTACGGCATCGTCATGCGACGTCACCTCCGCTGCGGCCGCCCGGCCGCTCCCGGCGCGCGAGCACCTCGGCGAAGCGCTCGGCGACCTCCTCCTCGCCGACCTGCTGGAAGCCGTCCGCGCCGACGGTCGCGACCGTCGGGTAGATGCCCCGCACCGGATCCGGACCACCGGTCGCCGCGTCCTCGTCGGCCGCCTCGTACAGCGCCCGGACCGCGAGCGCGACGGCTTCGTCCCGGCTCATGGCGTCCCGGTACCCGAGCTTGATCGTCGTGCGCGCGTCGCGGCCCCCCGAACCGGTCGCGTGGAAGTCGGTCTCCTCGTAGCGCCCGCCGGTCACGTCGTAGGTGAAGATCCGGCCCACGCCCCGGCGCACGTCGAAGCCCGCGAACAACGGCACGACGACCAGCCCCTGCATCGCCATGGGCAGGTTGGCGCGCACCATCTGGGAGAGCTGATTCGCCTTGCCCTCGAGGCTCAGCACCGCGCCCTCGACCTTCTCGTAGTGCTCGAGCTGGGTCTGGAACAGCCGCACCATCTCGACCGCCGGACCGGCCGCGCCGGCGATGGCGACGGCCGAGAACCGGTCGGCGGCAAAGACCTTCTCGATGCTGCGGTGCGCGATCGACACGCCCTCGGTCGCGCGCCGGTCACCGGCCATCACGATGCCCGCCGCGTGGCGCACCGCGACGATCGTCGTGCCGTGCCGGATCGCCTCGGGTGGCAGCGCGCCGGTGACAAGCGGCACGTCCGGCTGCACGCGCTGCCAAAGCGCCGCGAAGCTCGGGCCCGGGTCGTCCGCCGGGGGAAAGAGGAAAAGACTCATCGCCGGGTCACCCTAGTGCCCCCGAGACCGCGCCTCCCCCGCCCGTGGTGCACACCCGCGCCACAGGACGCACGGGCGCCCCGCCGCGGCTACTCGCCGCCCTTTTGCACGTAGCTGCGGACGAACTCCTCCGCGTTGTCCTCGAGGACCTCGTCGATCTCGTCGAGAAGCTCGTCGAGCTCGGCCTTCAACTTCTCACCGCGTTCGCTCGTCGCCGGCGCGTCCTGCGCCTCGATCTCCTGCGCCTCGCGCGGGGGCGCCGGACGTCGCTTCAGCTCCCGCTCGGCCATCTCTCCTCCCCTACCCGCTCAGCCGCTCAAGCAGCTCGGCGGGGTTGTGCACTTCGTCAAAGAGCGTACCCACGTGTGCGGCGGTTCCCCGCAGCGGCTCCATCATCGGCACGCGCTGCAGCGCGTCGCGCCCCACGTCGAAGACGATCGAGTCCCAGTTCGCGGCCACGATCGCCGGCGCGAAGCGCTTCAGGCACTGGCCGCGGAAGTACGCCCGCGTCGTCGCCGGCGGGTCGCTCACCGCCGCCTCGATCTCGCCGGGCTCGATCAGGGTCTCCATCTTCAGGCGTGCGAACAGCGAACGCTCGGGGCGCAGGTCGTGGTACTGCAGATCGAGGGCCGCGACGCGGGGATCGTCCAGCCCGCAGCCGTGCCGTGCGCAGTAGGCATCGACCAGCTCGTGCTTGGCGACCCAGTCGAGCTCCCGTCGCAGAGTCGCGGGGTCCGCCTCGAGGCCGGCGAGCACGTGCTCCCAGCGCTCGAGCAGGGCGCGCCCCTCCTCCTCGGAACCGAGGACCCCGAGCCCGCGCTCCTCGGCGTACTTGTGCGCGAGGTCGAAGAGCTCCCATTGGACCTCGAGCGCGGAGAGCCGGCGCCCGTCGACGAGCTCGACGGTCGTCCTCAGCGTCGGGTCGTGGCTGAGCTCGTGCACGGCGCGCACCGGCTCCGCGAGGTACATCTCGTGCGGCCCGAGCGCGTCGTCCTCCAGCAGGGCGAGGACGAGGGCGGTCACGCCGGCCTTCAAGAACGTCGCGACCTCGGCGAGGTTGGCGTCCCCGGCGATGACGTGCACCCGGCGGTAGCGCTGGGGATCCGCGTGGGGCTCGTCACGGGTGTTGACGATCGGGCGTTTGAGGGTCGTCTCGAGGCCGACCTCCTCCTCGAAGAAGTCGGCGCGCTGGCTGATCTCAAAGCGCGGCGCGTGGGCGCCCTCCTCCTCGCAGCCAACCTTGCCCGCGCCCGTGTAGATCTGGCGCGTCACGAGGTGGGTGCACAGCACGCGTGCGAGGAGCGGGAAGGGCACGGCGCGCTCGACGAGGTAGTTCTCGTGGCAGCCGTAGGAGTTGCCCTTGCCGTCGGAGTTGTTCTTGTAGACGACGATCTCCTGGCCCGGCGGCAGCACCCGGCGGGCGGCGACCATGGCGCGCTGGAGCACGACCTCGCCCGCCCGGTCGTGCACGACCAGCTGGCGCGGCGAGGAGCACTCGGGCGTCGAGTACTCGGGATGCGCGTGGTCGACGTAGAAGCGGGCGCCGTTGGTCAGCACCGTGTTCACCAGGTGGCGCTCGACATCGGGCGCCTGACCGCCGTCGCGCTGGAATCCCCGCGCGTCGCGCCCGGGCGTCTCGTCCTCGAAGTCCCACCCGACGCCGGAGGGGAGCCCGCTCACATAGGCGTTGATGAGCAGGGACGCGGCGGTCGTCGGGTTCGACTCGGGGACGTTGACGGCCTGGATGCCGTACTCGGTCTCAAGGCCGTAGACCTTCGGGAGCGCCACGAACGGGACGCTAGTGGATCAACCCCGCCGCGCACGCGCCGGGCATCACGGCCCTAACGGCCCCCCCCACGGGCCCCGCGCCTTTCCCTCACAGGTACTGGCCGGTCCCGACGCGCTCGATCGCGCGCCCGCCGCGGGTCTCGTCGCCGTGGTCGAAGATCGTGCGCACATAGACGATCCGCTCGCCCTTCTTGCCCGAGATCTTGGCCCAGTCGTCGGGGTTCGTCGTGTTGGGGAGGTCCTCGTTCTCCTTGTACTCCTGCTTGATCGACTCGAGCAGGTCCTGGATGCGGATGCCGCGCCCCGCACCCGCGAGCGCCCGCTTGATGGCGAGCTTCTTCGCGCGCCGCACGATGTTCTCGATCATCGCCCCCGAGGCGAAGTCCTTGAAGTAGAGGACCTCCTTGTCGCCGTTCTGGTAGGTGACCTCGAGGAAGCGGTTCTCGTCGTCGGCGCGGTACATCTCGGCGACCGTGCGCTCGATCATGGCGACGACCGCCTTGGCGGCGTCGCCGCCGCCGAGCGCGTCGACGTCGCCGACGTCGAGCGGCAGGTCCGCGTGCAGGTAGCGGGCGAAGATCTGCTGGGCCGCGGCGTCGTTGGGGCGTTCGATCTTGATCTTCACGTCCAGGCGGCCCGGACGCAGGATCGCCGGGTCGATCAGGTCCTCGCGGTTCGAGGCGCCGATGACGATGACGTCGCGCAGCGCCTCGACCCCGTCGATCTCGGCCAGCAGCTGGGGGACGATCGTCGACTCGATGTCGGAGCTGATCCCCGTGCCGCGGGTGCGAAAGAGCGAGTCCATCTCGTCGAAGAAGACGATCACCGGGACGCCCTCGGCGGCCTTTTCCCGGGCCCGCTGGAAGACGAGCCGGATCTGGCGCTCGGTCTCCCCGACGTACTTGTTCAGCAGCTCGGGACCCTTGATGTTGAGGAAGTAGCTGCGGACGTTCGCATTGCCCGTGCGCTCGGCGACCTTCTTCGCGAGCGAGTTCGCGACGGCCTTGGCGATGAGCGTCTTGCCACACCCCGGGGGGCCGTAGAGCAGGATGCCCTTGGGCGCGGGGAGCTGGTGCTCGGCGAAAAGCTCCCGGTGCAAGAAGGGCAGCTCGACGGCGTCGGTGATCGCCTCGATCTGGTCGTCCAGGCCGCCGATGTCCGCGTAGGTGACGTCGGGGACCTCCTCGAGGACAACCTCGTCGATCTCAGGGCGGGGGAGCTTCTCGAGCAACAGCATCGTGCGCGGGTCCATGAGCACGCTGTCCCCGGCGCGAAGACGCGTCCCGCGCAGGGACTGCGCGAGCTCGGCGACGCGCACCTCGTCCGCGCGTCCGACGACGAGCGCACGCGTGTTGTCCTCGAGGACCTCCTCGATCGTGACGACCTCCCCGGCGCGCTCCCCGGCGCGCGCGAGCACGACGTTGAAGGACTCGTTGAGCACGACCTCCTGGCCGCGGGCCAGCTCCCCGGGCTCGATCGAGGGGTGCAGCGCGACGCGCATCTTGCGGCCGCTCGTCATCACGTCGACCGTGCCGTCCTCGTTCACCTGCAGGAACGTGCCGTATGCGCTCGGCGGGCGGGTCAGCTTCTCGACCTCCTCCCGCAGGGCACCGATGTTCTCGCGGGCCTGCTGAAGGGTGAAGGTCAGCCGCTCGTTCTGCGCGAGGGCCTGGGCGAGTTGGCCCTTCACCTCAAGGAGGCGCTCCTCGAGGACGCGGACGCGCTGGGGCGCCTCGGAGAGCCGGTGCCGGAGCTCGCTGATCTCCGCCTCTGCCGCCTCGGCCCTCGTCCGCAGCTCGGCGAGCTCACGCTCGTCCATCCGGACCACCTCCTTGCCGTCACGTTTCCGGCGCCGTGGCGCAACGGCCCGCCGCGCGGACCCTACACCCCTCCTCTGCCGCTTCTTGCGCCGCGCGCCCACCGGCGCGAGGCAGCGCCACTGCTCCGATACGCTGGCGCAAAGAGCCGACCAAGGAGTGAGCACGCTGATGAAGGTCTGGATCGACCAGGACCTCTGCACCGGTGACGGTCTGTGCGAGGAGATCTGCCCGAGCGTGTTCACCCTGCTCGACGACGGCCTCGCCTACGTGAAGTCCGGCGACAAGGTCATGAACGACCCGGGCGGCTCCGCGGGGATGGTGGACGTGGCGCCCGATCTCGAAGATGCCGTCACCGAGGCCGCCGAGGAGTGTCCCGGCGAGTGCATCTTCATCGAGCGCGGCTGACCCTCACATCCCGCCGGGCTCCCCGCCCGGCCCCGTCGCCCCCGGATCCGACCCGTGCGCAAGGAAGCCGCCGGCGAGCAGGCGCGCGGTCGTGAGGAATCCGGTGTGGGCGACCATGCGGTGGTCGGGGCGGACCGAGCGGCCCTCGACGTGCCAGCTGCGCTGGAGCACCTCGATCGTCTCGGCGAGGGCGAAGCGGCTCGTCGCGAGCGCGCCGCGCAGCTCGGCGGTCTGGTTGATCGTCGGCAGGTAGGCGAGCAGGATCCCCCCGGGCGCGAGCGCGTCCTCGGCGTGGGGGACGACGCGCCAGGGCTCGGGCAAATCGAGCAGCACGCGGTCGAGGCGGCGCTCGTCGATGCCCGCGTAGACGTCGCGCTCCTCCACGCGGTAGTCCGCGTCGTCGCCGAGGAGCGCGGCGACGTTCGCACGTGCCCGGGCCGCGAAGTCCGGACGGAGCTCGTAGCCGATGACCCGGCAACCCGCACGCAGCGCCGCCATGGACAACGCGCCCGACCCCACGCCGGCTTCGAGGACGCGCGCGCCGGGAAAGAGGTCCGCGCCGAGCAGGATCGCGCCGAGGTCCTTCGGGTAGATGACCTGCGCGCCCCGCGGCATCTTGAGCACCAGGTCCGCAAGCGTCGGCCGGAACGCGAGGAAGCGGCGCCCCTCGCCGGCCCCTCCCGGGCGCGCGGCGACGGCGGTCGCGCCGGGCGCGGCGCCGATGAGGTCGTCGTGGTCGAGGATCCCGGCGTGGGTCTGGAAGCGCCCTCCGGGCTGCAGGCGGACGAGGTAGCGGCGGTCCTTCGGATCGACCAGCAGGACCCGCTCGCCAGCCACGAACGGGCCGCGCGCCGCGGGCGCGCTCACGCGTCGCGCAGGGCGTCGACGGGGATCTCGACCGGCGGCGGCTCGGCGATGCGCGCGGCGGCTCGGCGGGCCCGGGCCTCCGCCCGGCGGGCACGGCGCCGGTCCCGCCGCGTCGGCGGCGGGGGCAGGTGGCGGACGAGCGCCGACTCGCCGAGGCGCAGGTCGACCCGGGAGACGACCGGCTTCTCCGGCTTCAGCGCGAGATGGACGAGCGCCGCGGCCAAGGCGAGGATCACATAGCGCGGGTCCTCGATCGCGCGCCGGGCGAACCGGCGCAGCGCGCGGCGCGCGGCGGCGTCGAGGAAGGCGATCACGCGGCTCAGATCCTGCGGATCTCGAGGACGGTCGCGCGCCGCCGCCCGCGCCGGCGGCCGAGCAGGAACGCGAGGGCGATCAGCGCCACGAACGCCCCGCCGGCGGCCGCGGCGACACCGGGGCCCGCGGCGCCGCGCACGGCCTTTTCAGCATCTCCCCGCAGGGCGCGCAGGCGGTCTTGGATCTGGCCGAGGGAGATACGCTCCGATTCGGCGCTCAGCCCCGGCGCGAGTGGTGAGAACACCCTCATCGGCAGCACTCCCTTCCCCCGCGGACCGGTGCGGCCGGCCCGGCACCGGTCCGCCACTCTACGCGGCTCACCGCTTGTGCCCGGCGCCCGCCCGCAGCCCGAGTGCGGCCGCCGTGCCGATCACGAGCAGCGCCGCGACGGCCGTGAGCAGGTAGGGCGCGAAGTTCCAGCTCCCCGCGAAGGTCCGCCCCGTCTCGGTCTGCAGGACGCGCAGCAGCCCGAGCAACGCCGCGACAAAGCCGATCGCGAGCAGCGCGACCGCGGCGAGCGAGAACACGGCGCGCTTGGCGAGACCTTTCAGCGGGTCGAGTGTCTCCTGGCGGACGTAGCCCGCGACGAGACGCGCCACCTCGACGGCGGCAGCCTTCTGGTCGCCGACCGACAGCCGACCGCCCCGCCTTGGCTTGCTCGTCCTTCGCACAGGCGCAGGCTAGTCGCCGGGGCCGGCCGACACGGGTGTGCGCCGCCTCCACGCTGCTAGCCTTCGCGCGTGCCGCCGGTCGCGCTCGCCGTTGTCGTCGGCTGCGTCGTCTGCCAGATCGGGATCGTCTGCACGACGATCTACCTCCACCGAAGCGTCGCCCACCGTGCGGTCACCTACACGCCGACCGTGCGCATGGCCTTCCGGGTGCTCACCTGGCTCACGACCGGCATCCGCCCCCGCCAGTGGGCGGCGGTGCACCGGCGCCACCACGCCTACACCGACGTCGAGGGCGATCCCCACTCGCCGATCCTGCTCGGCTTCTGGAAGGTCCAGCTGGCCAATGCCGCGCTCTACCGGCGCTGCGCCCGCGACGGCGAAACCGTCCAGCGCTATGCGAAGGACCTCCCCCCCGACCGCCTCGACCGCGTGCTGTTCGACCACGCGTTCGTCGGCCTCGGCCTCGGCATCGGGATCCTCGTGGTCGGCCTCGGGTGGGAGGGCGCGCTCATCGCCGCGGCGGTGCACACCGTCACCTACCTCCTGCTCAACGGCGCGATCAACGCGATCGGCCACACCTTCGGCTCGCAGCGCTACGACAACACGGCGCGCAACAACCAGTGGCTCGCGTTCCTCACGGCCGGGGAGGGCCTCCACAACAACCACCACGCCGCTCCCACCGCCGCGCGCCTCGCCCACGTCCGCGGCGAGCTCGACCCGGGGTGGTGGATCATCCGCCTGCTCGCGCGACGCCGGCTCGCGACCGTGCGCCTCGCCACCCCCAAGGTTCAGCACGCGCCCGTCGCCTCCGCGTGGGCGGGCACCGCCGCCGACCCCTGAGGGCGGCCGGGCGCGACCGGGCTGCGCCGGTAGGATCGCGGGCACCGTGGCGGCGCGGGCGGCCCCCGGCGCCGGCGAGCGACCCAAAGGAGCGGCCCGGTGACCCGACTGCACCAGCTCTACGACCAGCAGGGCCAGAGCCCCTGGATCGACGACCTGAAGCGCAGCTACGTGAGGGCGGGCGGCCTCGAGCGCCTGATGGCGCTCGGCGTGCGGGGCGTGACCTCAAACCCGACGATCATGGCCAAGGCGATCCAGGGCGGCTCGGACTACGACGAGCAGTTCGCCGACCTCATGGCCGGCGGGGCGAGCGTCGAGGACGCCTACTGGGACCTCGTCATCGCCGACATCGAGGGCGCTTTGTCGCTGCTCAGACCGCTCTACGACGAGAGCGGCGGCACCGACGGCTTCGTCTCCCTCGAGGTCGCGCCCGCGCTCGCGCACGACAGCGCGGGCACCGCGGCGGCCGCGGCCGCGCTGCACAAGCGCATCGAGCGGCCCAACCTGCTCGTCAAGATCCCCGCGACCGTGGAGGGCCTCCCCGCGATCGAGCAGACCATCGCGTCGGGCCGCAGCGTGAACGTCACCCTCATCTTCTCCCTCGAGCGCTATGGCGCGGTGATCGACGCCTACCTCACCGGGCTCGAGCGCCTCGTCGCCGCCGGCGGGGACCCCTCGCGGGTCGCGTCGGTCGCGTCCTTCTTCGTGAGCCGCGTCGACACCGAGGTCGACCGCCGCCTCGACGCGCTGCTCGCACAGGTCGGCGCGACGGCCGCGCGCGCCGCCGCCTTGAAGGGCCAAGGCGCGCTCGCGCAGGCCCGGCGCGCGTACGCGCTGTTCTCGGAGCGATTCGCCTCGCAGCGCTTCGCCGACCTCGCCGCCCACGGCGCACGGCTCCAGCGCCCGCTGTGGGCCTCCACCTCGACCAAGAACCCCGCGTATCCGGACCTTCTCTACGTCGACGGCCTGATCGGCCCCCACACGGTCAACACCATGCCCGACGCCACGATCGACGCGTTCGTCGACCACGGCCACCTGGCGCGGACCGTCGACGCGGACCCGGCCCAAGCGGCGACTGTGCTGGAGGAGCTCGCGACGGTCGGCGTCGACCTCGACGACGTCACCGCGACCCTCGAGGCCGAGGGCGTCGCGGCCTTCGCGAAGTCCTTCGACGAGCTGATCGAACGTCTCGAGCACAAGGCGGCCGCGCTCGGCGCCGCGTGACCCCGCGCCCGACACTGCCCGAGCCGGACGACCTCTACCGGCGGATCCGCGCCCGCGACGCCGGGCTCTTCCCGCTCGGCGCCGCGGCGACCGGCCGGTTGTCCTTCCAGGACGCGCCCCGCCGGATGGAGCGTGAGGCTCGGGATCTCGCGCGCTTCGCCGACAGCGTCGACGAGGCCGAGGTCGCCGTGATCGGCGTCGGCGTCGCACCGCTTGCGGCCGGCGCCCTCGTCGCCGCCCATGAGCGCGTCGGCGGCGGGGACCGCCGGGTCCGCGTCTGCGACGTCGCCGAGCCCACCGCGCTCGACGAGCTCGCCCTCGACACCGCCTTCGTGGTCGTCGTGGCGGCCGGCGAGGGACGGGCGCCCGAGGGGGAGCTCCTGCTCGCGGAGGCGCTGCGCCGTGGCCGCGACCCTCGCCGGATCGCCGTCGTCGCCCCCGCGCACAGCCGCCTCGCCGCGCAGGCGCACGGCGCCGGGGTCCGCCGCGTCTTCACCCAGCCGGCCGATGCCGGTGACCGCTTCGGTGCGCTCGGGGTTGCCGGGGCGCTGCCCGCCGCGCTCGCCGGCTACGACGTCGCGGAGCTGTGCGGCCGGGTCATCGACGTCGACGGGCCCGCGGCGGTCGCCCTCGGTCTCGAGCTCGCGGCCGAGGTCGGCGAGGGCCGCCACATCCTGGCGCTCCCCCTTGCCGAGAGCGACGCGGGCCTCGGGCCGTACCTCGGCGCGCTCGTCGCCGGGGCGCTCGGGGGCGAGCGCGGGGGTGCCGTCGCCCTCGTCGCCCCGCCCGACGCCCCCGGGGCCCCTACGGCGCTCCGCCGGGTTCTCGCACCCGAACACCCGGCGCGCCTCGGGGAGGCGATCGCGAGCGTCGAGCTTGCCGTCGTCGCCGCGGGCTACGCCCTCGGTCTCGATCCCTTCGCCGGTGAGCAGCCCGCGTGGCGTCCGGACCCCGCCACCACAACGGCCCCTCCGGGACCCCCGGCGGCGGTGGGTGGTCCCGAGGACCTCGCCGCCTTCCTCGACGAGCGCGCGGGGCCCGAGGACCTCTGCAGCGTCGCCATCGACCTCCCCGCGGCGCCGCCGACGCTCGCCGCGCTCGAGGGCTGGCTCGGCGCCCGATGGGCGGGCGCACTTCTCATCGGCCCGGGGGACCGCGCCCGGCACGCCTGGGGCGCCCTGCGCAGCGCCGGCCCGACCGCCGGCGCCGTCACGCTCGTTCCCCGACGGCCCGTCGGTCCCGGCGCGCTCGCCGCCCACCACGCGGCCGCCTCGCGCGCCGAACACGAGCTGCTCGTGCGCGCCGAACGGCCGGTCTGCCGGATCGCGCTCGAGGACCTCGAGGAGCTCTGGTCGTGAATTCCCCGACGCGTGCGCCGGTAGGGTGCCTTCGGGAGCGGCACCGGGCGCCCGACGCCGCGGTGCCGGCGAGGACGTGATGGGGGGAACGGCGCGGCGCGTGCAGAAGGGAGGCGAGCGATGACGACTGGGACGACGACCGAGGCGACTGCCGACGCGCTCATGACCGAGGTACCCGGCATCGACACCTCCCGGATGCCCGAGCCGCTCGCGCTCGTCATCTTCGGCGCGTCGGGGGATCTCGCGACCCGCAAGCTCCTGCCGGCCCTCGCCCGCCACGCCGAGAACGGCGCGCTCCCCCGCGGCTTCGCGGTCGTCGGCGTCGCGCGCAGCGGGATCGGCGACGAGGGTTTCCGCGACCTGTGCGCGAAGGTCGAGGGGGCGGAGGACAACGCGGCGTGGCAACAGGTCATCCGCAAGTTCCGCTACGTCGCGGGCGACTACAGCGATCCAGCGACCTTCGAGCGCCTGGCGGCGGTCCTCGCGGAGGTCGACGTCGAGCCCGGTGCCGCGGGCAACCGCGTCTACTACCTGGCGACCGTCCCGGACCTCTTCGGCACCGTCGCGCGGGGCCTCGCGGCCTACAAGGCGAACGAGCCCGGACCCGGGGGGTCCTTCGCGCGCCTGGTGGTCGAGAAGCCCTTCGGCGCGGACCTCGACAGCTCGCGGGCGCTCGACGACGAGCTGCATGAGTGCTTCGCCGAGGACCAGATCTTCCGGATCGACCACTACATGGGCAAAGAGACGGTCCAGAACGTCCTCGCCCTGCGCTTCGCGAACGCGATCTTCGAGCCGATCTGGAACCGCCGCTACGTCGACCACGTCCAGGTGACCGTCGCCGAGTCGATCGGCGTCGAGCACCGTGGCAACTTCTACGAGCGCGCGGGCGCGCTGCGCGACATCGTGCAGAACCACGTGATGCAGGTCCTCGCGCTCACCTTGATGGAGCCGCCCGCCTCGCTCAACGGCAATTCCATCCGCGACGAGAAGGTCAAGCTCCTGCGCTCGGTCGTCGTCCACGAGGCGGAGCAGGAGATCGACCGCGTCGTGCGGGCGCAGTACGTCGCCGGCGAGGTCGGAGGCGTGGCCGTGCCCGGCTACCGCGAGGAGGACGGCGTCGACCCGGCGTCGTTGACCGAGACCTACCTCGCGATGCAGCTCGCCGTCGACAACTGGCGCTGGGCGGGCGTGCCGGTCTTCGTGCGCACCGGCAAGCGCCTGCGCCAGCGCGAGACCCAGGTCGCGATGGTCTTCCAGCGGCCGCCGCATCTGCCCTTCGCCGGTCAGCTGACCCGTGATTTGCTCCCCGACGCCCTCACCTTGCGCATCCAGCCCGACGAGGGGATCACCCTGTGCTTCGGCGCGAAGGTTCCCGGCCCGAGCTTCACGATCCGGACGGTCGCGATGGACTTCTCCTACTCCGACGCCTTCCCCGGCGGCACCGCGGAGGCCTACGAGCGCCTCCTCCTCGACGCGATGACCGGGGACCCGATGCTGTTCATCCGCACCGATGAGGTGGAGCAGGCCTGGCAGATCGTCGCGCCCATCCAGCGGGCGTTCACTGAGGGCGAGCCCCCGCTCGCCCGCTACCGCGCGGGCAGCTGGGGCCCGGCCGAGGCCGACCGGCTCATCGAGGCCTCCGGGCGGATGTGGCGGAACCCGTGAGCGCGTTGCGACTCTTGCTCGTCGAGGATGTCCCGGCCGCCTTCGCCGCCTGCGTGCGCGCGGCCCAGCGCCGCTCGGGCGGGCGGCTGCGCCTGGCGGCCTCGGGGGGCACGGGCGGGCGGGCGTGCATGGACGCGCTGGTCGCGGGCGGTCTGGACTGGGCGGGCATCGAGCTGTTCCAGGTCGACGAGCGCTGCGTTGCGCGGGACTCCCCCGACTCGAACGCGCGCTCGCTGCTCGAGGCGCTCGGCCCCCACCGCGACGAGCTCGCCGGCTTCCACGCGATGGACTGCGCAGCGGGCGCTGCCGCCTACGGCGCGCAGCTCGCCGCCGCGGGCGCGCTCGACCTCGTCCAGCTCGGCGTCGGCCCCGACGGCCACACCGCGTCGCTGTTCCCCCGCTCGCCCGCGCTCGACGCGCCCGAGGAGGTGCTCGTCGCCGAGAGCCGCGACCCCTCGGGCCGCAACCCCCACGACCGGCTCACCTTGACCTACGGCGCACTCGGACGCGCGCGCCTGTGCCTCGTCACCGTCTTCGGCGCCGACAAGCACGACGTGCTCGCGCGCCTTGCGGCCGGCGACGACCTGCCCGCGGCGCGCCTGCGGGGGGAGAACACCGCCTGGCTCGTCGATCCCCCCGCCGCGCAGGGCCTCGCGACCGTCCCGGTGCCCCCGGCGCTCCTCGCCGAGGAGCCGGCGTGACGAGCGACCTCGAGCGCCGCGCGGAGCCGGCGGACACCACCGCGCTCGTCGAGGAGCTCCTCCAGCACCTCGACGTCCGACGCAACCACGACCTCGTCCGCCGCCTCGTGCTCGCCGCGCTCCAACTGGCGGCCGACGACGCGGACCGCCTGGACCTGAAGATCGTCGGCACCGCGCTGCGTGAGATGAGCGACGCCTTCAAGATGTTCGCCCCGTACCACGAGACCCCCAAGCTCACGATCTTCGGCTCGGCGCGCGCGACACCCGAGGACGCCCTCTACCGCGTCGCCTGCGAGCTCGCGGCCCAGATGGCCGCCTCGGGGTGGATGGTCGTGACGGGCGCGGGACCGGGCATCATGCAGGCCGGCAACGAGGGAGCCGGGGCGGAGATGGCGATCGGCGTCAACATCCGCCTGCCTTTCGAGGCCGACCCGAACCCCTACATCGCGAGCAACCCCAAGCTCGTCGACATGAAGTACTTCTTCACGCGCAAGCTCATGCTCATGAAGGAGTCGACGGGCTTCTGCTGCCTTCCGGGCGGCTTTGGCACGCTCGATGAGACATTCGAGCTGCTCACGCTGCTGCAGACCGGAAAGGCCGAGCCGGCGCCGATCGTGCTGCTCGACACCCCCGGGGGCAGCTACTGGCGCGGCTTCGAGGCCTTTGTCTCCGAGCACGTCTACGCCGCGGGGCTCGCGGACGGCTTCGACGCCCATCTCTACCGGATCACCGACGACCCGGACGAGGCCATCGCCGAGCTGTTGCGCTTCCACCGCAACTACCACTCGCGCCGCTTCGTCGGACGGACGATGGTGATCCGCCTGCGCCACGCGCCGAGCGACGCGGATCTCGAGCGCCTCGGGCGCGAGTTCGCGGACATCTGCTCGCCCCGGGGGCTGTGGCACACCGAGCCGCTCGCCCCCGAACGCTCGGGCGGCGACCACCTCGAGCTTCCCCGCATCGCCTGCGAGTTCGACCGCACCCACCACGGCCGGCTCCGCCAGCTCATCGACGCGCTGAACGACCTCGTCCCCCCACAGGTGGTGGGCGGACCGCCGCCGGCGGGCGAGACGGGGACCTTCACCGGCGGGGAGGGCGAGGGCGACGACGACCTCTGAGCGAGCGGCGCCGGCCGAGAGCCAGAATGCGGTCGTGGGGACGATGGGGCCGACGGGACGCCCGCAGCACGCCGAGCCGGTGCTCTCGGTGCGCGCGCTGCGCGTCGGCTTCGGCCCGCTACGCGTCCTCGACGGGACCGACCTCGACCTTCATGCGGGCGAGATCGTCGCGCTCGTCGGGGAGAACGGGGCGGGCAAGTCCACCCTCGTCCGCTGTGTCGCCGGGGACCTCCCGGCCGCCTCGGGCACCATCGAGCTCTGCGGTGAGCCGCTGGTCAGCAATCCGGGCGCGGTCGCCCGCCGCGGCGTCGCGGTCGTGTGGCAGGACCTCGCGCTCTGCGACAACCTCGATGTCGCGTCGAACCTCTTGCTCGGCGACGAGAAGCGGTTCCTCCTGCGCTCGGACGCGCGCCGCCACGCCCGGGCCGCCGCGCTCTTGGAGCGCCTCAAGGTGAACCTCGACACCTCGGCGAGCGTCCGCCTGCTCTCCGGCGGCCAGCGCCAGCTTCTCGCCGTCGCGCGCGCAATGCGTGCGACGCCGCGCGTCCTGCTCCTCGACGAGCCGACCGCCGCGCTCGGTGTCGCCGAGGCCACCGAGGTCGAGCGCCTCATCACCGCGGTCGCCGCCCAGGGCAGCGCCGTCCTCCTCGTCAGCCACGACCTGCCGCTCGTCTTCCGCCTCGCCCGCCGGATCGTCGTCATGCGCGCCGGGCGCGTCCACGCCGAGGTCGACCCGGCACGCGCATACCCCGACGACGTCATCGCGCTGATGTCCGGCGCCGAGGTCGCCGCCTCGCCGCGCCACCAGCTGAGCCGGCTGCACGCGCTCGCCGACCGCCTGGCCTCGAGCGACCGCTCCTCGAGCCTCCCGCTCATCCTCTCCACCCTCGGCGCCGCGCTCGGTGAGGACCGCCTCGTCATCCACCGGCGCCAGGGACGCGAGCTGTCTCTTGCGGCCTCCCTCGGCCTGCCCGGCGCGCTCGCCCGGGCGTGGCAGCGGGTCCCGACGGGCGCCCGCGGCGGCCCCGTCGGCCTCGCGGTCGAGCGCAACGAGCCCGTGATCGACGAGGACGTCGCCTCGAGCTCTGCATGGCACCCCTACGCGGCGGTCGCGCGCGCAACGGGAGTCGAGGGGAGCTGGGCGGTCCCCGTCACCGGTGGCGGGGAGGCCGCCGGGGTGATCACGGTGCTGCGCTCGGCCCCGGGGCGCCCGGCGCGCGACGAGCTCGAGCTGCTCACGCTCTATGGCGGCTACGTGGCGAGCGCGCTCGAGCGCGAGCGGCTCTTCGCGCAGCTGACGAGCCGCAACCGC
>JAKABX010000093.1 GCA_021796545.1 Actinomycetes bacterium
GAGCGCGGCTGGGCGCGCCGGCCTCCTGCGCCGCGCACGGGCGCCGCGCCCGGGCACCTCGGCCGCCACCGGCGCCTCGCCGTGGCGCGCCCGTCGCTCGGCACCGGCGTGCTCGTGGGCGCGGCGGCCCTCGTCGTCGCGGGTGCCGCCGCCGCGGCGACGCTCACCACGGTCTTCGCCCCGAGCACGGTGGCGCCGGTGCCGCTGGGAACGAGCGGCCTTGCCCCGCTGGCGGGCCTCGTCGGGGTCACGAGTCCGGCGGCGCTGACCGGCTTCAGCGAGCCGAGCGGCACAAAGTCGTTGGCGGACGGGACGCTCACCTGGAGCTCGGCGGGCGCACCCGAGACCTTCGTCTCGCTGTCGGCCGCCGAGGCGGCCGCGGGGGTCGACCTCAGCCTGCCGGGCGTGCTCCCGAACGGCGTTGGCGCGCCGAGCCGCTACGTGGCGCTGCGCGAGGTGCGGGCAAGCTTCACCTTCAACGCCCACGCCGGTGCGACGCTGTCGGGCAGCACCCTCGCCGTCACGGTCGGTCCCGGTGTCGGCGCGCTCTACGGCGCGGCGACGGGAACGTCGAGCACCATGGCGATCGCGGCGATCACCCGCCCGCTCGTCACCTCGAACGGCGCAACCACGAGCGAGCTCGAGAACTTCCTCCTGGCCCAGCCGGGGGTGCCGCCGGCGCTCGCCGAGGCGCTGCGTCTCGTCTCCAACCTCCAGAGCACACTGCCGGTTCCGGTCCCCTCCGGGGTGCAGTCGAGCTCGGTCGTCATCGACACGGCTCCCGGGATCCTGCTGACTGACGGCACCGGTGCGGCCTCAGCGGCGATCTGGGAGGACAAGACTGGGCAGGTGCACGTGGTCGCCGGACTCCTCGACAGCGCGGACCTCCTCAATGTCGCTCGCCAGGTGGGCTGAGCCCGCCGTCCCCGAGGGCGCCGGGTCGGTGGGGGGCGCGCAGGGTGCCGACGCGGGGCGCGAGTCGCCGGCGATCCATACGACAGATCTGCGCAAGCACTACCGGGGGACGACCGCGCTCGCGGGCCTGTCGATGACGGTGCGCCGCGGCGAGGTCTTCGGCTTCCTCGGACCGAACGGCGCGGGCAAGACGACGGCGGTGAAACTGCTCCTCGGGCTGGTGCGCCCGAGCGGCGGCGAGGCGATGGTCCTCGGGGCGCCGGCGGGCGACCGGGAGACCCGCAGGCAGATCGGCTACCTCCCCGAGCTCTTCCGGTTCCCCGGCTGGCTGAGCGCGCGTGAGGTCCTCTTCCTGCACTGCCGCCTTCTCGGGCTGGCCCGTGAGACCCACCCGGCGGCCGTCGGCGAGGCGCTTGAGACCGTCGGCCTCGCTCCGCGCGCCGGGGACAAGGTCGGGACCTTCTCCAAGGGCATGCAACAGCGGCTCGGCCTCGGCGTCGCCCTGCTCGGCGCGCCCGCGCTCGTCATCCTCGACGAGCCCACGAGCGCGCTCGACCCGGTCGGGCGCCACGATGTCCGTCGGGTCGTGCTCGACCTGCGCCGGCGGGGGGCCACGGTGTTTCTGAACACCCATCTCCTCGAGGAGGCTCAGCAGATCTGTGACCGGGTGACGGTCATCGACCGCGGACGCGCCGTCGCGACGGGCACGCTGGCCGAGCTGCTCGGCGGCGTCGCGTCGGTCCGCCTGCGCGTGTCGGGGCTCGCGCGGACCTGGTGGGCGGGGCTCACGGGTTTTGGAACCTTCAGCGCAGCGGGCGAGTGGGTCGTCGCCGAGGGAATTGCACCGGGTGCCGTGCCCGACCTCGTCGCCGCGATCGTCGCACGCGGCGGACGGGTCGAGGCCGTCGTTCCCGAGCACCGAACCCTCGAGGAGCGCTTCCTCGAGCTGCTGGCCGCGCCGTGAGCCCCACCCTCGTCATCGCCCGGCTGACCGTCCGCGAGGCGGTACGGCGCCGGCTCGTCGCCGCGTTCGGCGTGATCACCGTGCTCCTCGCCGCCTTGAGCGCGTGGGGGTTCGACCGGCTGAGCCACGCCCGGAACGTCACCTCGGGCGAGGTGCACGTCGCGATCCCCCAGTCGCTCATCGTCTTCATGTTCATGTTCAGCTTCGTCGTCGCGCTCAGCGCTTCGGCGATGGCGTCGCCGTCGGTGTCCACCGAGATCGAGTCGGGCATCCTGCTCGCGGTGCTCACGCGCCCCGTGCGGCGGAGCGAGGTTCTGCTCGGCAAGTGGCTGGGCCTCGCCGGCGTGCTGCTCGCCTACAGCGTCGTGGTCTCGGCCCTGGAGGTGGGCATCGTCGACCTCGTGAGCGGCTTCGTCCCGCCCGATCCGGTCGGTGCCGCCCTCTACCTCTTCGGCGAGGGGGCGATCCTGCTCAGCGTGACGGTGCTGCTCAGCACCCGCTTGTCCGCGATCGCGACCGGCGTCGTCGCGGTCGCGCTGTTCGGCGCAGCCTGGCTCGCGGGCGTCGTCGGCTCGCTCGGGACGCTGTTCAAGATCGGGACGCTGCGAAGCGTCGGGGAGGTCGCGCGCTTCTTGCTGCCGACCGACGGCCTGTGGCACGGAGCGATCTACGCGCTCGAGCCCCGGTCATTTGTCGCACAGCGCCTCAGCCAGTCCTCCGCCGCGGCGGGAAACCCGTTCTTCGCGACGGCACCGCTCGCCTGGCCCTACCTGGTCTTCGTCGGCGCCTGGTTCGTCCTCGTGATGGCCGCGGCGCTCTACAGCTTCGAACGCCGCGAGCTGTAGCAAGCCCCGGGCACGCCACCTCGCGCGCGCGGGCTCCTTCGCCGGGTCCGCGCCCGTGTTGTCGTGGGGGCGCGACGCCGCCGGGAGCGGTCGTGGCGTTCCGCCCTCAGGGGTGCTCGGGGCGCGGGATCCCCGGGCTGCGGACCGCGAGCGTCGCGGGCGCCCGCGCCATCAGCGTGCGGTCGCTCAGGTGCAGTGACTCGTTGAGGCAGCGCATGCGGTAGCGCCATCCGAGGTCGCGCAGCACGGCGAGGGGGTGGTGGCCCTCGCGGCGGACCAGGCGGCGCAGGCGGCGCTCGTCGGGCACGGCGCGTCCCACGGGGTCGGGAACCCCTGTTCGGTGCTGCTCCGCCACGGAGTGCTCCTCCTTGCTGTGCCGCCGGGCGCGTCGGACGGCGGATCGGCTCGGGATCGGGCGCGTCGCGACGACGCACGCGTCGCTGCTCGCTGGCCCCGACCCTACGCGGCGAGCGGCCCGCACGGTAGTCGGGAGCGGCGGCGCCCCTGGGAGGGCCGGCGCGCCATGGCCGACACTCAGAGGGCGGAGAGCGGGGATGAGACGAGATGGGACTGCGTCGGTCCGACGCGGTGTCGAGCGGCGGGATGGTGGCGAGCGCGCACCGCGCGGTCTCCCTCATCGGGGCAACGGTGCTCGCCGAGGGCGGAGACGCCGTCGACGCGGCGGTCGCGATGTCGGGCGGGGCGTCGGTCGCGATGTCGGCGATGTGTGGCCTGGGCGGGGACGCCTTCGCGCTCGCGTACGGCGCCGCGCAGCGCCGCTACGTCTCGGTGCAGGGCAGCGGCTTTGGTCCCGACGGCGGGACACCGACTTCTACCGCGCCCGGGGGCTTTCCGCGGTGCCGATCCGCGGGCCCCAGTCGGTGGCGGTTCCCGGCCTGTCTCCTGCGTCGAGGCGCTGGTCTTCCTCGCCTCGCGCCTGCTCGAAGAGCTCTTGGAGCCGGCCGCGGCGCTGGCCGAGGGCGGACTCGCGCTCACCCGCGCGAACGTCGCGCACCTTCTTGAGGGCGAGGCGCTGCTGCGCGAGGACGCCGCCGCCACCACCACCGTCCTCCCCGGAGGGCGCCTTGGGGCCTTCGGGACCGCTTCGTCCAAAAGGGCCTCGCCGCGACCCGGCGCAGGGTCGCGGCCGACCCGCGTTCGTTCTACGAGGGTCCGCTCGCGCAGGCCCGCCTCGAGCTGCTGCGCGGCGGGGTGCGCCGTTCTCCGGAGAGGAGTGGGCCGCGCAGCGCGCGCTCGTCGGCGAGCTCCTCACCGGCCGCTACGGCGGCCGTCGGCTCGACGCGACGGCGTCGCCGACCCCGGCTACATGGTCCTCCAACAGGCGGCGATGCTCGACGGCCGGTTCGGCGCACTCCCCTTTCTTCCGAGCAGAGGCCGTTGCTCTCCTCGCGCGCGCCACGGCGCGCTGTCGCGAGGCGCTTTGCACAGGTCGGCAGCGACGGCGACAAGGCGGCCCGGCTCCTCGGGCCCGAGGAAACGGCGGGAGGCCGCGCGCTGCTCGCGGCGGCGCGCGGGCTTTGGTCCCGCGGGGGAGACACGACGTCGTTCTACTGCGTCGACGCCGCAGGCAACGCGGTGAGCTTCATTTAGTCCGTCGCCTCCCTCTCCGGCTCGGGACGCGTCGTGCCCGGCACCGGGATCGTGCTGAACAGCCGGCTCGGGCGCGGCGCGTACCTCATCGAGCGCGACCCGAACGAGGTCCGCGCCCGGCGGCATCCGATGCACACCTTGAACGTGTGGATGGTGGGCGACAGGGACCGCCCGGCGCTGATCGGCGGGACTCCGGGCGGCGACGGACAGGTGCGGTGGAACATGCAGCTCATCTCGCACCTCGTCGACCACGCCTGCACCCCCCAGGAGGCGGTCCAGGCACCGCGGACGACCGTGCACCCCGGCAGCGACGCGGACGTGATCGGCAGCCCGCTGCGCCTGCGCGCCAAAGACCGGTTCGGGACGGACGTCCTCGCCGCGCTCGCAACGGCCGGCTTCCCGCTCGACACCCTCCCTCCCTACGGCTCCGGTGGTCTCGCTCAGGTGATCACCCGGCGCCGTGACGGCGTCCTGTTCGGCGGGTCGGACCCCCGCGGCGAGGGCCGTGCGCTCGGGCTGTAGGCGGGAGATCCGGCCCGGCCGCACGGCGCCGAGGGGCACAGGGCGACAAACGCGCGCTGACGCCGCGGCGCTGAGGGGTAGCGCCACGCAGGCTGACGCCGATGAGGCGCGCGGCTGAGCGCGCCGGCCAAAGGGCCGCGGCACACCCACCCTCGGGCACACCCGGGCGCCCCGGCGCCATGCGCCCGTCGGCGACGCGCGTGGCGCGCGTCCCGCTCACCACGGGCGACTGCGCCGGCGGTTCGGCCGCGTCCCGGAGATCTTTGGTCAGGCCGGCGGGAACCAAACACTCGCGTCCTTGCGTACGGCGCCGGCGCGACCTCAGCGCGCT
>JAKABX010000094.1 GCA_021796545.1 Actinomycetes bacterium
CACCGAGACGCTCGGGCGCTGTTGAGCGCCACTCCTTCTGATCGCGCGCGGGGTGTTGAGCGCCACTCCTTCTGATCGCGCGCGGGATCGGTAGCGCCATTCCTTCTGATCGCGCGCTCAGCACGGCTCGGCGCTTGCGGGTGCCCGCGTGGTGGCGACAGCGTGGTGAGCGACATCTGAACGCGCACGGACCCCCTCCCTGCTCCTTGGCCGGAATCGAGAGGGGGCCCGTCTGTCGCTGCGAGGTGATGCTCGCTGTGCTGAGCGTAGAGCCCGATCCGGTGGTGGTGGAGACGACCCTCCGATCGGGCGGGTATCGCTGCCCGTCTTGTCGGTCGGGAGTGCTCGGACCGTGGAGCTTCGCCCGGCCGCGGGTGCTGCGGAACCGGGACAAGACGACAACGCTCCGCCCGCGACGCTCCCGGTGCCGGTCGTGCGAGGTCACCCACGTGCTTTTCCCGACGGTCGCGTTCGTCCGTCGCCGCGACCTCGCCGAGGTGATCGGCGAGGCGCTCCGGGCCCGCTTCGCGAACGGCGAGAGCCGGGCGGCCACCGCACGACGCGCCGGGGTCCATCCCGACACTGCGCGCGGCTGGTTCCGCCGCTTCTCCGCCCGCGCCGGGGAGATCCGGACTGCCTTTGGGGCCCTCGCCTACGCCCTCGACCCGCGCCTCGGTGCGATCGAGGCACGTGGCTCGCCGGAGAAGGACGCGCTCGAGGCGATCGGGGTCGCCGCGGCGGCAGCCCGGCGGCGCTTCGGCGAAGCGCGGCTCTGGTCCTTCGTCTCGGGCGCGACCGGGGGGCTGCTGCTCGCCAACACGAGCTCCCCTCTCCCGCTTTTTCGCTGAGGCGCACATGCTCGAGACGTGAGCGAGAACGGACGCTCGGAGCATCCGAGGGACACCTCCGAGCGGGGGCGGGACGTCGCGCTGTTCCGCTATTCGCTCGTCCGTCCGCTCTCGGACCCCGAGCTCAGCCCGGCTGAGCGCGGCGCGCTCGTGCGCGAGCTCGCCGCGACCTCACACCTCGGACCGGACGGCAGGTGGGTGAGCGTCTCCGCTCCGACGCTGCGGCGCTGGCTGCGGGCGTGGCGCTCGGGCGGGTTCGAGGCGCTCCACCCCGAGCTGCGGGCCCAGCCGACCCGCACGCCGGCCGGGATCCTCAAGGCCGCGACCACGCTGAAGCGCGAGGCACCGGAACGAACCGCTGCCCAGGTCGCCCGGGTGCTGTCCGAGGCAGGGATCGGGACGGTCTCGCCCCGCACCCTCCAGCGCCACTTCGCCCGCACGGGGCTCCGGCGCGGCGCTGACAACGCGCCGGTGCGGACCTTCGGCCGCTTCGAGGCGGGCGACTTCGGCGAGCTTTGGACCGGGGACGGCCTGCACGGTCCGGTCACCGCGGGGAGAAAGACGGTGCTGTGCGCGTTCGTCGATGACTGGAGCCGCGCGGTGCCGGGCTGGCGCTGGGGACCGGCGGAGGACACCGTGCGTCTCGAGGCGGCGCTCCGACGTGGGCTCGAGGTCCACGGGGTGCCGGACCGCTGCTTCGTCGACAACGGCTCGGCCTTCACCTCCGCGCCGTTCAACCGCACCCTCGCGGTGCTCGGGATCGGCCTCGTCCACAGCCGCGTCCGTCAACCCTCCTCGCGCGGGAAGGTGGAGCGCTTTTTCGCCAGCGTGCGCAGCCAGTTCCTCGTCGAGATCGAGGCGCGTGGCGGCGCGGCGAGCCTCACCGAGCTCTCCGAGCTGTTCTCGGCATGGCTGGAGGGCGTCTATCACCGCCGCCGGCACTCCGAGACCGGCGAGCGCCCGATCGACCGGGTGCTGCGCGGCCGGACGCTCAGGCGGCCGAGCCCGGCCGAGCTGCACGAGGCGTTCTTGTGGTCCGCGACCCGGACCGTCGACCGCCGGAGCGCGTCGGTGTCGCTCTTCTCCAACCACTACGAGGTCGACCCCGCGCTCGCAGGGACCAAGGTCGAGCTCGTGTTCGACCCTTTCGACATGACCGAGATCGAGGTCCGCTACGAGGGCCGCCCGATGGGGACCGCCCTGCCCCGCAGGATCAGCCGTCACGTCCATCCCGCCGCCCGGCCTGACGAGCCGCCGCCTCCCGTGCGCTCGGGGATCGACTACCTCGGCCTCGTCGCCGCCCGGGTCGCCGCCGAGCAGGCGAGACGGATCGCCTACGCGGGTGTCGAACAGGGCCCGGAGAACGACGCGCCGATCAAGGAGGAAGAACAGATCAAGGAGGAAGAACAGTGAGCATCGACCGGCTCTGCGCCTACTACGGCTTCTCGAAGATGCCGTTCCGCAAGGACCTCGCGCCGTCCGCGCTGTTTCGCTCCACGGCGCACGCCGAAGCGGTCGCCCGGCTCACCTGGTGCATCGGCGAGGGAGGCCTCGCCGTCGTCACCGGCGAGGTCGGCTCGGGAAAGACCGTCGCGCTGCGCGCCACCGCGGCCGGCCTGGAGCCCTCCCGGCACCAGGTCGTCTACTGCCCGAACCCGGTCATCGGCGGCCGGGGGATCCTCGCCGCGATCGTCACCGCCCTCGGCGGCGTGCCGCGTTTTCACCGCTCCGCCCTCGTGCCGCAGGCCGCCGAGGCACTCGGTGCCGCGGAGGCCGAGCGGGGACGTCGCGTCGTCGTCGCGATCGACGAGGCGCACCTGTTGGCCGACGACCAGCTGGAGGACGTCCGCATGCTGACCTCCGCGGAGCTCGACTCGAAGAGCCCGGCCGTGCTCGTGCTCATCGGCCAGCCCGTTCTGCGGCGCCGCCTCGCCCAGACGACGATGGCCGCGCTCGACCAGCGCGTCAGCCTGCGCGTCCAGCTCGAGGGGATGGACCCGCAAGAGACCAAGGGCTATCTCCGCCACCACCTCGAGCTGTGCGGGCGCTCCGACCCGCTCTTCTCCGACGACGCGATCGACGTCGTCCACCGCGCCTCGAGAGGGCTTCCCCGCGCGCTCAACAACCTCGCCGTCCAGGGCCTCGTCGCGGCCTTCATGAAGGACCAGGCGATCGTCGACGAGCGCGCGGCGAAGACGGCCGTCGTCGAGGTCGCCGGTGAGTGAAGCCGCGGTGCACGAGGCGGCTGCGGCGGTGCTCGACGAGAACGAGGAAGCGCTGCTCGCGGCACCGCCCGGCTTCCCCTCACCGCCCCGGCCCGAGGCCTACCAGGGTCTCGCCGGCGCGGTCGTCGAGACGATCGCCCCGGCGACCGAGGCGGACCCGGTCGCGATCCTCGCCCAGCTGCTCTGTGGCGCCGGCTCGGTCGTCGGGCGCGGTGCCTTCCTCCAGATCGAGGCCACGGCGCACTACCCGAACGAGTTCGTCGCGCTCGTCGGCGACACCGCCCGGTCGAGGAAGGGCTCCGCGCTCGACCACGTGCTGCGCGTCCTGTCGCGAGCGGACCCGGGCCTCTCCTCGCGCACCCGCACGGGGCTCTCGTCAGGCGAGGGGCTCATCTGGGCGGCACGCGACCCCTCCCGGGGCGACGAGGGCGCCGCGGACGGGCGCCTCTTCGTCGTCGAGCCCGAGCTCGCGAGCGTGCTGAAGGCGACCGGGCGCGAGCAGAGCACGCTCTCCCCGGTGCTGCGAGCCGCCTGGGACAGCCGACCGCTCGCGCTCCTCACCCGCACCGCCCCCGCACGCGCGAGCGCCGCCCACATCTGTCTCATCGGCCACATCACCGCGACCGAGCTCGCCCGGCACCTTTCCACTCTCGAGGCAGAGAACGGCTTTTTGAACCGCTTCGTGTTCATCGCCTGTCGGCGGCACCGCCTCCTCCCCTTCGGGGGAGACCCCGACCCGTGCGGGGCGACCGAGCTCCCCGCCCGTCTCGCCGCCGCGCTCGAGCGGGCTCGCAGGGCCGGTCAGCTCGGCATCGACGACGACGCACGAGCGCTGTGGCGCGACCTCTACGTGGATCTCGCCGGTCGCGACCAAGACGGGCTCGCCGGCGCGCTCGCCGCACGCGCGGAGGCGCACGTGCTGCGGCTCTCGATGCTCTACGCACTGGTCGACGGGGCCGGCGTCATCTCGCCTCAGCACCTCGCCGCCGGGCTCGCGCTGTGGGACTACGCAGGCTCGTCCATCGCCTGGCTCTGCCGCTCCGCCTCCGGCGACGCGGTCGCCGAGCAGGTCCACGCCGCGCTCAGCTCCGCTGCGGCGGGGCTCTCGCGCACCGAGCTGCGCGACCTGTTCAACCGCAACCAGACCGCGGCACGTCTCGACGAGGCGCTGCACGCCCTTGAGCGGGCCGGACGAGCACGGCGCGAGCGGCGCGCGACGGCCGGTCGACCTTCAGAGATCTGGACCGCGACCGGCCCCGACGCGCCCCACCACGAACACGCCGGGGGTCAAGGGCGCTCGGCGACCGCGGCTACGTAGACCAACGACACCACACCGTCCGCTGAGCGCCCTTGACCCCCGGCGTGGCGAGCTCCCGCACGAGCGACCATCGACACGGCCCGCCAGCTCCGCTGGCGGGCCTGACCGCGACAGCGCCCGGATCCCAGACGCCACTTTGGTCGTTCGGTCGTCCCTCTCCCACATGATCACGATCAGTGACGCTCAGATGATCAAAAGCAGTGGCGCCTAACAGGGGGATCGTCGCGCCCGTGACCAGGGATGATCACCAAGACTGTGACCATCCCTGGGAACTCCCCGTGGCACCTCACCCAAAGATGTACCAAACATGCAGCGATTGCGCCTCCCGCCGTCTCGCTTGCTTGCCTCGGCGGTCGTAACGGGCGATCATCGTAGGATTTGTCGCCGGCGCCCGCGAGCGCATCACGATGCCTTCTCGCCGCGGTCATCAGCTCGCGGTTGCCGATGCCGGTTGAAACGGTGGAGGGTCCCCGGATCGCCCCTTCGCGAAGATCATGAACCCGTTGGGCCAGGGCGACGAGCCGGAAGCTCGCACTCACAGTCATCCCACCCCCCACGAGCGCAAGCGACCCGTTGGTCGGGAAACGACTGCCAGATCCTTCGAGTACTCGAGCGCCGAGCTTACGGCCCTTGTCGATGCTCGCGATGCGCTGGTCGAGGAACTGCGATGTGAGGCGATCACTCTTGGCGGCGGACCACCACAGGAAGTGCTGAGACGCCGTAGGACGTGCTGACGACCTACCTGGCGGGCGCGAAGGCCGACCTTGTCAACACCGGCCGAAAACTGAC
>JAKABX010000095.1 GCA_021796545.1 Actinomycetes bacterium
GAGGATGGGGCGAGGTCAAACGTTAAGACCTCTTGGTGGAGGTGAGCGGACTCGAACCGCCGACTTCCACGTTGCGAACGTGGCGCTCTACCAGCTGAGCTACACCCCCGAAGGGCAACCGGTCCAACACAACCGGCCGACGACTCAGGTTACCCCGCGCGCGAGTGCCCGGTGGGCGGGTGACTGAGGTCCGGACGAGCCGGTTGCCACGCCGGGAGGGCAAAGTGGTGGGCGCTGTCCAACTGGCGGCACCGCAACGGAGGACGCGTGTCTCGTTACGTCGTGTTCGGCGCCGGAGCGGTAGGCGGCGTGATCGGGGCGCGCCTCGCCGACTCCGGCCAGGACGTGCTGCTCGTCGCGCGGGGACCTCACTTCGAGGCGATCGCGCAGTCTGGGCTGCGCATCGACCGCCCGGGCGGCTCGGACGTCCGCCATCTCCCCGTCGTCCAACACGTGGGCGACGCACTGCTCGGTGCCGAGGACACGGTGATTCTCGCGACCAAGAGCCACCAGAGCCAGACTGCGCTGGTTGCGCTCGCCAGCTCCGCGCCCCCCGAGGTCACGCTCGTCTGCGCGCAGAACGGCGTCGAGAACGAGCGCGCGGCACTCCGGCGGTTCCCGAACGTCTACGGCTGCCTCGTCGTCGTCCCCGCCACGCACCTGCAGCCGGGGGTGGTCTCGCACGTCCTCGCGCCGGTACCCGGCGTCCTCGACATCGGGCGCGCGCCGGGTGGTCGGGATGAGATTGCGCTGCGCATCTCGGCTGACCTGAATGCGGCGGGTTTCGAGTCCGAGATCGTCGAGGACATCATGGCCTGGAAACGCCGCAAGCTCCTCACGAACCTCGGCAACGCCGTCGACGCGCTCTTCCCGCCCGGGGAGGCCGCGGAGCGGCTTGTCGATCGCGCCCAGGAGGAGGGACGCGCCTGCCTCGCGGCGGCGCACCTCGACACGGTCGCGGAATCCGCCTTCGAGCAGCGCCTCGCGGTCCTGCGCGAGCAGCCCTATGACGCACGTCTCGCCGCGGGCAGTTCCTCGCGCCAGAGCCTCGCCCGCGCGACGGGCAGCATCGAGTCCGACTATCTGAACGGCGAGATCGTCCTGCTTGGACGCCTGCACGGCGTCCCGACACCGGTCAACGCCGCGCTCCAGCGGCTCGCAAACCAACACGCCGCCCGGCGACTCCCGCCCGGGAGCCTCGATATCGCCGCGCTCGACCGTCTGCTCACCGCCTGAGGACGCCGAGCCAGTCGTTGGAGGCGCCCGCGCCCCGATGACGCCGCAGTCGCACGACCCGCCGGGTCGCCACGGCGCGCCCGACGCCGCGCGCGGCGAGGTCATCCGCTTCGACTCGCGCGCCCTCCCGCCTTTGCGGAGCGCGTGTCGCCGCAGGCGTCCTCGTCGCACTGGTGATCGGTCTCGCCACGAGCAGACCCGTCCGCGGGCGACGATGGCCACAGGTGGGCTCCTCAGCACGATTCCGCCCGAGTGGGCTCCGAGCGGCTTTCCCTCGCCGGGCTCACCACCCTCAGTGCAGCGACGGCCGCTGCCGTGTTCCTGGGCTCGGCGGCCGGTTCGCTGGCACGGTCACACATCCTCGTGCTCTTCCCGGTCTGCCTCCTCGCCGGCACGCGTCCCAACCGGCCGGCACCGACCGCACCGGCCGGCGCCCAGGCGCTCGCCGCGGCTGCCGACTTCAGGAGCTTCGCCGCCCGTGCCCGGAGCGTTCGCACCGTCGGCCGAGGTGCGCGGGGCAGGCGCGGCCTCCTTCCTCGTCACGGCACGGACCAGGCCGGCGCTCACTGCCGCGGCGTCGCGGGCGGCGGTCGTCGCGGCGACGCGCCACCTCGTCCGGGTGGCCCGCTCACGGGGCGGGTCTCGCACCGGTAGGGGAACCGCCGAACGGCTCGTGGAGCCGTTCGACTCCTCCTGCGCGAGCCCGGCGAGCGCGCCGACCACAACGCCGGGTGCGCCGTGCGCGACGAAGACCGCACTCCTCCCGCGAGAGGACGGGAGACCCCCCAGGATCGGGCAGCCACGAGCCGACCCCCCGAGAGCAGGTCATCTCAGCAGGACCTCGCCCCTGGAGGGAAGGCCGCGCGCGGCCCATGTCGGAATGCTCGTCACCCCGCTGAACCTCCTCGACACGGCGACCGCCGGCGCGCTCGGGGCGTTCGGGCTCTCTCCGACGTGGACCCGCACGACCGGCCCCGGGGTCTTGCCGGTCTCGTCGCAAGACAGCCCGCCTACCTCGCTGCCGTGCTCGAGAAGCTGAGCGGCTGGCGGGCGCGAAGGGCCGGCGTCCTCGCGCCACTCTCGCGCCCGGCGGCGAGCCCGTACGGTCGCTGCTTCCGTCGTTGCCCAGGGTCTGGTCGAGACGCTGGGAGGGCGCGTCGACGTCGCCCGCAGCCAGGGGATGCCGCGATCCTCGGCCGCATCAGCCGACGAGTCACGGGGGGCGCCGCGAGGTCGAGGACGCCGTCACCGGCACGCCCGTTCTGGCCCCCCGCCGGTGGCCTCGTCACTGCCCTCGACGCAGTCGCGGCCCTCCCCCACGCCGAACACGGGCCCGCCCTTGGCGAGCGGCTGGAGCATCGTCCGCCGGGTCCGCCCCGGGGAAAGCGGGCCAGTCTCGCCCACTCGGAACCTCCACGCGCCGACGGGCGGCGTGCCGGTCGCGGTCCGCGCCGGGCGCGAAGAGCGCGTCGATACGGTGGACACCCTCGGCGGGCGGCCCGGGCTCGTGGCCCGAGGGTGGGATCACAAGAGCGGGCGGCCCAGGGGCGAGGAGCTCAGGAGGTTGCCTCGACGATCACGAACGACGGGCGGACCGGGCGCAGCGGGACGACCACTCCGCCGGGTGCGGGGACGACCGGGCGCACCCTGGCGACCGGCGCTGCGAGCCGGTACTCCTCCTCACGCGCTGCGCGCACACACAGCGCGGCGTAGCCGGCGAGCGCGAACAGCCCGAGGAGTGCGAGGTCGAACAGCGCGTGGAGATGCGGGAGGAGCCCGAAGACGAACGCACCGGCGACGGCGACGCCGAAGCGCACGAGCGTCTGCCGGCGACGCGCCCGGAGCCGGCGGACCCGCGCCACCTCCGCGCGGCGGTGCGCCGCGTAGGCGCGGCGCAGCTCAGCTTCCTCGGCCGGCGAGACGGTGGCGGTGGGCGGGGCGGCGGGATAGGTGGACGCGAGCCGGCGGCTGCTTCGTCCAAAGCGCGAAACCGACGCCGTCAGCTGCCACTCGTGACGCTTGCGCAGGGCGATCGGGAGGAGAGCCGCCACCCACACCACCACGAGCACCAAGGCGACCACAGCCGCGACCTCCACATCCAAAAGCACGCCGTTCATCCCGGCGATTGGCGGAAAGCTAGTACGCGCGCCGCGCGAATGGGGGGACCCCTATCCGGCGGCCGGAGAACTCGGGGAGCGTGCGGCGGCGCGTTACAACTCGGCCTGGTCGACGCGACGCCAGCTGCCCGAGCGGCCGCCGCTCTTCTCCCACAGGCACAGCTCGCCGATGGACATCGTGCGGTCGGCGGACTTGCACATGTCGTAGATCGTGAGCGCCGCGATCGCACAGGCGGTGAGCGCCTCCATCTCGACCCCGGCGCGGTCGACCGTCTCGACCTCGGTCTCGACCCCGACGTGGTCGTCGCCGAGCGTGAAGTTGACCGAGACGCTGCCGACGAGCAGGGGATGGCACAGCGGGATGAGGTCGGCGGCCCGCTTGGCGGCCTGGATGCCGGCGACACGTGCCGCGGCGAGCACATCCCCCTTCGCGATGGCGTTGCTCGCGACCTTCCCGGTCGTTTCGGGGAGCATCCAGACCTTGCAACGCGCGAGCGCGCGGCGGTGCGTGGCTTCGCGCGGCGCCGCGTCGACCATCCGAGCGCGCCCGAGCGGATCACGGTCGGTGAGGAGGTGCTCGGACACTGCCGCGTAGTGTACGCGGCGCGACTCAACCCGGCTCGTTGCCTCCCCCGGTATGATTGGCACTCGTCAGCCGCGAGTGCCAGGAACCGGGAGAGCCGATGCCCACCTATGAGTACGCGTGCAGGAGCTGCGGCGAGCACCTCGAGGCGGTCCAGTCCTTCAGCGAACCGCCCCTCACGAGTTGCCCGCGCTGCGGCGGCGAGCTGCGCAAGGTCTTCGGTGCCGTGGGGATCGTCTTCAAGGGCAGCGGCTTCTACAAGACCGACAGCCGCTCGACCCCCTCCGCAGCGAGTTCATCCAAGAGCGTCGAGACGGTGTCGCCACCCGCCGGCGGAGGCGACACCAAGGCCGATGCCAAGCCCGACACCAAGAAGACCGAGCCGAGCCCCGGCGCGAGCACGGCGCCAGCCGCGACGCCGGCGGCAGCTGCACCGAGCGCCGGGGCCTGAGCCCGGGCGGCGCCCCTACTCGCCGCCGAGCGCGACGTCGGCGATCGCGAGGCTGACTCCGGCGGCATTGCCCGGCAGCCACTCGACGTCCGCGCCGATGTGCACGACGCCTTGCAGCATCCGCTGGATCGTGGAGGCGATCGTCACCTCCCGCACCGGCGCGCCGAGCGCGCCGCCGCTGATGAGCAGTCCCTCGGCGCCGACGGAGAAGTCGCCGCTCACGGGGTTGACGCCAGAGTGCACGCCCGAGATCGACTGGACGAGGAATCCGTCGCCGACCGCCGCGACGATCTCGTCCTGATCCTTGTCGCCCGGCTCGATCGCGAGGGCCCGCGCGCCGACGCCCGGCCCGGATTTGAATCCCGCACGGACCGCCGACGCGGTCGAACGCGCACCGGCCAGGCGGGCAGAGTAGGTGTCGTAGAGATAGGCGGCGAGGCGGCCCTCGGCGATGAGCGGCGTGCGCCGGCACGCCAGTCCCTCGGCGTCATGGGTGGACGCACCATAGGCGAGAGCGTTGGTCGGGTCCTCCACGAGCGTGAGGCCGCTCACGGCGACCTGCTCACCGAGCCTTCCGGCGAA
>JAKABX010000096.1 GCA_021796545.1 Actinomycetes bacterium
ACCCCGGGGGCCGACACCCTCGGGGCGCCGCTCGAGTGGCACAGCGCGCGCGCCGCCGCGCGGGCGCCGGGGGCCCAGGACGGCGGCGTCGTCACCGCCCTGCTCGGCGCTCTGCTGGAGGCCGGCGCGATCGACGGGGCGCTCGTGTCCAGGCCGAGCGACGACCCGGCAGAGCCGTGGCGGGGCGTCGCGACCGTCGCGACGACCGCCTCGGAGCTCGCCGCCTGCGCGGGCAGCTTCTACAACCAGACCATGGCCCTTGCCGAGCTGGATCTCAGCGCGTACGAGCTGGCGGACGGCGCGCGCCTTGCCGTCGTCGGGACGGCGTGCCAAGTCCAGGGGATCCGGGCGATGCAGGCGCGTCCGTGGGACACGGGCGCGCACCGCGTCGATGCCGTCGTGCTCACCATCGCCCTCATGTGCACCAAGAGCTTCGACTACGAGGGACTCGTGCTGCGCGAGCTGGCGGAGCGCCGCAAGGTGGAGCTGGAGCGGGTGCGGCGCATCGACATCACCCGGGGACGCCTCCTCGTCGAGTACGTCGACGGCACGCTCGCGGTCGACGAGGCGGTGGGCGCCTTTCACGGTGCCGCACTGAGGGGCTGCGAGGAGTGTGCCGACTTCCTCGGCCGCGGCGCCGACCTCTCGGTGGGCAGCGTCGGCTCCGCGGACGGCTGGACGAGCGTGGTGGTGCGCACCGAGCGCGGCCGGCGGGCGTTCCACGCGGCGCGCGCCGCCCTGGTCGTGCGTGACCTTGCGGACCCCGAGGCGCTCGCGCGCCTCGACCGCCTCGACCGGCGGACCGCCGAGAGTGCGCTCCAGCGCCCGCTCGATCCGGGCGCGCCGCTGTTCATCGGCTACGAGGAGCATCTCGAGTGCTATGGGGCGAGCGACCGACGACCGGCCCCGCTCGCGCGGTGACGGCGGCCGCGCCGCCGCTGCCCGATCCGCCCGAGCGCCATCGGCGCGCGTGGCACGCGGCCGTGCTCGAGGGGATCCCGGTCGCCGATGTGGTCGCTCGTGAGGTCGCGCCCTGGTTGTGGGCACACTGGCCGGCGCGCGCCGAAGCGGGGATCGACCAGGCCCACGTCGTCTCCGTCGCGATCGCGTCGTCGCGCGAGCTGTGGCTTTGGATGGCCGGCGAGCGGACCTGGGCCCAGTCTGGCTCGGCACTGCTCGGCCGCCTCTGGCGCAGGACCCGAACCCGGCCGCCGCCGGTGGCGAAGCGCGGGAAGTCTCGCGTGAGCGAAGACGTGCCCGAGGGCCGTGACCTCCGGCTCGGCTGGCCCGGCGGGCGCGACGCCACCTGCCGCCGACCCGTCTTTCTCGCCCGCTACCCTCGCGACGCGCCCATCGAGGTCGGCCGGCGCAGGTCGAGCGCCGCGGACTCGCCGATGACGTAGGTGACCGGCGGCGGCAGACGGCTTTCGGCGAGAGCATCGAGCCGGCACCGCTCGACTCGCTCGGCGCCGGTCGTCGCCGCATGGATCGCCGCGACGGGCGTCGCGGGAGCCATGCCCGCGTCGATGAGGCACGCGGCGATGGCGCGGATGTGTCTGGCCGCCATCAGGACCACGATCGTGCCGTGCAGCGCGACCAGGGCGTGCCAGTAGTCGGCCGGCGCCGCACGGGGATCCTCGTGCCCGGTCAAGACGGTGAAGGAGCGCAGCACGCCGCGAAGCGTGAGGGGCACACCCGCGGCGCTCGGCGCGGCGAGGGCCGCGCTGATGCCGGGGACGAGCTCGAAGTCGACGCCTGCGGCGCACAGCACCGCGGCCTCCTCGGCGCCGCGGGCGAAGACGAGGGGATCGCCGCCCTTCAGTCGCACCACGCACCCGTGGCGCCGGCCGTGGGAGACGAGGAGATCGTTGATCTCGCGCTGGGGAACTGGGGTTGCGCCGCGGGCCTTGCCGACGTCGATGATCTCAGCCGACGGCGCGGCGAGGCCGAGCAACGGACGGGCGAGGCGGTCGTGGATCACGACGTCTGCGGCACCGAGCAGGCGCGCGCCACGGACGCTGATCAGTTCGGGGTCCCCCGGACCCGCGCCAACCAGGTAGACGGTCACGATGCACCTCGGCTCTTGTCGGGGGTGGCGTGGCGCCGACGCGAGTCGACGCGCGCGGATGGCTGGCGCGCACCGCTCGGCGGCTTTCGGGGACGGCGCCGGCGTGCGTGCCAAGTCTGCCACCGCACGAGGTGTGTGCCCGTCGCCCAAGGGGCGTCGGGGCCCGGCGCGCCACTCGCCCGGCAAAACAGGCCGCGCACTTCTCGGCTCGTCAGGCACCAAAGAGACCCGCGTCGCGGCTGCCGGCCGCCCACCGCGTGCGGTGAGGCGGCGCGCCGCGCCGACAGCGTGGCCCAGGACCGAGCCGGAGCGCACAGCCCGGCGCGGTCCCGCCTGTGCCGGTTCCCCGGTGCGTCCAAACCGGCCCGCCGGCGCGCAACGTGTGGCGCGAAACCGCCACTCGCGCAGTATCGTCTCTTGGCGTGGTCGCACACTACGTGGGTCCGAATCGGCGGGCGCGCAGCCCCGGTTCTTGGTACAACAAGTGCCGCCTGTGCTGGGCGCCGCTGAGGTTCGATTTGAACCAGGTGGAGGTCACGCCGGTCCTCACCTACTACCGCTGCCCGAAGTGTGGGGGGTCGTTCCCGATGCGACGCGAGGACATCGCGCTCTTCGGGGATCCGAGCAGCTCGTAGCGCGCCGGCGCGCCGGGGTGAGCTTTCGCGGCTGGCTTCTTTGCGGGGAGGGGTCACCGGTCCGGCGGCGTGTGTCGCGCGCGGCTGTCGTCTTCTTGCAGGACCGGCGAGCGCATTGCAGCGCCTCCGATGCCGCTCGCGGCGAGGGGTCGGCGCGGCGGTGGGCGGCGGTGCGGGTCACCTGAGAGCGGGGCACGCCCGGAGACCCCGGGCCGCCTGGGCCGTCGCGTCGTGGAGTGGCGACGCCTGAGCGCAATCGGGTGCCAGCGGGCACGACCCGGTCGTCGCGCCGGCGCGCACGGCGCGTGCAGCCGCATTCTGTGGTGCCGCGCCCGCAGGGGGGAGCCGGCGGTGGGGGAGTCGGGGCCCTCCTCCGGGGCCGCCCGCGGCGTGCTTCGGGCGATGTGCGTTGCCAGGGGAGCCTGATCGCGCCCGAGGGCGGCGAAGCCTGACCGGTGGCGAGCGCGTCGGAACGCGACGGGTCCATGGCGCCTCGCGCCGGTCCGATTGCGTCCTCGCGCACGATCGAGACGACGTGCTCGCGGGGGAACGCCGCGACCGTCGGCGCAGCGATGCCGGCATCGGTGAACAGGATCCACTCGGCGCTCGGGTGGACGCCGTGGGCTTCGACGCGCACGACGGCGTCCTGCGGCTCGACGCCCGCGAGGAACACCTTGTCGGTCGCCCTGTCTGTCCTCTTGGGGATGCGGAGGCAAACACGTCCCCCGGTACCACCTCGACCGTCGCGGCGAGGCCGGGCGGGTCCTGTCCGTCCGTCGGGGACGCGCGGGGCGCGAACGGGCGCGACCTGCTCGGCGGTGCGCACCGCTCCGGCCCGAGGCGCCGAGAGGGCGAGGGGACCCGCAACCACGGGGCCGCCGACGGCCCGGTGGCCGGGCGTCACGGCTTCCCGGCGACGGCCGCTTTCCTGTGCTGTGGCCGTCGAGGACCAGGACACCCTCGGCGCCGCGACGCCCGGCGACTGCAAAGGCCGCCTGCGCGCGGGTGCTGGACGCGGCGCCGTCGGCTCCGGACGCGCCGCGGGGCCTCGCCCTCACAACGAGGGCATCGCGCCGCCGGGGTCCCCCTCGAGCAGATTGGGACGACGTGCCCGCCGCTTGCTCTGGGCGCGACGCCGACGGCCGTCCCCTGTTCGCGAAGCAGAACCATGACCACGATTCTGCGGCATCGCGACAGGCGTTGTGCCCGGGCGCGGGCGGGTGAGGTGTTCCGCGGCGTCGCACGAACCTCCGGTGCCCTTTTGACAAGCGGGAGCGGATCACAAGCCGGCGCCGGTGCGCGGCGATGGCGGGGACCGGGGCACTCGGGACCTTCTGCCCTATCGGGCGCTTGCGGCGGACTTGCAGGCTTTGGCCATGGTGCATCGTCCGCACTGCGAACCGCCCGTCACAGGCCGGCACGAGGCTGTGTCGCGCGACCGAGTGCCGTGAGGTCGACGCGGTGCAGTTCGGGCAGCAGCGCGCAGGCTGTGCGCGCCGCACCTGACGCGCGCACGACGCCGCCGGGGGCGCACCGGGTGACCACGCAGCGCAAGGCGTTGCCGATGCAAAGTGCTGCCGCGCGGCTGCGGCGTGCGCTGCAGCGGCACGCGCAGATGGTGCCGCAGCGTGGCGGTGCGTGTTGTGCCGCGCGGCACGCGGGTGTCGCGTTCGGGCGGGGGGAGGTGCCCGGGCCGCCGGTTGGGATGGGGGTGATCGCCGCGGGAGCCGACCGAGGCGACGGCGCGTTGCGCGCTCGGGTGGCGCACAGGACAGGCGTGACGCGCGTACGCGGTGGTCGGGCCACCCCATCGGCGGGTGCCGATTGACGGATCGCTCCGCCAAGCGCACCACGGCGGTGCCCACCCCGGCGGGATCCCGTCCCGCCGGGGCGCGCCCTTTCCGACGCGTGCATCGCGCCGTGGTCGCGCGCCCGAGTCGTCGGTGGCGCCCGAGTCGTCGGTGGCACCCGAGTCGTCGGTGGCACTGGGGCCTGGCGGGGCGCGCCTTTGCGGCGCGGGCGAGCGGGTTGCATGAGGGCCGCAGTCGCCGTCGCGGTATTGTCCCGTCGGCCGCGTCGGCTCCCGAGGTGGCCGCTTGGCGCTCCTCGGTGGCGCTGATGGCGCTGCGCCGGGCAGTCCTGCCGCCGGAGCCGAGCGCGACGGCGCGGCGCGTGCCGATCGTTGCGGCCCCGCGCAACGCCGGTCCCGGCGGTATCGCTCGGCGCGGGGCGGCCGTGGCGTGACCGCACCAG
>JAKABX010000020.1 GCA_021796545.1 Actinomycetes bacterium
TGCCGTGCACGTCAGCCCCGGTGAGCGGCACAAGATCGCGCCGGTGGGGGGCGAGCCGCTCCGCCTCCTCTGCGTGTTCGCGACCGACGACCTCGCATCGAGGACCGAGGAGGGCTGACGGTGGTGAGCACGAGGCCCGAGGTGCTGTGCCTGCGCCCCGAGAAGGACTTCACGGCGGTCCAGGTCAGCGCGCCCCCCGGACTCGCGGTGACCTACGTCGCCGACGAGAAGGCGGTCGCCGAGATCGGCCCGGAGGTTGCCGGGCTCGTGTTGCCGTCGGCCGGCGCGGCACTGTCGCCTGCACTCTTTTCCGGGGCGAAGGCTCTGCGCGTGGTCCAGTACACCGGTGCCGGCACGGACCGGATCGCAGCAGGCCTGCTTCCCGAGGGCTGCGTGGTCTGCAATGTGCCCGGCGCGAGCGCGCCGGATGTGGCGGCCTATGTCGTTCTCGTCGCGGGGACTCTGCTGCGCCGACTCCTCGTCGGCGACGCGCTCGTGCGCGCGGGGGACTACGCGGCGGCGCGCGCCGAGTGCGCGCCGGCGCACGTGCGCGGTTTCCGCGGCCTGCGCGTCGGCATCGTCGGCTTCGGCGACATCGGCTTCCAGACGGGCCGGCTCTTCGCGGCGCTCGGCGCGACGGTCTCCTACTACGACCCGTCGCCCCCGGAGCGTCCGGAGAACGAGAACTTCGAGCGCCGCTCCCTCGCCGATCTGTGCGCATTCTCCGAGGTGCTGAGCGTCCATGTCCCGCTCCTCGAGGCGACGCGGGGTCTCGTCGGCGCGCAACAGCTCGCCTTGCTGCCGGCCGGCGCCGTGGTGGTGAACGCAGCGCGCGGTGGCGTGGTCGACGAGGCGGCGCTCATCGCCGCCCTCGACAGCGGCGCGCTCGGCGGAGCGGCGCTCGACGTCTACGCGAGCGAGCCGCTGCCCGCGGACTCGCCGCTGCTCGCGGCCGCGGCGCGTCATCCCCACCGAATGATCTGCACGCCGCACATCGGCGGTGTCACGCCCGAGGCGTCTCGGGTGTTGTTCGCGGCGGCCTGGGAGAATGTCGCGCGCGTGCTCCTCGAGGGTGGCGCGCCCGCGCACCGGGTGAACTGACCGAGTCTCGCCGGCGGGGGCGCCGGCAGGTGAGAAAGGACGCACATGTCTGAACCGGGGAAGGAACGCGTACGGCTCGCGGCCGTCGGCCTCGGCCGCTGGGGTCGTGTCATGGCCGCGGCCTACCACAACAGCGACGTTGTCGAGCTGCGCGCCTGCTTTACTCGAAACCCCGAGCGCAGGGCTCGCTTCGCCGAGGACTTCTCCTGCGACGCGGCGGCGTCACTCGACGAGCTCCTCGCCCGCGACGACATCGACGGCCTTGTTGTCACCGTGCCCAACGATCAGCACGCGCCGGTCATCGAGGCTGCCGCGGCGGCGGGCAAGCACGTCTATGTGGAGAAGCCGGTGGCCGTCGAGCCCGCGGACATCCGCAGGATCGCGGCGGCCGTCAGAGACTCCGGCATCACCTTCGCCTGCGGGCACAGCGCGCGTCGTCTGGCGGGCGTGCGCGAGATGCGGCGACGCCTCGATGCCGGCGAGGTCGGAAGCCCCTCACTCGTCGAAGCAGTCTTCTCCAACGAGCGGGGGCTCGACCTGAAAGAGGGCGACTGGCGCGGCGATCCGGCCCAGTGCCCGGGTGGGCCACTCACCCAGCTCGGGATCCACCAGATCGACAATCTCAACTACCTCTTCGGCGTGCCGCGGTCCGTGATGGGCATGGGTCGGCGCGGCCCGGTTGCGGTCACCAACACGATGGTGGTCGGCGCGCTGTTGGAGTTCGAGGATGTCGTGGCGTACCTCGGCGCCGACTGGCTGACCCCCGGTGCGTTCACGATTGACCTGTACGGCTCGAAGGCGCGCCTGCGCTACGAGCTTGACTTCAGCTGGTGGAGCAACTCGGCCGACACCGACGACCACACGAGCCTGACGGAGGTCTCGATCGCGAGCGACAGCGCCGATCCCGATGCGCGGGTGCTGGCGGAGAAGCGGGTCAGCCTCGTCCCCCGCGATCACCTGCGCGAGGAGGTCGAGGAGTTCGGTGCCGCGATTGGGGGTGAAGCCGAGGTCGAGGTCACGCTCGACGTCGCCATGGCCAACGTCGCGGTCGTCCTCGCGGCCGCGCGCGCGGTCGAGCAGCGCCGTCAGGTCGAGGTCGCCGAGGTGCTCGCCGAGATCTCCTGAGTGCTGAGCACCGGCGCTCCCGCCCGGCCGGTCAGGCCGGCCGTGGCGGGGGCCCCCCGACGCGTACGCCCGTTGTGCGGCCGGGCTCCGTCGCCCTCGGGGGTGCGCACGCGGCTGAGAGCCGCCTGGCGTGAGCCTTCGATGTGCTGGCGGGCCGCCGCGCGCGCGGCCTCGGCATCCCCGCGCCGAATTGCCGCAACCAGCGAGAAGTGGTCCCGGCGGGACTGACCGAGGCGCCCGGGGACGGCCAGGGTGGTCTCCATCCCCGCCGCCAGCATCTCCTGGAGAACGCCGACCGTCTGGGACAGGAAGCGGTTGTTCGCCATCTCCACGATACGCAGGTGGAATTCGGCGTCGAGCCGGCCGATGTGCGAGAAGTCGACGGGATCGGCTCGTGCGGCGTCCATCTCGGCAATGAGAGCCTCAAGCGCCTCGAGATCCGCGGGTGACGCCGATGTCGCGGCCCATCCCGCGGCGGCGACCTCGAGCACGTCGCGCATCGCGAACAGTTCGGAGAGGGTGAGCTCGAGGTTGGCCATGCGGGCGCGCATCGCGTCGGCGGCGTCCTGGCTGACGAAGACACCCTGGCCGTGGCGGACACTCACGCGTCCGCGTGCCTCGAGGACCCGCACCGCCTCCCGTAGAGCGGGACGGCTCACGCCCAGCATGCGGGCCATGTCCCGCTCCGCAGGGAGCCGTTCGCCCGCGAACAGCTGTTCGCCCTCGATGAGCTCCTCGATGCGCACGACGATGCGGTCGGTGAGGTTCCCCGCCTCCTTGATGGGGCTCCAGATCGGATTCACCGCCACGGTGCGTCTCCTCGAGTCGTGAAAAGGCAGCGTGCGCGCCCCGCGGCCAAGCATAGGCGGGGTGCGGGGTGGTCAGAGGTCATTTCGCGTCGGGCGCACCGGCGCGGGTTGCTCGGGGGGTGCGCGATGCTTACAGTGCTGGAAAGAGGTCAGACCGGAGTGGGGGAGCTGATGGCAATGGAAGGTGCGGCGCGGGCGGTCGAGGCGCCGCCTTTAGCCGGGAGGGCGGGAGGCGGACGCAGCGACATCTCCTGCCGCGGTGTCTACAAGTGGTACGGCGACAGCGCGGTCATCGCGAATCTCGACCTGTCGGTCGCGCACAACGAGTTCGTCTGTGTGGTCGGTCCGTCGGGCTGCGGCAAGACGACGCTGCTGCGCATGCTCGCCGGTCTCGCCGAGCACGACAGCGGGAGCATCACGATCGGTGGCGTGCCGGTCACCGGTCCGCTGCCGAGCGTCGCGGTGGTGTTCCAGCACTTTGGGCTGTTCCCCTGGAAGACGGTGTTCAACAATGTCGCACTGCCCATGCGCGCCGCGGGTGTCGCCAAGGACGAGGCGCGTCGCCGCGCCGAGGAGGCGATCGCCCTCGTCGGGCTGCGGGACTCGAACGACAAGTACCCCGCACAGCTCTCCGGCGGCATGAAGCAGCGCGTCGGTCTCGCCCGCGCCCTCGCGATGCAGCCCGAGGTCGTGCTGCTCGACGAGCCGTTCGCGGCCGTCGACGCGCAGACCCGCGAGATCCTCCAGGAGGAGCTGCTCGGGTTGTGGAGCCGCTACAAGCAGACGGCGTTGTTCATCACCCACTCGATCGACGAGGCGATCACCCTGGCCGACCGGGTCGTGGTCATGGGCACGCGGCCCGGCCGGGTCATCGACGACATCGTCGTGCCGATCGAGAGGCCGCGCTCGGTGGCATCGGTGCGCCGCCACGAGTCCTATGCTCCGCTTCGCGAGCGCATCTGGGAGCGCCTGCGCACGACGGCGCAGCCGAAGTGAGAGGGGCAGAGCAGATGTCCGTCCAGCGAGTCGACCCCCGTCCCGACGCTTCCTCGGTCGCCGGCAGCCCAGCCGCGGTCTCCGAGCAGGCGCTCGGTCAGGACGTCCGCGAGGCCCGCAGGCGCCGCCTGCGTCGTGCCCGGCGGCGCTTCCTCGCGATCCGCATCGTCTCTCTCTTGGTCGTCTTCGCCGCTTGGCAGCTGTACGGGATGCACACGATTGCGATCCTGTTTGCTCCGATCACGACCGTCGTGCACCAGGGCTACCTGCTCTTTGTGAACAACGGGCTCGGCAACGAGCTCGGCTACAGCATGTGGACCTTTGCCGTCGGCTACGCGATCGGCGTCAGCGTCGGGATCGTCCTCGGGATGCTCATGGGCGCCTACCGCTGGGCCGAGGCCGCGGTGTCGATGTACGTCTTCGCCCTGTACGCGACGCCGATGGTCGCGCTCGTGCCGATCATCAGCTTGTGGATCGGCTTCGACGCGACGGCCCAGATCGTCATCATTGCCTTGTTCGTCACCTGGCCGATGACCGTCACGGTGTTCCACGGCGTGCGCCAGATCGACGCCGAGCTGATGGAGGTCTCGCGCTCGCTGCGCCTGAACCGCCGCCAGACCTGGGTGCACGTGCTGCTGCCCGGTGCGGTGCCCTACGTCATCACCGGGGCGACCCAGGGAGTCGCCATGGGCCTGGTCGGTGTCATCATCGCCGAGCTGCAGACCCAGCTGTCGGGGCTCGGATCCGCGTTGCAGACCCAGTCCCAGACCTACCACACCGCGGCGGCGCTCGCGGTCGTGTTGCTCATCATGGTGCTCGGCGTGAGCCTGCGGGCGATCCTCGGGCTCGTGCATCGGCGCCTCGTCCCCTGGCTGCGAATCGACCGCGGCGACGGCCGGGAGGGCTGAGAGCATGCGCCTGGTCACATTTCGGACCGAAGGTGGCACCCGGGCGGGCCGTCTCGAGGGCGGCGACGTCGTCGTCCTGGACTGGCCCGACGCCGGGGCGCTCATCGCCTCGGGGGAAGACTGGGTCGCGCGCGCCGCGGCGGCGGACGGCGAGCGGCTCCCGCTCGCCGGGCTGCGTCTCGCACCGCCGGTGCTCGCACCGCCGGCCATCGTCTGCGTCGGCCGCAACTACGCCGCCCACGCGGCCGAGATGCGCGCCGAGGTGGGTGGCTTCCCGACGCTGTTCGCGAAGTACGCCTCGTCGCTGCTCGGACCCCGCGACGACCTCGTGCTCCCGGAGGTCTCGGCCAAGGTCGACTGGGAGGTCGAGCTCGCGTTCGTCGTGGGCCGCCGGGGACGCCGCCTCGACCCGGGTGCGGCCCGCGGGTGCATCGGCGCGTACACGGTCGCGAACGACGTCTCGATGCGGGACTGGCAACGGCGCACGACCCAGTTCCTGCAGGGAAAGACGTTCGAGGCCTCCAATCCGCTGGGACCGTTTCTCGCGACGCCCGACGAGCTCCCGGCGGCGCCCGAGGACGGCCTGCGGCTCACCTGCTCGGTGGACGACGAGGTCGTGCAGGACGGGACGACCAAGGACCTCGTCTTCCCCGTCGACGAGATCGCGGCCTACATCAGCACCTTCATGACCCTCGAACCGGGGATGCTCGTCCTCACGGGCACCCCCGACGGAGTGGGGGCCGGGCGCACGCCACCGGTCTTCCTGCGTCCGGGCCAGGTGCTCACGAGCGCCGTCGAGGGGCTTGGCGAGCTCGTCAACCGTTGCGTCGCGCAACGATGAGCGCGTCCGCCCCGGCGCCCGGTGGCGCCGTCGACGTCCACGTGCACGTCACCGTGCCCGGGCTTCTCTGGGCGCCCGGACACGAGGACTCCTGGCGCCCCCGGGTCGAGCGCGACGCCGAGGGCCGCCAAGTGCGCGTGGAGCTCGGCGGGCGCCCGATGCGCTCGATCGTCGCGGAGCTCGCCGACCTTCAGGTGATTCTCGAGGGCGAGCGCCGTCGTGGTGTGGACCGCCTCGTCGTCTCACCGTGGGTCTCGACCCTTCCGCTCGAGATGGATCCAGGTGCCGCCGCCGAGGTCTGCCGGGTGCAGAACGCCGCGCTCGCCTCCGCGGTTCAGGCACGTCCTCACGAGCTGCGCGCGCTCGCCGCCGTGCCCCTGCAGGACGGCGAGCTGGCGGCGACGGTCCTCGACGAGGCGCGCGCGCTCGGTCTCGCGGGCGCGGAGGTGACGCCTTCGGTTCAGAACCGCTGGCTCGGCGACCCATGGCTCGAGCCGTTCTTTTCTGCCGCGGCCGCCCTCGAGATGCCGGTCTTCGTCCACCCGGGGACCCACGGGCTCGGCATCGACGTCTTCGAGGAGTACTACCTCTGGAACGCCGTCGCGAACCCGGTGGAGACGGCCGCGGCCGCGGCGCACCTCGTGCTCGCGGGCACCTTGGAGCGCAATCCCGGGCTGCAGATCGTCCTTGCCCACGGCGGCGGCGTCCTCGGAAGTCTCGTCGGGAGGCTCGAGCGGGCGTTCTCGGTGCGCAGCGAGAGCCGGGCGAAGCTGCACGAAGGGCCCCGGGCCTCTGTCCGCCGGCTCTATGTGGACAGCGTGACCCACGACCGTGCGGTGCTCGGGGGACTGGTCGATCTGCTCGGTGCCGGCCACGTGCTGCTCGGATCGGACCATCCCTTCGACATGGGAAGCGACGACCCGGTCGGCGAGGTCCTCGCGCTCGGACTCGATGAGCGCGCGACGCGCCGGATCCTCGCCGAGAACGCCGTCGCGTTGTTCTTCTCGCGCGAGTAGCCGCACCGAGACCCGCAAGGGCGCGACCTGCACTCGACAGCTGGCGTGTCGACCCCTAATGTGGCCTGAGGCCAGACCTCCGTCCGATATTCCCATCGGCGGGGGACCGCACGTCACCTATGGGGGGTGGACATGCTTCAAAGCATGGGGAAGAACACGCGCCGCGTCGCCGTCGTCGCCGGAGCTGCCGCCGTCGCGTTGATGCCGTTTGCCGGCAGCGCCGTCGCGACGGCGAGCCCGCGGCCGCACGTCGCGAACACGAGCGTTGTCATCGGCGAGCCGCTCAGCCCGCCGGAGGTGCCCCAGCAGGCGGTGTTCATCGCAAAGGAGCTCGGCTTCTTCGCCAAGGAGCACCTCAACGTCAAGATCGCCTACATGCCGAACGGACTCGAGAGCGAGCTCGGCACGACGGCGAACAGCATCACGCTCGGCATGGCCGGCGGTTCGGACTCGATCGAGGCCGCCGCCCAGCACGCGCCGATCCACGCGGTGTGGGTCGACTACCAGCGGCTCGACCTCGTTTGCATCGGCGGTCCCTCGATCAAGACGGTCAAGGACCTCGTCGGCAAGAACGTCGGCTCCTCCGGTGCCGGCGGCTTCGCGCAGACGACGATGGACGCGTGCCTGACGGCGGGGGGCGTCAACCCCGCGCAGGTCAAGGAGATCACGATGACCCGCGCCGAGTTCGTCCCGGCGCTCTCGTCGGGCCGGATCCAGGCCGCGGTCTTCCACGCCGATGACGCCTACACCGTGCTGCACACGATCAAGGGCGCGAACATCCTGGACTACGAGTACAAGACGCTGCCGAACTACTGGTACGGCTCGTTCAACGTCCGCAATGACTACGCCGCGACGCACCGCCTCGTCGTCGAGCACGCGATCGCGGCGCTCATAATGGCGGACCGCTGGATGATGAACCCGAAGAACAACGCGGCCTTCGTCAAGCTCGCCGTCAAGAACACCGGCGAGTCGGTCGGTGCGGTGCAGACCGCGATTAAGTTCGACCGTGACACGATCCACCTCTGGAACACGTCCTGTGCGGTCTCGCCGGCTTCCATCGCCTTCACGGGGCACCTGCTCATGTCCCAGAAGTCGATCACGAGCGTGCCGAGCTTCTCGCAGGTCTACAACGGGTCGTACTGCGCCGCGGCGCTGAAGATGGTCGGGTGATCCGGAGATCTCCCATGAACTGGGCCGCCCGGTCATCGGCCGGGCGGCCCGGCACCACCCGCCCGGTCGCCGTCGTCCTCTCTGACGGGCGCGGACCGTGGTGAGTGCGGGTGCCGGCGTCCCGGGGGGCATGGACCCCGGGACGCCGCAACCCCCGGCCGGCCACGCGCCCGCCGGGATCGTCTGTGACTTCGACGTCCCCCTCGTCATGGACGACGGTGTCACGCTCCGCGCCGACGTCTTCCGCCCCGCGGCGGCGGGTCGCTACCCGGTGATCCTCTCCGCCGGTCCCTACGCCAAGGGACTGTCGTTCCAGGAGGGGCGGGCCGAGGCCTGGGCCGAGCTCGTCGCCGAGCACCCCGAGGTCCTCGAGGGCTCCTCGAACCGCTACCAGTGCTGGGAGATGCCCGATCCCGAGCGCTTCGTGCCCCACGGCTACGTCTGCGTGCGCGTCGACACCCGGGGTGCCGGCCGCTCCGAGGGCGTGCTCGACCCGCTCTCCCCGCGCGAGGTCGACGACCTCGTCGCCTGCATCGCGTGGGCCGGAAGCGCGGAGTTCAGCTCGGGGCGCGTGGGGCTCCTCGGCGTCTCCTACCTTGCGATCAACCAGTGGCAGGTCGCCGCGCGCGCGCCCGCGCACCTCGCCGCGATCTGCCCCTGGGAGGGCGGCGCCGACTTCTACCGCGATCTCACCCGCCACGGCGGGATCCTTTCGAGCTTCTGGGCGTCGTGGTACGAGCGGCGGGTGCTCCCGGTCCAGCACGGTGTCGGTGACCGGGGGCCGTCGAGCGCCGTGACCGGCGAGCGGGTCGCTGGCCCCGAGACACTCGGGGATGACGAGCTCGCCGCGGCCCGCGTCGACCTCGTCGCGGCCCTGCGCGCGCACCGACTCGACGACGACTACCACCGCGCCCGCACGCCCGACCTCGGCGCGATCACGGTGCCGCTGCTCTCCGCGGCCAACTGGGGCGGCGCCGGGCTGCACGCGCGGGGCAACTTCGAGGGGTACCTCGCCGCCGGATCTGAGCATAAATGGCTCGAGGTGCACGGCGGGAGCCACTTCGGCCAGTTCTCGAGCCCAGAGGGCGTCGCTTTGCAGCTCGCGTTCTTCGACCGCTTCCTGAAAGATGCCGCCGTCGACGACCGGGCGTCGACGCGTTTCGGGGAGGACTTCAAGGTCCTCCTCCACGTCCGCCACGTGGACGGCTTCGAGGTCCGCAAAGAGCAGAGCTGGCCGCTCGCGCGGACACGCTTCACCCCCGTCCATCTCGACCTCGTGAACCAGGCGCTCGTCGACGAGGCGCCCGCGGCGGCGGCGACCCTGTCTTATGACGCGCTCGGCACCGGGGTCACCTTTCTCGCCAAAGCGGCGAGCGGGCCGCTCGAGATCACCGGGCCAGTCTCGCTGCGGGTGCACCTTTCCTGCAGCGCCGAGGACGCGGACATCTTCTGCGTGCTGCGTCTTTTCGACCCCGACGGCCGGGAGGTCCGCTTCCGGGGCGCCCAGGATCCTGCCGCACCCGTCGCCCAGGGGTGGCTGCGGGTCTCCCAGCGGCTCCTCGACGACGCGGCGAGCGCGCCCTGGCGGCCGGTGCACCGCCACGACGCCGTCGCGGTCGTCGTCCCCGGCGAGATCTACCCGCTCGACATCGAGATCTGGCCGACCTCGATCGTCGTGCCTGCCGGCTACCGCCTCGGGCTCAGCCTGCGCGGCCGCGACGACCAGCGCGAGGAGCCGCCCGGCGCGACGGGGGTCGCGGTGGCGGTGCTCAACGGGTCGGGCCGTTGCACCCACGACGACCCGACCGACCGCGACGCCGAGCGCCTGGCTGGCACGGTCACCCTCCACTCGGGCGCCGGCCGCGACAACGTGCTGTTGCTCCCCGTGATCCCCGATGCAATTCGGTGAGCAGGACTCGACACCGGCGCGCGCCGAGCTCGTCGCTCGCGTTGGCCAGCGGCGCCCCCGACGCTGTCCGCTCGCCTCCTCTCGGGCATCTTCGGGTCCGTGCAGCGGCCGCGAGGCGCCGGCCGTGGTGGTCTGCCACGACGGCTGATCTCGGTGGCGTGATGAGTTGCCCGCGCCGGCGGTCCGCCTCCCCGGCTCAACCGAAACGGGGGGGCGGACCGGGTCGGCCGCCCCGCGGCCAAAGGCGCGGTGCCGTCGGCCCCAAGCCGACCGGCCGCTCGCCCCGGCCTTCGTCCTCCGCCCGGTCCGCGCCCTCGTGCGCGGAGAGCTTCCAGGAGGGTAGAACGTCGAGCGAGGGTCAGGGCCCGCCCGTGGGCCGGGGTGCAGAACCGCTCGGCCATCGGGCGATCAGCGCGTAGCGGTCGCCGCGAATGAGGCTCCTTCGCCATTCAACCGGGGTATCACCGGCGACGGCCAGCCGTTCGATCGAGAACGCCGCCTCTTTGGGGGGAAGCCGGAGGAGTTCGCGCTCCCTCCGCCCCGGCACGATCGGCCGGATCCGCTCCCAACCTCCGGTGATGCGCAGCGCGGCGTGTGCGGAGAGAAGGTCGTAGAGGCTCCCGGAGGAGAGGTCGACGTTGAGCAGTGCTGCGGACCGGTCCGCCGGCAGCCAGGACCGGTCCCAGGCGATCGGCTCCTCACCCGCGAAGCGGAGTCGTTCGATGAAGACGACCTCCGCGCCTGAGGCCGTGCCGAGCTGTTCGGTGACGTCAGAGGTGCCGGCGCGCCGCTCGGCGGCGAGGACCTCGCTGCGCTCCTCGATTCCTGTGGCACGTAGCGTGGAGGCCAGGCTGTAAAGGGAGTTGAGGGGCTGCTCGAGCACCGGGCGGGTGATCGACGACCCACGTCCGCGCTGGCGCACGACCAGCCCTTCGGCCGTCAGCCGCCGGACGGCCTCCCGCGCCGTCTGTCGGCTGACCTCGTACTCCCGGGTCAGCTCCACGTCCGTCGGAAAGTGGTGCTCGAACTCACCGGTCAGCAGGCGGCGTCGGAGATCGTCCACGATCTGCGCCCAGAGCGGCAGCGGGCTCGACCGGTCGACAGTGACCACCATGGTCTCAGGCCCGAGCGAGGAAGAACGACCCGACGAGCACGACGAACACGTAGAGGGTGACGGCGGCCATCGGGAGGTCCTCCTCGTAGAGGAAGGAGATCACGCCGACCGCCACGCGCAGCACGGGGGTGAGGATCAAGATCAAGACGCCGAGGAGGACGATCCCCTGCCCCTCGCCCCGGGCGATCGAGCGGCCGAGGGACGCGAACGAGTGCGGGAAGCGCGTGGTGGTCGACGTGAGCTCCCGGTAGGAGAAGTGCCCGCGAATCGGCAGGTAGGCGCTGTGGTGGGCGAACATGAGCCCCAGGCCGACGGCGATGACGGCGACGCTCGAGAGGACGCCGACCCGTAGCACGAGACTGATCGCCAGCTCGACCCTGCGGATCTTCTCCTCCATGCGCGCCGCTTGCTCGGGGCTGAGCTGGCGGCGACGACCCGAGCCGGCGACGCCCTCGCGCACCGGGGCCTCGGCCGGAGGTGACGGGGACGCGTCACTCGATCGGCCCGACTCGGTCATGGGAGCAGTCCCTTCTGGAGCATCTCGAGGGAGATGACGACGAGCACGACGACGAAGACGAGCCGGACGGTCTTGCTCGTGATCCGCCCGAGCACGCGGGCACCGACCGTCGCCCCGAGGAGCACGCCCGCCGCCACGGGGGCGGCGATGACCGGGTCAATCTGGCCGCGGACGAAGTACACGCCCGCACTTGCGGCGGCGGTGACTCCGATCATGAAGTTGCTGGTGGCCGAGGAGACCTTCATTGGCAGATGCATCGCGCTGTCCATCGCCGGCACCTTGAGGGCGCCCGAGCCGATCCCGAGCAGGGCGCTCACCAGCCCGGCGACGTACATGAGACCGAGACCGGGCGTGGTGCCGACGACCTTGTAGGCGATCTCGCGCCCCTCGGCGGGGTCGTAGTAGGAGCCGTGCAGGTCGAAGTAGTTGGCGAGGCGGTCGTCCGAGACGGTGAGGGGCGCGGCGACGTGCCGGCGCCGGAACGTCGCGAACGCCGAGTAGGCGAGCACGATCCCGAACAGGACGAAGAGCAGGCGCGTGGGCAACACGGTCGTGAGGTATGCGCCGCTCAGCGCGCCGGTGGTCGTTGCGATCTCGAGGAACATCCCCGCCCGCAGATTGGTCATCCGCTCGCGCACGTAGGCGGCGGCCGCGCCGCTCGAAGTCGCGATGACCGAGACGATGCTGGCCCCGATCGCGAGACGGATGTCCACGTGGTACACCAGCGTCAGCACGGGAACGATTACGACCCCGCCGCCCAGACCGATCAGGGATCCGAGGACCCCCGCCGCGACAGAGATCAGCGCGAGGGAGACCACGAAGTCGAGGGGTGTCACGTTGGAGATTGTACGGATATTCGTAGCTCCGCGCAAATCGGACCTCCGGAGATGGTAGGCAGCCGAAGGCGTCAGAAATCGGCGCTGACCGGGGGAAAGGGGCGCGAGGCGCCGAAGAGGTCGTGTTGCTACGCGACGCTGTGAGCTGGGACTACGCGGCGGGCCGAGGAAGCGTGAAGTCGTAGAAGCGGGCCGGCTCGGCGATCTCGAGTGCCTGGAAGATCTCGCGCTGGCGAGGCGCCGTCGCGCTGCGCTGGGCGGCGTGCCCCTCCTTGGTCGCGAGCGTGATGAGGTGCATGCGCTCGCGCTTGTTGCGCACGTGTCGCTTGTCGTGAGCTCGATCGTTCGGATGAGCAGGAGGGCGAGCCAGTAGAGCTCAACGTGGGCGCGGGTGCGGTCCTCGCGGTAGTGGAGGACCGGGCGGAGCTTGAGGGTTCCTTTCAGGTCGCGCCATTCGGCCCCGACCCCGTAGAGCTGCTTGCAGGCAAGGGCGAGGTCCGCCGGGCTGAGGGTGTCGTCGTCGGTGCAGAGCAAGAACTTGCCGTCGAAGCGCTCCGCGTTCGCGACCCGGCCCATGCCGACGCGCAGCTTCCCCTCCCCAGTGCGGAGGACGAGGCGGTGAAGGGCAGGCGTCTGGCCCAGCCCGCCGACGAGCTCGTCGCGGCGACGGGTGGTCCGCTCGTTCGAGCCGGCGGTCTTGTGCTCGAGGTCGGAGACGAGGTTCTCACGCACCTTGCGGCCCCGAGCGGCGACCTCGGGGTTGTGGCAGACGACGAAGCGCTGGCCCTTGCGGCCCGACACCGTAATTTCCCCCGTCATAACCCCTGGTCGCGGCCCCAACCGTCGAGGCCCCACGCACGCTACGAGCGTCGATCACAGAAGCAGAGGGATCGACCTCGCGCCCTTCCTTCTCCCGGACGAGACCCCGCAGCCGGTCGCAGATGCGCTCCCAGGTGCCGTCTCTCGACCAGGTGAGGTGGTAGCGGTGGCAGGTGTCCCAGTGGGGGTAGCTCGCCGGCAGTGCCCGCCACTGACAACCCGTGGCGGCAACGGCGAAGATCGCGTCGACGACACCACGGCGGTCGTTCTTCACGGGCCAGCCCATCTTTCCTCGGCTCGAGTAGGGCTCGACGAGATCGGCGATCAGCGCCCACTCCTCGTCGGTCATGTCGCCGTGCGTTGTCCGCCATGCCTGTGGCCTCGGGACCTTTCGCGACATACTGCCGTATTGCATGTCCGTAGTTAGACGCGCGCAAGTCCCGACCGGCGCGAACATCCACGACAGCCTCTGATGTCTGTGGCCGTACGCAGCACCCCGCCGCTTTCTTGCAGGCCGAACTCGGTGCCGCGGCGCTCATGGTTGGCCCCGGTTCGGGCGATCGCCCTGCCGGTGATCCGCGTCGCTTCCGCGTGGATCGGTCCGCGGGTGCACTTTGACCGGTGGGACAATCCGAGAGTGGTCCGCGGGGACCCTTGTCAGCGGCCGCGACGTCTCGGTATTGCACGTCCGAAGACGCCCGGGGGCGGCGACCAGCGGTGCGCAGCAACTGACCAGCCGGCACCGGCGGGCGGGGAGGCGGGACCTTGCCACGGCCGCATTCCAGTTCGATAGCCGGTGCCGGTTCGCGACTGCGCGTCAGGACGTCCTCGCCGCGAGCGCCTCGAGCACCCCGGCGGTGTGACGCGCCCGCGTTGTCCACCAGCGGGCCGTCGTTGCGCCGGACAGGCCCGCCCCGGCGACGTGGCGGTCGGCCGCCGCGCGCGCGTGGCGGGCGAGCGATGCGAGGGTCTTCGCAGGCGACTGTTCGAGCAGGGAGGAGAGAAGGAAGCGGCGCTCGCCGTGGCGCAGGCCCGCCCCGGCGGCGCGCGCAATCGCGACCAGGTCCTCCCGGGTCAGGATGAAGCCCGCGCGCACGGGCGCGACGAGGGCGTCGAGCAGGTCGGGGAGCCCGTCCGCCACCGAGAGCGGTGCCGGGGCGTCCAAAAGGGCGCGGGGCAGGCGGGTCGTGCCGACAGCGTCGCCCCCGAGCGCCGCGCGTTCGGCGGCGAGGACGGTCCGGGTCAGGCGCGCCCAGCCGGCGGCGGCGCCGTGGGCTTCGACCGCGGTGAGGTAGCCCGGGATCCAGCACGCGAGGTGCTCGCCGAACAGCGCGGCGCGCGCGTGGTGCAGGCGTCGGCGTGCGCCGTCGGTCCTACAGGTCCGCTCGGCGTCGGCGAGGTGAGCGGCGAGGCCGAGGAGCGTCGCGAGGTGATCGGGTTCGGCGGGCACGGGGAGCTCGAGCGCTCGGAAGAACCCGGCGACTGCTTCGGTCCCTTGCCCGCCGAGCTTGCCCGCCGGGCCGAGGTGGATCGCCGCGTAGGGCGGGAGCGTGAGCAGGAAGACACTGGTGTGGTCCTCGCGCGAGAGCGGCGCGAGACCGAGGGCCGCCGCGATCGGCGAGGTGGGCGGCGTCGCGGCGGCGCACCACGCCGCGAGCGCGCGCAACAGCTCGGCGCGTCCCTCCTCTGGCGTGTCGGCCACCGCGGGCTCAGGTGACCGGGTCGCGGGGCTCCGCGCAACGGGCGGCGTCGGGGAGCGCGAAGGCCGCGGCCGCCGGGCGAAGTGGCCGCATGAGCCAACCGGGGCGCCGTGTGCCGTCGGGCGAGTGGGCGCCGGCCGGCCGTGTCATCGCCAGCCACTCGCGGTAGATGGCCCGGGACTTCTCGGTGTCGACGCTCACGTCCCCGGCCTCGTCGCCGGGAGCCGCCGGCCGCACGCGTACGGCCTGGTGCCAGCAGTGCATGCCCGAGATCGGATCGGGATGGACAGGAAAGGTGAGGTTCTGGTGCACGCCAGTGTCGCTCCACCAGATCCTCTTGGTGTCGGGGTCGGCGGACGCGTAGGGGTGCACGCGCTCTTTGACGCTCAGTCCCCACTCGCTCCCGTTGAGGGCGAGCCCGACCGTCGCCATCAGGCCGCCCGAGCCGACCTGGTCGTGTCCCGCCATCCTCCAGCGCCCCATGTGGTGGCTGCACGCGACGACGCCGGGGCGGATCCCCTCGGTGATCCAGGCACGGGCGACGAAGTGCCCGATCGCCGTCTCGACCCGCACCAGGTCCCCGGTCCGCGCGACGCCGAGACGTCCGGCGTCGCGGGGGTGGAGCCAGAGCGGGTTCGTGTGCGCGATCTCGTCGAGCCACTTGCTGTTCGCGGAGCGCGTGTGGATCTGGGTCGGCAGGCGGAAGGTCGAGATCAGCACCATCTCGTCCTCGGCCATGTTCTCGGGGTGGACGTGGCTGCGGATGTAGCCGGGGAGGGCGTGCTCGGGCCAGCCCCAGGCCGCGAGCGTCGAGGAGTAGAACTCGAGCCTCCCCGAGGGCGTCGGGAAGCCGCGGCGGACGACGCCGTCGACGAGGACCCCGACGGGACGGCGTCCCGCGGCGTCAGGCGCCGGCGCCCCGACCGGTGCGATGTTCAAACTCGCCGGGGCGGGCGCGGCGCTGTACACGCGCCCGGTGCCGGTCGTCACGACGTCGACGAGCTCGTCAGCGGGGACCTCCGCCGCGTAGAGGGCGCCGGCGCCGCGGGTGACCTCGAAGGCCCCGTAGCGCCGCATGTACTGAAGAGGCGTGAGGTCCTCTGCCGCGGCCGCCTCGGGGAGCCCCGGCACCGAATGCTCGAACATCCAGGCGTAGTACTCGTCGACGCTGAGCTTCTCCCCGGGATGTGCGCGTGACTCGTGGTACTGACGGATGCCGAGAGCTCCGTCGGGGTCGATGCGCCAGGAGAGCGCGATCCAGAACTCGTTCTCCTCCCAGACCTCGCCGGGATTCACCTGCCGGGTGTCCTGCACGTCCTCGCCGAGGCGGGCCCTCGCCGCACGCAGCACCGGCTGGCGGAAGCCGACCCACTGCCCGTCGTACTGCTCATAGGAGTGCGTGTCGTGGCGCTCGGAGGCGAGGCCCATGGGCAGCACGTAGTCGGCGAAGTACGCCGACTCGTTCCACGTCGGGGTCAGGGCGACGAAACAGCCGACCTGGTCCTGGTCGGTGAGCACCTCCATCCAGGACATCCCGTCGGGGTTGGTCCACACCGGGTTGTAGACGCGGGTGAAGTACGTGTCGAGCCGGCCGCGCCCGTCCTTCAGGAAGTGGGGGAGGAGGAAGCTCATCTCGTTCTGCGCGAGCGGGTACTCGAGCGGCCAGGAGAGCTCCTGCCAGACGCCGGGGTGCGGGGGAGTGTAGATGGGCCGCGGGACGAACTTGTTGTACGCGTTCGGGAACGTCCCGCCCGGCGTCGCGACCGCGCCGAGCAGCGCCGCGACGAAGAACAACGTACGCGAGACCTGCCAGCCGCCGAGGTTGCCCGCGGCGGCGGAGCGCCAGGAGTGGCAGGAGAATGCCGTGCCCGCGTCCGCGACGACCTCGGCGACCTCGGCGATGACCGCCTCGTCGACGCCGGACTCGGCCGCGGCGAACGCGAACGTGTAGGGCGCGTACTCCTCGGCGAGCGCCTCGCGGAACGCGGCGAAGTCGACCGGCAGGTCGGGGCGGCAGGCCGTGAGGTACTCCCGCCAGTTCCACCAGGATTCGATGAATTGCCAGTTCGCCCGGCCCGTCTCGATGATGTGCCGGGCGATCGCCAGGTTGATGGCCGCCTCGGAGCCGGGCTGGGGCGACAGCCAGTAGTCCGCGTGCGTCGCGGTGTTGGAAAGGCGTGTGTCGAGGACGACGAGCTTGGCTCCGTTCTGGCGCGCCTCGGTGATGCGCTGGGCGTGCGGATTGAAGTAGTGGCCGGTCTCGAGGTGCGCGCTGATGAGGTAGATGACCTTCGCGTGCGCGTGGTCCGGACTCGGTCGGTCGATGCCGGTCCAGAACTGGAACCCCGTGCGGCCCCCGCTCGAGCAGACGTTGGTGTGGCTGTTGTGACCGTCGACGCCCCAGCTCGCGAGGACCCGCTCGGTGAAGCCGTCCTCGCCGGGACGACCGATGTGGACCATGATCTCGTTCTGACGCCCCTCAACGATCGCCGCGCGCAGGCGCGCGCCGAGCGCGTCGAGCACCTCGTCCCAGCTGACGCGCTCCCAGCGACCCTCCCCCCGCGCGCCGACGCGGCGCAAGGGGTAGAGGATCCGGTCGGGGTCGGTCACCTGGTTCAAGGTGGCCGGGCCCTTCGCGCAGTTGCGCCCACGCGAGCCCGGGTGCGCGGGGTTCCCCTCGAACTTGCGCACGGTGAGGGTCTCCCGGTCGACGTACGCGAGGAGCCCGCACGCGGACTCGCAGTTGAAGCACGTCGTCGGCACGAGCATGGCATGGCGCTCGACGCGACGCGGCCAACTGCGCGAGTCGAGTTCGACCCAGTCGTCCCAGCGCTCGGGCGGCGGAAAGCTACCGAGGAAGGTCTTCGACGCGCCCGGGTAGAAGGTCTCGCCCCGTGCCTCGGTCTCCTCGCGCGCCGCGCGCACGCGGGCGGCGAGCGCGCCAAGGTCCGGCGCCGACGCTCTCAGGTCTGGGCCCGATGCGCGATCGTCTGCGGGGGGGACGGCTGTCACGGCCTCTCCTTCACGCGAGCGGGACGGACTGGCCCGCCTGGACGTAGGCGTGCTCGTAGCCGAGCAGACCGATGAGAGCGAGCGGGACGGCCGCCACCCCGCTGAGCGGCGCCGTGGCGGAGAGAGCCGCGAGGAGCAGTCCGGCCCAGAAGAACAGCGCGAAACGTCCGCGCCACATCTCCTCGGCGGCGAGGTGCGCGTGCGCCGTCGGATGGGCGAGCGTGAGCTCGACGGCGACGACGAGCACGTGGGCGATCGCCGCCGCACACAGCGCGACCTCGATGCCGAGCACGGCGTGGCGACCGGTGCCGAGACCGACCGCGAACGCCAGCAGGCTTGCCGCGCCGAGAAGGGCGGCCTGGATCGCGAGGTGTGGCGCGAGCAGTGGGCTCTGCCACAGGTCCCGGGCTCTAGCCTGGGCGAAGAGGAACGCGGTGTAGCACGCGGTGCCGAGCGCGCCCGCGAGCGCGAAGCCACCGACGATCGCCTCGAGGTGGTCGGCGGCGCCGCGGGACAGTGCGCCCGTGCCGCCGAGGATCCCAACGATGAGGAAGAGACTCGCCGCGGCCCCGTAGAAGGCGATGACGAAGGAGCCTCGGACGAGCCACGAGCGCCAGTGGTGCCGGGTGAAGATGAGGTAGAAGCGCTCCGGGTGCTTGAGGTCGGCGATCAACAGGCCGCCGGTGAGCGCGAGGAAACCGAGCGCGACCGAAGGAGCGACGTAGCGGACGAGGGCACCGGCGAACGAGAGCACGCCGAGGTAACAGAGCACGACCGCGACGCCGAGGGCGCCGGCCGCGATGGACTTGGTCCAGGTGTAGAGGCTGACCCGCCATCCCCACGGCGAGTGGTGGGGGATGTCGTAGGACAACAGGGCCGCCGCCGAGGAGTTCGCGGCGTGCGGGTGCCCCCCGCGCACGCGCTGGCGGTCACCGGGGTCACCCTGGTTCGCCCACGCGAAGAGCTCGCCGTCGGGCCGGCGCGCGCCGAGGGGATCGAGAGTCGCCTGGTGGGCTCCCTTGTAGAACAGGCCGGGACGCGTCTTCTTCTCCGGGCGGCGCACACTGACCGCCTCGCGCTGCACGACGCGGGCAACCGCGGTGGACGGATCATTGAGGTCGCCGACGAGGATCGCCTCGGTCGGACAGACCGTCACGCAGGCCGGCTCGAGGCCGACCTCGAGGCGGTGCGCACAGAAATTGCACTTCTCGGCAGATTTATCCTCGGGATTGATGAAGATCGCGTCGTAGGGGCACGCGGCCATGCAGGCCTTGCAGCCGATGCAGATCTCCTTGTCGAAGTCGACGATCCCGTCAGGTCGCCGGTACATCGCCCGGGTGGGGCACGCGGCCACACAGGGCGCGTCCTCGCACTGGTTGCAGCGCGTGACCTGGAACGCGCGCCGGACGTGGGGGAACACCCCGACGTCGACGGACTTGACATAGGTGCGGGTCACCCCGAGGGGGACGGAATTCTCGCTCTTGCATGCCGTCGTGCACGCGTGGCACCCGATGCAGCGCGTCTGGTCGAGAACCTTGATCCAGCGGGCGGGACGTTGCGGGGCGAGAGTCACCGGCGTGCAAGCCTAAGGAGCCCCGGGAGACCCGCCTAGGGGACGAATGCTTTCCGTCTCCCAAGCTTTCCTTTGGAGGGAGTCGGCGACACGAGGCGCGGGCACGCGCGGCACCGGGACGGCGCTCTGCCGGGCGGTCGCGAGCAGGTGCGCGGCGAGCCGGCTGAGCGCGACGTCCGCCGGCCAGACCGCGCGCAACGGCCGTCGGAGATTGAGCCCGTCGACGGCGACGAGGGCGAGCTCGCCGTGGGCGACCGCATCGGCCGCGGCGAGCGCGCTGAGCACGGCCGGCCCTTCGCCGCTGCGCGCGGCGCCAAGCACGGCGGCGGACGAGCCGAGCTCGAGTCGCCGACGCGTCCCGCCGAAGGGCGCGAGCGCGGCGTCGATCACCGCGCGGGTCCCCGATCCCGGCTCCCGCACGACGAGCTCGGTTGCCGCGAGCTCCGTTCCGCTGACGGGCCGGCATCGACGGGCCCAGGGATGCCCGGGTGGGACGACGAGCGCGAGCTCGTCGACGCCGACGGTCTCGGTGCGAAGCCCGGAGAGCTCTCGTTCGGGACCTTCGACGAAACCGAGGTCGACGCGCCGGTCGCGCACCGCGGCGAGGACGCGCGCGCTGTTCACGACCTCGAGGGTGAGGCAGACCCCCGGCGCGTCGGCCTGGATTGCGCCGATCCAGGTCGGGAGGAGGTGCTCGGACACGGTGAAGGAGGCCGCGATGCGCAGGTGGGAGACGGACTCGGCGCGGTGGCGCGCGGCTACGGCGACGAGCGCGGCGCTCGCGCCGAGCACCGTGCGCGCCGCCGTGACAATCTCCTCGCCGACTGCGGTGAGCCGGGTGCCCGTGAGCTCGCGCCGCAGCAGCTTCAGTCCGAGGCGGTGCTCGAGCGCGGACATCCGCATGCTGACCGCGGGCTGGGTGAGCCCGTGGCGCGCCGCGGCCTGTCCCATGCTGCCGGTCTCGGCGACGGCGACGAGGAGCGCGAGCTCCGCGAGCTCCGGCGCTCCGGGTCCCTCCTGCGTCCCGCCGGGGTCGGTGGCGTTGTCCTCGGCGCGCGCGCCGCCACGCTTTCGCAGCGCCACGATCGGCGGAGGCGGCTGGCGTCCCGGGGACGGGCGCCCCCCGCTGTCAGCCCGCGAGCTCGAGGACAAAGCAGAGGCCCGCGCGGCGGTCCGCGGCGTAGATGATCCCCCGGTCGTCGACGTAGACGTCGTTGAGTTGTCCACTTCCCCCTCCGAGGTCGCCGGGGACGAAGCGCCCGACCTCCCGCGGCTGCAGAGGTCGCGTCAGGTCGTAGACGCCGAGCCCGAGGCCGAAGAAGGCGCCGAAGGCGAGGCGCGTGTCGCGCCAGGCGGCCTGGCCCGGCGGATACTCGTGCAGGTTGTGGGGTCCAAAGCGCCCCTTCCCCCGCAGCTGCCCGTCGGTCGGCCAGGCGAGGGGGAGCGATCCCGCGATCGTCGGCAGCGCCGCGACCCGGGTGTCGACGACCCAGGCGCCCATCGGCTGGTCGGCCGCTTGGTCCTCGAGGGTCTCGTCGGAGAGGAGCGCGAACGCTGAGGTGTGCAGGGGCACGAAGGTGTGCGCCGAGCAGGAGAACGGCGGCCCGTACTCGAGGTGTCCGACCGGCGTCGGGCGCGAGCGGTCCGAGATGTCGAGAATGTACGCGCCCGCGGAGGTGTAGGCGAGGTACGCCCGTCCGGGATCTTCGGGCTGAACCGTGACGTTGTGCACCCGGAAGCCGAAATCCCAGCTGGTTACGCCGCCGAGCTCGACGCGGCGCTGCCCGAGTGCGCCGTCTGGCACCTCGACGCCGAGGGCCGCTGCGAGGCGCTCGACCGGGCGGGGGGGCGGTGCCGCGTCATCCTGAGAGGCGACCCCGGGGAGGATGAAGCGTCCGACCTCGCGGGCGGCTGCCGGGGAGCTGACGTCGAGCACGCGCAGGAAGAAGCGGTCCCGCTTGTCCCGGGGCGTGACGTCCGCGGCGCCGCTTGCGAGGTAGGCGTGCCCGTCCGCGGCGAGCCAGACGAAGTGCACGCCGAGCGAGACGCCGCCCGACGCGTCAAAGGCGCCGACCGGGCGGGGATCGAAGGGGTCGCTGAGGTCGAAGAACTCGACCCCTCCGGGACGGCTGCCCGGCTCGGCCACCTGCCGGGTGACCGCCAGCAGGTCGCCGAACACCGCGAGGTTGTTCGAGCGGACGCCGGTGGGGATCTGGCGCGACGCCCGAAGGCGCGGCGAGCGGGGGTCGCTGACGTCGAGGACGACGAAGTCGGCGGGGGCGTGCTCCGCCGCGATGTAGAGCGCCCGCTCGCCCGAGCGTGCGGCGACGCAGGCCATCCCCTCGCCGCAGGTGAAACCCGGTCCGAGATCGGCGGTCGCCAGGTGCCGCATGCCGGTCAGCTCCACGGTCGCCGCCTTCCTCCCCGCCGGTGGTCCGCGGGCGATGGGCTCGGATGTCGACGCGTCACGGCCGCCCTTTTCAGGCGCGTGTTGTGGACCAAGACGCTTGCAGGGGGGCTCCCGCTGCGGCGGACGCGCGCCGACGCAGGTGCCGTGCCGCCGATCGACCCCGCCATCGCCGCCCCCAACCTCTGCCGCCGTCGGGCGACGGAGGCGTCGCACCGACAGCGGTATGACCTCTAGCCATGCTAGCGATGCCTGCCGCGGGGCGGCAAGCACGCTGGCGCGCCACCGCGCGCGTGGGCGCACCGGGAAGGTCGCTCCCGGGGAGGAAGAAATCGGTTCAACATCCTTGCTCGCGCGTGGGGGCGGTCCCTACACTGCGCAGCGATAGATAAGAGGTCAGACCTCAGGGGGGAATGGGGGATGGGCCGCATGGCGCACACCTTGTGGCTGGGCCGCGTCCTGACGGGCGCGGCGCGCCGGGGCGGGGCGCAACGGCGTTTCGCGGCGCGAGCGGGTGTGCGATGAGCTATCTGCACGCCTCGGTGACGGGAATCGGCTCGCTGGCCAATCTGGCGACACTGCTCGGCCTCGGTGCGGGGATCGTGTGGGGGATGTTCATCTCCTTCATGCCGGGCGTCGGCGGGAACGTCGCGCTCGCCCTGCTTCTGCCCTTCATGTACCGCTTGTCCATCCCCGCGGCACTCGCTCTGCTGCTCGGCACCCACATCGCGACGTACTTCGGCGGGTCGATCACGAGCATCACCTTGAACATCCCCGCTTCGGCCAAGAGCATGCCGCTGTGCTGGGACGGCTACCCGCTCGCGCGCCAGGGCAAGGGCGCGTACGCACTCGGCGCCTCCGCGTCCGCTGCCGGCATCGGCGGCGTGGTCGGTGCGATTGCGCTCACGATCGGGATTCCGATCATGCGCAGCTTGCTCAACTACCTCGGACCGCCCGAGGTCCTCCTGCTCGCCGTGCTCGGCGCGATCCTCATTGCGATCCTGAGCTCGGGGAACCTGACCAAGGGGCTGATCGCCTTCGGGATCGGCATCGTCCTTTCCTTCGTCGGCCAGGACCCGATCACCGGCATCGACCGAATGACCTTCGGTTCGCTGTACCTCTCCAATGGCATCCAGGTCGCCGACGTCGCGATCGGCCTGTTCGCGCTGGTCCAGGTGGTCCGGCTCATGTCCGAGCACCTCACCGTGCAGCCCCAGGCCCTGCGCCACCGCCGGCTCGAGGGCGCGCGGCCGTCGTTGCGGGAGCGGCTCACGGGCTCGGCGACGGCGGTGCACGGGCTCGGCGCCGTGCTGCGCCACTGGAAGCTCGAGATCTACATGGCCGTCTTCGGCGTGCTCACCGGGACGGTCCCGGGGTTCGGCGCCCCGGTCGCCGCCGTGGCCGCGTACGGGCAGGCTGCCCAGTTCTCGCGGGGGGACGCGGACTTCGGCGGCGGGGCGATCGAAGGGGTGATCGCGCCGGAGGCGACCGAGTCGGCGGCCGAAGGCGGCGGGATGCTGCCGCTGCTCAGCCTCGGGATCCCGACCCACGAGCAGCAGGCGATCCTCCTCGCGGCCTTCGTCACGCTCGGCATCGCACCGGGCCCGACCATGCTGTCCCAGCACCTTCCCACCGTCTTCCAGATCATCTGGCTGATCGTCGGCGCAAGCCTCACCGTGATGCTGATCGGCATCGCGCTCGCCCGGCAGTTCGCCAAGTTGACGATCATCCCCAAGCACACGCTGATCCCCCTGATCCTCACCATCGCGGTGGTCGGCAGCTTCGCCGTCTACGGGCGCATCGGCGACGTCGTGGTGACCTCGCTCGTGGGGCTCACCGGCTACTTCCTCTGGAAGTACAACTACTCGAGGATCAACCTCATCATCGGCCTGGTTCTCGGTCCGATCATCGAGAGCAATCTCCACATCGCCACGACGCTCTACGGCGACGGGTTCATGTTCAAGCGCCCGCTGTCCGGCGCGATCTGCCTCGGGATCGTCGGCACACTCGGCGCCTGGGGCTACCGCCTCTCGCGCGACCGGAAGGCGGGCGGGGCCCGGTTCTCCGGCGCCAAGGCGGAGACCCGCAGCCTCGGCGAGCGGCTGCGCGCGGGGGTCGCGCAGCCCGGCCGGCTCCTCACCGCGACGTGCGTGCTCGCTCTGTTTGTTCTCGCGACAGTGCTCGGCACGACCTACTCGTCCCTCACCGGCGGTGACGTCGTGCTCGTCGGCGCTCTCGGCTGCGCGCTCTCGGCGTTGAACCTCGGGCGCACCCTCCTCAGCGGCGAGCGAGAGGAGATCGGCATCGGCGAGCGCCTGCGCAAGGCGCGTCGGCCGGTCGCGCCCGCGCCGAGCCACGCATCGTCGCCCGCGCCGGTGCCGGTGGGGGTGATGGCGCCCGCCGACACCACCAGCGGGCTGGCGCCCGCCGCGCTCGCCGTCGCGGCGCCCGTCGAGGCATCCGCGCCCACCGCAGGCGTGCGCGCGAGGAGCGAGGGAGCCCCGCGGGTCGCGGACACGAACCGCAACGGGCTTCGTTGGGCGACCGGGGTTCTCCTCGGATTCCTCGCCCTCGTGATGGTCTGCGGCATCGTTCCGGGCTCGGGGCTCGGGTTCGGTCTCTACCAGGTCGTGATGCGACGCAAGCCCGTGTGGTACGGCGCCGCTCTCCTTGTCGTCGTGGGCGCGCTCGTCTGGCTCGTCTTCCACTTCGTCATCAACGAGTACCTGCCCTACCAGGGCTACCTGCACTTTGTTCCCTCATAGCGCCGCGCCCTCCACCCGGGCGCGCCGGGAATGAGATCGACACACCAGAATCGACCAGCATCGAGAGACAAGGGGGAGACGATGGAGCACCAAGGACAGATCAGGCGCCGGCCCGGGGAGGCCCGTGCGCGTCGCGCGCGCGTGGGGCGCC
>JAKABX010000097.1 GCA_021796545.1 Actinomycetes bacterium
CCTGCCAGGTGATGGTCGGGGTCGTAGTCGGGCATCCGCCAGCGCAGGTAGCGGTGGAGGGCGACGAGGTAGAACAGTGCCTGGAGGGGATAGTGGCAGAGCGCCATCTCCTGACTGAGAGCTGCGGGCCGGTAGTCGTGGGCGGTGAGCGGTCCTTCGCCCGAATCGAGGCGGTTCGTCTTGTAGTCGCAAACGGCGAAGGCGCCTTCGGGCGTGCGCAGCACGAGATCGAGACTCCCGGTGAGATACCCGCGCAGGCTCGCCTGGATCGTCGGGTCTGACAGGCGCGGTGCATACTCGGCGACGGGGTCGTCTGCGGGAAGGCACTCGGCGAGCAGCGCGCCGAGTTCATCGAGTTCGAGCGCGCCGTGCGGGCGGTCGCCCCCGACAAGTGGCAGCTCGAAGCCGAGCTCGTCGAGGCGGTCGGCTCGACTGACCTCGTCAAGGCGGAGGCCGCCGAGGGACGGCCCAAGCGGGGTGGCGAGCGCCGCACCGAGCCCCTCGACGAGGGCGCTCCGATCGCCGACGTCAACCCGCCGCCACGCGAGTTCGCCGTCGAGTGCGACGCGCAGCGCGCCCGCGAGATCGTCGGCAGCGAAATCCGTGTGCTCGAGCACGCCGTGGACGATCGTGCCGAAGGAAGCCCCGCCCGGAGCCGATGCGAGCGAGGCGGGGATCGCCCGCAGATGGGCGGCCTCGTCCCCGGCGGAGGGGAGGACGGCGCCCGAGAGCGCCTCGTCCGCTGTGACGTCCTCGGGCGCCTCCTCGCCGTCGTGCGCGGGAGCGGTGAGCGAGGTGTAGGAGAGGCGCCGCCAGGCCGTGTCGAGCCCGCGGTCCAGTCGTGCGAGGGTGAGCTCGCCAGAGCGCGTCTTAGGGGTGCGGTAGGTGGCGGGGGAGGGGGCAGCCGTCTCGACAGCGACGCAGCCCGGTGCGGTCGCGACGAGCGCGGCGAGCCGCGCGGCGACCTGGGTGTCGTCGGGGTTCTTCCCTCCGTCTCCCACCGCGCCGCTGGCGTCCTGGGAGAAGAGGATGCGCCCGAGTGGCGAGCGCCCCGCGCCCGTCGCCGGCGCCCACCAGCAAACGACTTGGTGGCGCGCCCGGGTCAGCGCGACGTACAACAGGCGGAGGTCCTCGCCGAGCTCCTCGGCGATGGCCAGCTGCAGGTGGGCCGCGAATCCGGCGCGCTTCTTTCCCCCGACGTCGAGCGTGCGCACCCCGCCGGCGGCTGGGTCATGGAAGACGGGAAACTCGTCGGGGTTCCACGGCGCCGCCCAGGGAAAGGGGAGGTAGACGACAGGGAACTCGAGGCCCTTGCTGCGGTGGATCGTGAGCACCTGGACGGCCGCCGCGTCGGACTCGAGGCGCCGGCTGCGCTCCTCGGCGCTTGCACCGTCCGCGGCCGGCTTGTCGGCCTCGGCAATCCGCGTGCGGAGCCACGTGGCGAGCGCCGCAGGCCCGAGGCCCGACCGCGTCGCCTCCGCGTGGAGGAGTTCGCCGACATGGTGCAGGTCGGTGAGCAGCCGCTCGCCCTCTTCGTAGCGGAGCACGCGGGCGGGGAGCCTGGTCGCCCCCTCGATCGCGGCGAGGAGCGAGGCGACGCCGCGCTCGCGCAGCACCGCCGCCCAGGTGTGCAGCTGGCCGTGGAGCCGGTCGAGCGCCGCGTCGTCAGCGAGCGCGAGCGCCCGGGCGTTCCAGCCGAGGAAGCACGTCACCGCCGCTGCGGCGGCGCGCGCCCGGGAGGTCGGCTGGTCGAGCGCGTCGAGGAGTCGGAGCCACTCGTCGGCCTGCGCGGTCTGGAAGACGCTGCCCGGGGCGACGACAACGGCGGGCACGTCACGGGCGACGAGCGCCTCCCGTATGAGGGCCGCCTGGCCATTCGTCCTCACGAGGACGGCCAAGTGGCCCGGCCGGACGTGTTCGCTGCGCGCCTTGCCACTCTCGTCGCGTGCCTCCACCTCGAGCTCGGCGGGCGAGGCGAGGAGGGTAGCCACCTCGGCCGCGAGGTCATCGGCAACGAAGCGGCGTGCGGCCGGGGCCGCGAGGTCGCCGCGCGTCGTGCGCTCGACCGCGTCGTTCGACACGCGGCGGATCCGCAGGGCCGCGTCGACCGGCGCGCCCGAGAGGCGGGCGGCGTCGTTGCGTGCCGCGGGGGCGATCCGGTTGTAGACGATGGCGGGGTCGCCGAGCTGGGCGCCGAGGAGGAGGGCGTCGAGGGCCCGCAGCAGTGGGCCGTCGCTGCGCCAGTTCGTGGCGAGGGTCGCCCGCCTGGTTGCCGCGCCTGCCGCGGCGAGGTAAGCCTGGACGTCTGCGCCTCGGAAGGCGTAGATCGCCTGCTTGGGGTCGCCGATGAGTACGAGCGTCGTCCCGCTCTCAGCGAAGGCGCGTCGGACGATCTCCCATTGGACCGGGTCGGTGTCCTGGAACTCGTCGATGAGAACGACCCGGTAGCGCGCCCGAAGACGGCCACATGCGGCCGGGCCTCGGCGCCCGTCGGCGAGCGTGTCCCGCAGGCGCAGGAGCACGTCGTCGTAGGTGAGCACGCCAGCGGCGCGCTTTCGCCGCTCGACCTCGTCCCGCACTGCCGCGGCGAGGCGGCGGCGCACCGAGGCGACGTCGCCACCGTCACTCGGCGGGGGCGCGAGGAGGGCGGAGGGATGGGCGAGCACCTCACGGGCGAGCGCGACCGCATCTGCCCGGGTCAGGTCTGGCGCGCTGCGGTGGACGTACTTGCGCACGTAGAGGTCGTCGACGACCTGCTCGAGGAGGTCGCCCACGTCCTCAACGAGGGTCAGCGAGCGGGCCGAGTCGCCGTCGACACCGAGCTCGTCGAGCACGCGGCGGCAGAAGCCGTGGGTCGTCTCGATCGTCGCCGCGTCGAACTGGGAGAGCGCTCGAGCGAGGTGGTCCCGTCGGGCGGTAGTGACCGCCCGGTCTCCCGCGCAGAGAAGCGCGACGAGCGGGTCTTCGGCCGAGACGGACTCGTCGCCGGCGAGCGCTCGGGCGAGCCCGTCGCGCGCGCTGAGTAGCCGGTCGCGCACCCTCGCACGCAGCTCGCCCGTCGCGGCCCGGGTGAAAGTGATGACGAGGAGGCTCTCGAGGGGCCAGCCGTCCGCGATGAAACGAGCCGTTAGGGTCGCGATGGCGTAGGTTTTCCCCGTCCCAGCGCTCGCCTCGAGCAACGTGGTGCCGGACGGGAGTGGGCCGTACAGGTCGAAGGGGCCGACCGCCGCGCCGGCGGTTGGCGGGGCCAGCGTCACTGGTCCCTCACCCGCTCGTGCGCGAGGAGGCCGTCCCAGAGGCGGCGTGCGTAGCGGCCGAGGCGCGATGCCTCGTCGGTCGCCCAGCCCTCGCCGTCCTCGGTCGGACGAGGGCGCTCGGCGAGGAGTGCCTCGAGCGCGACGACTCCGCCGAGGACCTCCCGGTGCCGGCGATCGGTGTCCTCGCCGGGCAGGTTCCAGCCGGATACCCAGACTGCGCGCGCGGCACCTACCGGATCCGCGCCACGCCGCGCTGCCTCGGCCCAGGCAAGCGATGTCTTCGGGTAGAGAAGGAGTGGCTCGCAGACGCCACGACGGTAGAGGTCGACGAGCACCTCGAGGTGGCGCTCGGCGAGGGCCCGGCGCCCAGCCGGATCGGCGCCGAGCGGGGCGATCTCCGCGATGCTGATCTCCGTCAGCCCGTTCGGGTCGGCCTTGCGGATCCGTCCGACCGTGCGCGCGGCGAAGGGCCGCCCGGGGTCCGTTGCCGAGAGCGCGAGGAGGCGTACCCAGGAGCGCAGCCGCTCGTTGCCGGACAGCCGCCCGTAGCTTGCTCGGTGGAGCACGTCGCCGTGGAGGTCCGCTACGGCGCCCACGAGGCGGGTGCCCGACGCGAGGGCCACGTCGACCGGTGCTATGGCGCTTGGTCCGGTGACCCCGCGCGCAGCGGCGATCGCCTCGACGGTCGACCGGATCGGCCCGAGCACCGGGTCAGCGAGCGCGCCGGGTGGGAGAGATCCTCGAGCACGCTCGGCGGCCGCCGCCTCGTCCAGGTCGACACCGGCGAGGCGCGCCCCGAGGAGGCGATCCCCGATCGCATAACAGGCGAGCCCGTCGAGCTCGACCGGGAGGCCATCCTCGGGCGGGTCGTCGAGCTCGCCGGGGATGAAGCCGAGGCGTCTCCCGAGAAACGCGCCGACGGGATGGCGGAGGAACGCCTCGAGCTCCGCGAGTTCGAGCGTCGAGCAGTCGAGCTCAGGTAGGGGTGCGGAGAGGAATGCCGGTCGCTCCTGTCGCTCGTCCTCGAGCGCGCGTGCTCCGTCGAAGGCCGTCGAGTCGAAGCCGAACGGGCTACCCGCTCGCAGCGCTCCGACGGTGAAGTTCCGGGGGTCGAAGGGCTGGAGCGGATGGCGGACGAGCACCGTGGCGGCCGCCGCGGAGCCGTCCGCGGCGACGGCCGTGCGGTCGATCGCCTCGAGGAGCTCGCCGATCGGTACGGCTGGTGGCCGTTCCTGGTTCATGCGCTCGTCCCGGCCGGAGTAGGCGACGACGAGGTGCTCGGTGGCGGCGAGGAGCGCGTCGAGGAGGAGTTGGCGCTCTTCGCTCGAAGGGTCGCGCTCGCCGACGCGCGGCTCGGCGAGGAGGAGGTCGTCGCCGTCGCGGGCGCCCGGTCGGGGGAAGATGCCGTCGTCGATGCCGAGCAGGCAGACGACCCGGTGGGGTACGGCGCGCATCGGCACGAGCGTGCAGAGCGTTACCTCGCCTGTGCGGAAGTTTGCCCGGGTTGGGCGC
>JAKABX010000098.1 GCA_021796545.1 Actinomycetes bacterium
CACCTAGACGCGGCGCAGCGCACGAGGTTCTGTGCGTCGGCGCGCCCGGGGCGCGGCGGCGACTCAGACGTCCTTCAGGCTGCGGAAGACGAGACCCGTGCGCGGCTTGGGGCGGAAGAACGTGGTCTTCGGCGGCATGCGGCGGCCGCTGTGGGCGGTGTCGGCGATCTGCGCGACCGTCGCGGGTCGAAGGAGGAACCCGAACTGCGCGTGGCCCGACGCCACCGCCTGCGCGATGTTGCGGACGCCGTGTTGGTAGACGACCTCGTGGGGCGGCAGGCTCTCGAGCGCCACGTCGAGACGGCTTGAGTCAAGGTCGGCCTCGGCGCGCGCGTTGAGCTCTGAAGTGGGGATGAGGAGGTGGTTGCGATCCGGCGTGAGAAGGCCGAGCGCGCCGGTCGCGGCCATCGCCTTTGACAGCGCCGCGGCGTCGTTAGGGCCCGGTTCGATCGCGAAGTGCGGGGCCAGCGCCGCGAGGAGGTCGAGGTCGTCGGGCAGGCCCGAGACGAGCCGGTGGATCGCATGCACCGCGAGCTCGGCGGGAGTCAGCTCGACGAGGTACGCCATCAACGCGTCGGCCGCGCCGACGTCGCGCCCGGCCGCACGTCGCTCGTTGCGGTAGAAGCCCGCGGTCTCGTAGCGGTGGTGGCCGTCCGCGATCACGACTGGCGCCGAGGCGGCGAGGTCACCGATCGCGCGCAGGGCGTCGGGCTCGGTCACCGGCCAGCACTCGTGGACCACCCCCTCGTCGTCGGTCGCAACCGCCGGCGCCGCCAGGTCGGCGACCGCCGTGGTGCATGCCTCGGTGAGCCCCGGGGCGAGCGACAGACCCCAGATGGGGGAGAGGTTCATCTCGCACGCCCGCAGCAGGTCGAGACGGTCGCCTTTGGGCTTCGGCATCGTCCGCTCGTGGGGCAGGACCTCCTGGCCCCCGGCCGCATCGATCCCGAGAGCCCCGATCACCCCGGTCGTCGACCGCTCGGCGCCGTCGTCGTCGCGGTAGCGCATGCGGTAGACGTAGAAGGTGGGGACGTCGTCCTTGCGGAGCACGCCCTCGTGTTGCCAGCGCTCGAGCAGAGCCGCCGCGTGCGCGTAGCGGTCGAGGCCGGCACCCTCGTCGGGGACGGGAAGCTCGACCAGGATCGCGTTGTAGGCGCTGCGCGCCGCGAGCACGGCGCGCTCCTCCTCGCCGACGACGTCGTAGGGGGGCGCGATGACCTCGGCGAGCGGTGCCGCCTCCGGGTCGTAGCGCAGGCCGGGGAACGGGGCGAAGCGCGGCATCCCCTCTGCGTAGCACACGGGCGCGTCCCGCTTCGATTCCCCACCCCGGCGGGCGCCGCGGCGCGGCCGCGAAGATGGCGGGCATGGTTGGTGACCCGAGCGCCGGGACGGCGCTGCTCGACCTCGACGGCGTCGTCTGGATCGGGGACGAGCCGATCCCGCGGGCTGGCGCCGCCGTCGCGCGCCTGCACGCACAGGGGTGGCGCGTGGGGTTCTTCACGAACAACTCCTACCCGCGCCGCGCCGTCCACCTCGACAAGTTGCGCCGCTTCGGCGTGCCGGCCGACGACGCGGACCTTTTGACCTCGGCCGACGCGGCGGCGCGCCTGTGCCGGGGCGCGGCGCGCGTACTCGTGCTCGGCGGCCCCGGTCTGCTCGAAGCACTCGCGGCCGAGGGCGTCGAGGCGCAAGCGATCACCGACGATCTCGAGCCGACCGGGCCGCGCGCACCCGACGCCGACGTCGTCGTCGTCGGCGCCGACCCGCACTGCACCTACCGCCGCCTCGCCGTCGCCGCCGGCGCGTTGCGCCGTGGCGCGCGCTTTGTTGCGACGAACACCGACGCAACCTTCCCGGCCCCCGGCGGGCTGGTGCCGGGCGCGGGCGCTCTGGTCGCGGCCGTGCGCGTCGCGAGCGGGACCGAGCCGCTCGTCGCCGGCAAGCCGGAGGAGCCGTCCGCCGCGCTGGCGCGGGAGCAACTCGGTCGCGTCGCGGTCGTCGTCGGCGACCGCCCGGCGACCGACGGCCTGCTCGCGCGCCGGCTCGGCGCCCGCTTCGGGCTGGTGCTGAGCGGGGTGACGCCACAGGGCCACGGCGGACTGGAGGTCGACGCGGACCTCGAGGCCGACGATCTCGCCGAGCTCGTCGAGGCCCTGGTCGCACCCGGCGCGCCGCTCTGAGCCGCGCTGGCGGCCACGGGATGGACAGCTAGGCTTCATCTATGGCACGGCGCGACCCGCGTGACACGATTCGGCGGCTGGTCTCCCTTGGGGAGGCGGTGACCGGTGTGCGCCGCGAGGAGGTCGAGGGGTTCGTCCGCGACCTGGTGGCCTTCGACGTGGAGCGGGTGGAGCGGCTCGAGGAGCTCGCCGAGGAGGCCTTCGCCCTCTCGCGGCGGTCCCTCGAGCACCTGGCCGAGCGCGTGCGCGACGAGATGCGCGAGACCCCGCGCACCGGCCCTTTGGCCGGGGCGGGTGAGATGGCCTCGCGCGTGCTCGGCGTGCTCGGTGACCTCGTCGGCACACGGCCGACGGGGACCCCGACGCCCGGCCCTGGGCCGGCGCGCGCGGCACGCCCCGCCGCGAAGCGCGCTGCAGAGAGAGCGCGGCCGGCGGCCACGAAGAAGGCGGCGCCCGCCACGAAGGCCGCGGCCACGAAGAAGGCCGCGGCCACGAAGAAGGCCGGCGGGGCCTCCGCGGCCGCGAAGCGCTCACCCGCTGCGAAGGCGCCCACCGCCAAGAAGGGGACCGGCCGGGGCACCGGGAGCGGCGGCGGCGCCTGAGGGTTCGCCGGTCGTTGCCGAGCGCGCAGCCGACCGGCAGGATGACGGGGTGACCAGCGCAGGCAAGCGGCGCGTCGCGCTCGTCGTCAATCCGAGCCGCCGCCGGGCGGAGTCCCTCGCCGAGACGGCGCGTGCCTGGTGGGAACGGGCAGGCTTCGAGGTCATCATCGACCGTGTCGGGGGCGCGCTGACCTCGACGGTGACCGAGCCGCTCGACTTCGCCATCAGCCTCGGTGGCGATGGGACGATGCTGCGCGCGGTCCAGGCGACGGTCGGACGCTTTGTGCCGCTGCTCGGCGTCAATCTCGGCAGCCTCGGCTACCTCACCCAGGCCGAGCCCGAGACGGCCGAGGCGGCCTTCGCCCGGCTGGTCGCGGGCGACTTCACCATCGAACGGCGCATGGCACTTCAGGCATCCACGCACCCGAAGTCGGGCGCGGGACGCCGGTTCAGCGCGCTCAACGAGGTGACCGTCGAGCGGACGGCACCGGGGCGCACGCTGCGGCTGTCGGTCCACATCGACGGCGAGCCGTTCCTCACCTACGCAGCCGACGGCCTGCTCGTCGCGACGCCCACCGGCTCGACGGCCTACAACCTCTCGGCGCGGGGGCCGGTGCTCTCCCCGAGCCTGCGCGCGCTCGTCCTGACGGCGATCTCGCCGCACCTGCTGTTCGACCGCTCGCTCGTCCTCGCCGACGACGAGGTGGTGACCGTCGGCGCTCTCGACCCGGGCGGTGCCGCGGTCGTGGCCGACGGCGAGGTCGTCGCGGACCTCGCCGAAGGCGAGAGCGTGGAGATCCGCGCCGCGCCGGACGACGTCCCCTTCGTCTCCTTCGGCGGGCGCCACTTCCACGGGGTGCTGCGTGCCAAGTTCTCGGTCGCCGACCGGTAGGCGGCGATGCTGAGCGAGCTGCGCGTGCGCGACCTCGGGGTGATCGCCGACCTCGAGCTGCGCCTCGCCCCGGGACTGACGGCGCTGACCGGCGAGACCGGTGCCGGCAAGACCCTCGTGATCGAGGCGCTCGCCCTCCTCCTCGGGGGCCGTGCCGATCCGGTGGCGGTGCGCGCCGGGGCCGCCGAGGCTCTCGTCGAGGGTCGGTTCCTCCTCGGCAACGACCCGGAGGCAGCCGAGGTCATCCTCGCGCGCAGCGTGCCGGCCTCGGGGCGCTCGCGCGCCTTCGCCGATGGGCGGATGGTTCCGCTCACTCGCCTCGAGGAGCTTGGCGCCGGCCTGGTCGACCTCTACGGCCAGCACGCGCACCAGTCCCTGCTGCGCCCGGCGGCCCAGCGCGAGGCGCTCGACCGCTTCGCGGGTGTAGATCTCGCGCCGCTTCACGCCGCGCGCCGTGCGCTCTCGGAGGTGGACCGGCGCCTCGCAGCGCTCGGGGGCGATGAGCGCGCGCGCCGGCGCGAACTCGACCTGCTCCGCTTCGAGCTCGAGGAGATCCGGCGCGCGCAGATCGCCTCGGGCGGCGAGGACGCTGAGCTCGCGGCCGAGGAGGAGCAGCTCGCCGAGGCCGCCGCGCTTCGGGCCGCGGCGACCGACGCCGCGGCGCTGCTGCGGGGGGACGATGCCGAGGGCGCCCTCGGACTCCTCGGCTCGGCCGGCGCGCTGCTCGGCGGGCACGCGGTCTTCGCCAGCGCGCGCGAGCGCCTCCGCGCCCTCGAGGCCGAGATCGACGACCTGGCGAGCGAGCTGCGCCGGGCGAGCGAACGCTTCGAAGAGGACCCCGAGCGTCTCGCCGAGGTGCGGGCGCGCCGGCACCTGCTCCGCTCCCTGGTGAAAAAGCACGGTGAGGACCTCGACGACGTGCTGCGCGCCGGGCGCGAGACCGAGGCGCGCATCGCCGAGCTCGAGTCGACCGACGAGCAGCGCCGGGCGCTCGAGGACGAGCGCGCCCGGGTGCTCGAGCGGCGGCGGGCGGAGGAGGAGCGCGTCGGCGAGCGCCGCCGGGCCGCGGCGGGCGCA
>JAKABX010000021.1 GCA_021796545.1 Actinomycetes bacterium
GCGGCGGCGATGACGCGCTCGAGCCAGCGCGCCGGCGCCAGACCGGGCGCGAGCGCGCGCAGCGCCTCCGCGCGGAGCCGGCGCTCGTCGGAGGGCATCGAGAGCCCGGCGTGCAGCGCCTGCGCGGTTCCGCTCACGTCGAAGGGCTCGACCTCGAGCGCCGCGGCGCCGAGCTCGGCGAAGGCGCCCGCCTCCCGGGAGAGCGCGAGCACGCCGTCGACGCCGTTCACCACGGGGCCCTCGCGCGCGACGAGGTTCATCCCGTCACGCACCGGGTTGACCAGGAGCACGTCGGACGCGGCGAGCGCCGCGACCGAGGCGGGGTAGTCGTCGGCGACCTCGAGGAGGATCGGACCGCCGTCTCGGTCGGCGAAGCGCTCGTTGATGCGCTCGACCGTGCTCTCGACGGTGGCCCGGTAGGCGAGGTACTCCGGAAGGTCCGTGCGCGAGGGGTAGGTGCGCGCGAGAAAGAGCACCCGCCCACGCCACTGCGGCGCAGTGTCGAGCAGCTCCTCGAGGGCGAGGAAGCCCCGCACGAGGTTCTTCGACAGCTCGAGGCGGTCGCTGCGCAGGACGAGGGAGCGGCCCGCCACCTGTTCGGCGAGCCGCGCCCCCGCCGCCGTCACCGGCGCCGACGCGGCGAACGCGCCGAGCGCGTCGGCGTCGGTGCCGAGCGGCACCACGGCGAGCGCGGGGGGCGTGACCGAGCGGGCTGCGCAGCAGGAACGGAACGACTCGGCCCAGCGCGCCGTGTGGAACGCGCAGGCGCCGTAAGAGGCCATCGCCGCGAGCACCTCGTCGCCGACGGCGCGGGGCAGCACGTCGAGCTCGCGTGGGTCGGGGAACGGGGTGTGGGTGAAGTGCAGCGTGCGCAGGTCCGGGCGCTCGGCCCTGAGGAAGCCGCCGACGAGGAAGAGGTGGTAGTCGTTCACGATCACGGTCGCGCCCTCGCTCGCATGGCGCGCGACCTCGTCCGCGAAGAGCCGGTTGAACGCGCGATAGCCCTCCCAGGCCTCGTGCCAGCGACGGTCGAACACCGGCCGGTGCACGAGGTCGAACAGGCCGTGGGCGAGGTTCCACAAGGTCCCGTTCGCGATGACCCGCCAGGCCGCGTCGCCGAGCGCCTCGGGGACCTCCACGAGGCGGAGCGCGGTGCCGCTCGCCAGGGTCGCGTGCTCGGCGCGGCGCGCGCCGCGGCGGTCCGCCTCGCTCAGCGCCGCGGCGACCCACAGGCTGCCGGTGCCACCGAGCGCGCGCACCAGGCTCGGGGCGAGCCCGCCCGCGCCGTGGAGGACCTCGAGGCTCCCGTCGGCGGCGAGCGCGAATCTCGCCGGGCCCCGGTTGGAGACGACGACGAGGTCGCTCACCGCTGCCGGCGCGTCGCCGCGAGGTACGCGAGCAGGCCGAAGAAGCCGAGAAGGCCGTAGAGCGCGAGCAGGCTGCGCTCGTCGAGCCCGGGGCCGGTGCCGGACTCGGCGCGGGCCGCGCCGGCGAGCGCGCGGGCGATGCGGCGCTCGAGTCTGGCGCGCTTTGGGCTCACCGGGCCCCGCTCTCCGCCGGCCGGGGCGAGGTGGCGCAGACGACATTCTTGGCCGGGACGCACGTCCCCGCTGCGGTCCGTCGTGCCCGGCGCGTTGCGCCGGAAAGAGGGCGGGGGAGGCCGAGGGGTCTCGGCCGCCAGGTGCTCGTGCGGGTCGCGCGCTTGTCGACGGACACCTCGACATCTTTCCCGCTCTCCCGGCGCGCCACAACGCCGGCGGGGTGCGGCCGCGTTGACGCGCCGGTCGCGCGCCGGCCACACTTGTGCTCGATCATCCAGAGCGGCCGAGGGACGGGCCCTGTGACGCCGCGGCAACCAGCAGTCCGCACGGGGGTGCGGACGCCAGGTGCCAATGCCCGACCGATGAGGAGGAACCGTGGGTTTCGTGCAAGGCCTTGTCTGTCGTGAGTGCCACCGCGCCTTTCCGGCCGAGGCGCTGCACGTCTGCGACTACTGCTTCGGGCCCCTCGAGGTCGCCTACGACTACGACGCGATCGCCGCGCACGTCGACCGCGAGCGGATCGCGGCGGGGCCGCCGACGATCTGGCGGTACGGCGACCTCCTCCCCGTCCGGGCCGCAGGCGCGGACCTGAACCCCGGCTTCACCCCGCTCGTGCGGGCCGACCGCCTCGCGGCCGCGCTCGGACTCGGCGAGGTGTGGATCAAAGACGACACGCGCAACCCGACCGGCTCGTTCAAGGACCGGGTCGTCGCCGTCGCCCTGACCAAGGCGCGCGAGCTCGGCTTCAAGGTCGCGGCGTGCGCGTCGACCGGCAACCTCGCGAACGCGGTCGCGGCGGCAGCCGCGCGCGCCGGAATGGAGTCCTACGTCTTCATCCCGGCCAATCTCGAGCGGGCCAAGATCGTGACGACGGCCGTCTTCGGCGGGCATGTCGTCGCGGTCGACGGCAACTACGACGACGTGAACCGGCTCTGTGCCGAGCTGACCAGCGAGCGCCCCGACTGGGCCTTTGTCAATGTGAACGTCCGCACCTACTACGCGGAGGGCTCGAAGACGCTCGCGTTCGAGGTGGCCGAGCAACTCGGCTGGGAGCTCCCCGACCACGTGGTCGTGCCGGTCGGCTCGGGAAGCCAGCTCACCAAGATCCACAAGGGCTTCACCGAGCTGGCGCGCGTCGGCCTGGTCGAGGACCGCTCGGTGCGCATCTCGGGCGCCCAGGCCGAGGGCTGCGCGCCGGTCGCGACGGCGTTTCGCTCCGGCAGCGACCAGGTCCGGCCCGTCCGCCCCGACACCATCGCCAAGTCGATCGCCATCGGCAACCCCGCGGACGGGTGGTATGCGCTCGACGTGGTGCGCCGGAGCGGCGGCGCCCTCGCCGCGGTGAGCGACGAGGCCACGCTCGACGCGATCGGCCTGCTCGCGCGCACCGAGGGGATCTTCGCGGAGACGGCGGGCGGCGTCACGATCGCCACCCTCGCCGAGCTCGCGCACACCGGCGTCATCGGCCGCGACGAGCGCGTCGTCGCCTACGTCACCGGCAACGGTCTAAAGACCGTCGAGGCGCTCGGCCCCTCGCTCGGTCCGAGCATCGTCATCGCCCCCACCCTGGAGGCGTTCGTTGCGGCCGAGCAGGCCGCGGGAGGACAGCCGTCATGAGCGTCACCGTCCGGATCCCCGCCCAGCTGCGCAGCCTCACCGCGGGGAGCGGGGAGGTCGTCGTCGAAGGCGCGACGGTCGGCGAGGTGGTCGCGGCGCTCGAGCGCGCCCACCCGGGGATCGCCGAGCGGCTGCTCGACGAGAACGGCCAGCTCCGGCGCTTCGTCAACCTCTTCCTCGCCGAGGAGGACATCCGCTTCCTCGACGGGCTCGACACCGCGGTGCGAGACGGCCAGACCCTCTCGGTGGTGCCCGCCGTCGCCGGCGGCTGAGGCTCCTCCCCCTCGGGCGCCGCGCGGGCGGCACGCTGTTGCGCCTCCGGCCGTATCGTGGTTTGCTGTTGGCACTCAACTCGTGAGAGTGCCAACGGTCGGGCTGGTGGACCAGCCATAGGAGGAACCGAATGCCGAAGCTGATCGCCTTCGACGAGCAGGCGCGCCGGTCGCTCGAGGCCGGCATGAACCAGCTTGTCGATGCAGTCAAGGTGACCCTCGGTCCGAAGGGTCGCAATGTCGTGCTCGAGAAGAAGTGGGGTGCCCCCACGATCACCAACGACGGCGTCTCGATCGCCAAGGAGATCGACCTCGAGGACCCCTACGAGAAGGTCGGTGCCGAGCTCGTCAAGGAGGTCGCAAAGAAGACCGACGACGTGGCCGGTGACGGCACCACGACCGCGACGGTGCTCGCCGGCGCCCTCGTGCGCGAGGGCCTGCGCAACGTCGCCGCGGGCGCCAACCCGATGTCGCTGAAGCGCGGGATCGAGGCCGCCGTCGAGGCGGCGATCGCGAGCCTCAAGGACCAGGCCCGGGAGACCGACTCCAAGGACCAGATCGCCCAGGTTGCCGCGATCTCGGCGGCGGACGTCGAGATCGGCTCGATGATCGCCGAGGCGATCGACAAGGTCGGCAAGGACGGGGTCATCACCGTCGAGGAGTCCCAGACCTTCGGTATGGAGATGGACCTCGTCGAGGGCATGCGCTTCGACAAGGGCTACATCTCCCCCTACTTCGTCACCGACCCCGAGCGGATGGAGGCGTCCCTCGAGGACCCCTACATCCTCCTGTTCGGCTCGAAGATCTCGGCGGTGCGCGACGTGCTGCCGGTCCTCGAGAAGGTCATGCAGACCGGCAAGCCGCTCGTCATCATCGCCGAGGACGTGGAGGGCGAGGCTCTTGCCACCCTGGTCGTGAACAAGATCCGCGGCACTTTCCGCTCGGTGGCGGTGAAGGCGCCGGGATTCGGCGAGCGCCGCAAGGCGATGCTCCAGGACATGGCCATCCTCACCGGCGGCCAGGTCATCACCGAGGACGTCGGCCTCAAGCTCGAGAACGTCACCCTCGACCTGCTCGGCCAGGCCCGCAAGGTCGTCGTCACCAAGGACGAGACGACGGTCGTCGAGGGTGCCGGCGCCGAGAACGACATCAAGGGCCGGATCAACCAGATCAAGACCGAGATCGACAACACCGACTCCGACTACGACCGCGAGAAGCTCCAGGAGCGCCTCGCCAAGCTCGCCGGTGGCGTCGCGGTCATCCGCGTCGGCGCGGCGACCGAGGTCGAGCTGAAGGAGAAGAAGCACCGGATCGAGGACGCCGTGTCCACGACCAAGGCGGCGATCGAGGAGGGCGTGGTGCCCGGCGGCGGCGTCGCGCTGCTGCGCGCGCAACAGGCGATCCTCGAGCGCGCGGAGAAGCTCGAGGGCGACGAGGCCACCGGCGCCCGCATCGTCGCGCGTGCCGTCGAGGAGCCGCTGAAGCAGATCGCCGTCAACGCCGGCCTCGAGGGTGGCGTCGTCATCGAGCGCGTGCGCAACCTCCCCGACCGTGCCGAGGGCCTGAACGCCGCGACCGGTGAGTACGAGAACCTCTTCGCCGCCGGTGTCATCGACGCCGCCAAGGTGACGCGTTCGGCTCTCCAGAACGCCTCGTCGATCGCGGCGCTGTTCCTCACGACCGAGGCGGTCGTCGTGGACAAGCCCGAAGAGAAGGTGCCTGCCGCGGCGCCCGCCGGGGGCATGGAGGACTTCTGACACGCACCGACGAGCCGGTCGGTGAGAGCGGGGCGCCTGCGCGATGCAGGCGCCCCGCTCCGCGTCGGGGGTCGGCACCCTAGACTCCCCGGCGTGGAGGAGACGAACGCCGACGCCGCCCCCGCCCGCACCGACCAGGCGCATGAAGGCGGCGAGCACGAGACGATCACGGGCTGGCGGGTGCTGCACCTGTTCTGTCGCCTGCGGGACGACGCGGACCTCGCGGCGATCGAGCTCGCCTGCAAGGAGGGCGAGGGCGACGGCCACCAGGTGCTCACCGCCGCACTGCTCGGGCACAAGGCCGACCTCGCCGTCATGGCGCTCGGCCCCTCGACCGAGCGGCTGCGCGTGCTGCAGAGCGCGCTGCGGCGTGCCGGCTGCGAGCCGGTGTGGTCCTACGTCTCTTTGACCGAGGTCTCCGAGTACGCACGGGGCGTCCCCGAGGCGATGCGCGAGGCCCGGCTGCATCCGGTGCTCCCCCCCGCGGGCTTCGACGCGTTCTGCTTCTACCCGATGACCAAGCGCCGGGAGGCGGGCGCGAACTGGTACACGCTCGGCTACGAGGAGCGCCTCTCGCTCATGTACGGCCACGGGCGCAGCGGGCGCGCCTTTCGCGACCGGGTGGTCCAGCTCGTGACGGCCTCGACGGGCCTCGACGACTTCGAGTGGGGCGTGACCCTGTTCGGCCGGAGCCTGGAGGACATCAAGCAGTGCGTCTACTCCATGCGCTTCGACGAGGCGTCGGCGCTCTACGGTGACTTCGGCACCTTCGTCGTCGGCGTGCTCGCCCCGCCGGCAGACGTGCTCGCGATGCTGCGATGACCCGCGGCGCACCCGTCGGGGACGCGGCGGCCAACGCCGTCGAGCACCTGCGCGCCGAGATCGCGCGCCACGCCCGCCTCGTCGTCGCGTTCTCCGGCGGTGTCGACTCCGCCCTCGTCGCCCGCGTCGCGACCGACGTTCTCGGCGCCGACGCCGTGCTCTGCGTGACGGCGGTCTCCGCTTCGCTCGCCCCTGGCGAGCTCGAGGAGTGCGGCCGCCTCGCGGCGGAGTGGGGCCTGCGCTTCGCCACGGTGGCGACCGGCGAGCTCGAGGACCCCGCGTACGTCCGCAACGACCTCGACCGCTGTGCGCGCTGCAAGGACGCCCTGATGGATGCCCTCGCCCCGCTCGCCGCGCGCGAGAAGGCGAGCGTCGCGCTCGGGGTCAACCTCGACGACCTCGGCGAGCACCGCCCCGGCCAGGGCGTCGCGCGCCGCCGTGGCGCCGTCTTCCCGCTCGTCGCGGCGGGACTGACCAAGAACGACGTGCGCGCAGCGAGCCGGTTGCTCGGCCTGCGGACCTGGGACAAGCCGGCGGCGGCCTGCCTGGCCTCGCGCCTTCCCCACGGAACGGCGGTGACGGTCGGGCGCCTCGCCCAGGTCGGCCGCGCGGAGGCCGCGCTGCGGCGCCTCGGATTCCGTCAGCTGCGCGTCCGCCACCTCGGCGACACGGCGCGCGTCGAGGTCGCGCTCGAGGAGATGCCGCTCGTGCTCGAGCGCCGCGGCGCCGTCGTCGAGGCACTGCACGACGCCGGCTACCGCCACCTCACCTTGGACCTCGAGGGCTTCCGCTCGGGCAACCTCGCCCGCGCCGCGCTCGCCGAGCGGGCCGGCGACCCGCGCGCGAAGCTGGCCCGGTGAGCGGGATCCGGGTGCGGCTCGTCTTCCCCGACGCGCTCGTGCGCGAGCCGGTTCTCGCGCGCCTCGCGCGGCGCTTCCCGGTCGAACCGAACATCCGGCGCGCGACCGTCGAGGAGCACAGCGGCTGGATCGTCTGCGAGCTCCAGGGCGAGCGCGCCGCGACCGAGGCGGCGATCGCGTGGCTCGCCGACGAGGGCGTCGAGGTCGAGCTGCTCGGGGACGTCGTCGAGAGCTGAGTCCCCGGAGCTCAGCGGCCCGGTTCGCCCCCGCCGCGGCGGGGCGGAACGCCGCGCCAGCCCGCGCGCGAGACGGCGCTCGGCTCGTAGAACAGGCAGCCCTCGGGGCAGGAGAAGGGGAGCACCTCTGCCGCCGAGACGCGACAACGTTCGAGGAGCTCGTGGCGACCGACGCTCTGTGCCAGGTAGTGCCGACACTCTTCGCGGACGCTCATGGCACCCATCGTCGCGCGCCGGCGCCACCCACGGCCGCACTCAGCGCTTGCCGCGCAGGTAGCGCTCGATCTCCTCGGCGAGCCCGTCGGCGGACACCGCCGGGGACGGCTCCTCCATCTCCTCGAGCCGCGCGATGTAGGCGGCGACGCCTTCGTCCTCCTCGACGAGTTCGTCCATACGCCGCTCGTACTCCGACGCCTGCTCCTCGAGCTCGTCGAAGGCTGCGGGCCGGTCGAGCGCGAGCGCGACGACACGGGCGAGTGCCAGCGCGGCCTTCGGGGAGACCGGCAGCGAGTAGCAGGGGACGCTCGCCCACAGCGTCGTCACCGAGACCCCCGCACCCTGGAGGGCCTCACCGAGCACGCCCACCATGCCCGTCGGGCCTTCGTAGCGGGTCGGGGCGAGATTGTGGCGTGCGAGCACGGTGTCGTCGGTCGCGGTCCCCGACAGGGGCACCGGCCGGTGGTGGGTGACCTCGGAGAGGTAGGCGCCGAGCAGGACCGCGTGGCGGACGCCGAGGGCGCGGGCGGACCCGACGAGGTTCGCCGCGTACCCGCGCCAGCGAAGGTGCGGTTCGGGCCCGCTCATGAGGATCAGACCGGGCGCGTGCCCGAGGGCCGGGGCCGCGGAGAGCGCGGTCACCGGCCAGCGCAGCCGGCGCGTCTCGCCCTCGACGATGGTGACCTCGGGGCGGGCCTGGGTGAAGTCGAAGTACTCCTCGCCGTCGATCTCGCCGATGGGCGTTGCGTCCCAGGCCTGGGCGAGGAACGAGAGCGCCGTCGAGGCCGCCTCGCCGGCGTCGTTCCACCCCTCGAAGGCGGCGACGAGCACGGGCGTGCGCGCGGGTGGCCGGCCGATGAAGCGGACTGCCGACGCCGGCGTGCCCTTATCGCGCCGACGCCAGAATGCTGCGCGTCCCATCGGACCTCCCTTCCTCGCCCGAGGATACCGGGCCGCCGCCGGCGTGGCGGCGGGGGAAGGCGCGCTCGCCCCGCTACGATGACGGCGGTGCCCGCTGCGGTCGAGATCGAGAGGGTCGCCGCAATCAACGACGAGCACGTCCAGGCTTTCGCACGCCTGCTGCCCCAGCTGAGCACGTCCGCTGCGCCGCTCGCGCCCGCGGCGCTCGCGGTGATTGCGGGCGCGCCAGGCAACCACCTCCTCGTCGCCCGGGTCGGGGGCGCAATCGTCGGCGCCTGCCTGCTCGCCGTTTTCCCCGCCCCGACGGGCACCCGCGCGCTTCTCGAGGACGTCGTGGTCGACGAGGCCGCTCGGGGAGCGGGCGTCGGGACCGCGCTCGTCGACGCGGCGCTCGCCGCCGCGGCGGCAGCCGGCGCGCGCACGGTCGACCTCACCTCGCGCCCCAGCCGGGAGGCGGCGAACCGCCTCTACGCACGCTGCGGCTTCGTCCGGCGCGACACCAATGTCTGGCGTCGGGAGCTGCGAAGCTGAATCCGTCGTTGGCGGGGCCAACGGGTCTCGGGCGTCCCCGAGCTGCGGGGCAGATGGCTGGACCGAGATGGGCCAGCAATCTAGTCCGATTCGGGACTTATAGTGATAGCTGTATAAACGCGGATCGGACTAAGCGGGGAAGGTCGGCAACCACCGCTTCATGAACTGATCGAACATCGGCACCGTGAATTCGATCTCGCCCCACCGTGGCGAATAGCAGAGCGCCTTTTTCATGAGGCCATCGCGAACCGGGCCGAGCGCCGTGATCTTCCTTCCAAGGACCTGGGCGACATCGGACGAGCGGACGGCGCCCGGGCCGCACTCCGCCATAGCGCGCAGGTACGCACGCTCCGCATCGCTCGTGCGCCCGATGCGCACCCGAAAGAAGCCGTCGTCCAACTCTGCCGTGGCAGCTGGAAGACTTCGCTCGACATCGTCGAGGGTGATCTCGCTCGGACCGTCCGCTGCGTCCCACGCCTGCTTGCCGAATTCCTGAAGGAAGTAAGGATATCCGCCCGTTACCTCGAGCACGCGGACGATCGCGTCGTCATTCCAACGAACACTCTCATCGCGTGCGGGAAGCGTCAGCGCATCGCTGGACTGCTGAGGAGACAGCGAGCCGATCGTCGGGTACCGAAACATTCGCTCGGCGTAGGACTTGGCCTCCCCGGTCAAGGTCGCCAGCGACGGCAACCCGGCTCCCGCGATCGTGATGGGGAGCATTCGCTGCGTGGCCCGATGCACGCCCACGACCAACGCTTCCAGAGTGCGGAGGTCCACGTAGTGGAGCTCGTCAATGGTCACAAGGACCCCCGTACCGTGATCGCGCGCAACCTCTCCCATCTCAACGAACAGGCCCGCGAGGTCGCTTGGCAGGTCGCCCGAGTCCGCCGGACCGGACACCGCGTCGACATCGACACCGACCTCCGGACCGTTCGGAATCCTGATCGAGAACGCCTTCAACACTCCGAGTGCCTTCCTGGCTCGATCACCGAGTCGGCACCGTGCGTCCATCGCAAGCAGGACCCGACGAAACGCCGAGGCCAACCGGCCGGGAAGCTCGCCGTCCTCGCTCACCTCGATGTGCTCATGGAAGTACCCACGGCCCTGAGCGACCAGCTCGAACTCATTCAAGAGAACCGTCTTGCCGACACCACGAAGACCCGTGAGCATCGCGCTGCGGCCATCGCGCCCGAGGAGAAGGCGTTGGAGAGCAATGTCCATCGCCTCGATCTCGGCTTCGCGACCAACGAGCGCAGGAGGGCGGGTTCCGGCTCCGGGGCTGTACGGGTTCCGAACAGGGTCCATGGCGTCATCAGCTTATACGGGTATTCGACATTTATAGAACATCTGTAATAAAGTTCGGCTCCCGTTTCCCCACTTTGACGCCCGCTCAACAGGCCGGCTCGCTGGCTCTCCTCAGCAGACCAACGTCTACCGCTTCGTCCTCACGGGCCCGGGCTGAGCCCACAGCGGCGCGCCGTCCTCCTCCCGGTGTCACCCGATGCCGGGGTGAGGCGGCCCACCGGGGCCGACGGGTCGCCTCGCTCAGGGCGAACGCCGTCACGGGGAACCGGGCGCGGCGGGGTCCGGCTTCGGAGGAGCGACCGCACCGTGGCGGCGCCGCGCTCGTGTCCGCTCCGCTGTCGGGCCCGACGGACGCGGGGCCGGAGAAGAGGTGCCCGAGGGGCCGGGGCCGAGCGGCGCGGGCAGAGGTGCTGTTCTCCGCGTCAACCGCCCTCCGGGCGCCGTCGTCGTCTCTTGATGACAGTGCGCGTGCCGTCTTGTGGCCGCGTCACGCGGGCCGGCTCTGACGCGTCGTCTCGGATCCGACGGGTCCCCCCCGGGGGGGCGACGGGGGCTTCGCCCGCGCTCCGGGGGGTTCCTTTCTCGGGGGAGGTGTCCAGAAGAGCCGTCCGGGCCGGTGAAGATACGGGCGCAGCCCCGGCGCGGTCCGGCTCTCGCTGGCGCGGCAGTGCGGTGCCGTCATCGCCACACCGGGAGGCACCGGGGTGGGGCGCGCTGCTCGGTTCGACGCGATCCGCAGAAGTCGGCCGCGTGTTGGCTAGCGTGACGTGGTGGCGCGGACCGAGGCGCGGGTCGACGACGGCTTCGCTTCCCTCGAGAGCGCGGCCCGGCCCGCCCCGACAGGGGCGCACTGGGCCGCCGTCAGCGCGGTGGTCGCCGTCGGGTTGGGACTGCGCCTCTACCTCCTCTACCACCTTCCCCTCGACAGTGACGAGGCGGTGGTCGGCCTGATGGCGGGCCAGATCCGCCACGGCCACTTCTTCACCTTCTATTGGGGCCAGGCCTACGGCGGCGTCGAGCCCTACCTCGTCGCGGCGTGGACCGCCGTCGCGGGGTCGGGACCTGTCGCCCTCAACGCGGTGCCGACGGTGCTGTGCGCGCTGGGGGCGGTGCTCGCCTGGCGCATCGCCCGGCGCCTCGTCCCCGCCGAGACGCGCGCACTCGCGGCCGCGGCCGGGCTCGTGCTTTGGATCTGGCCGGAGGTCGTCATCTACAACTCCGTCCAAGAGCTCGGGTTCCGGGGGGTGACCCTCGTGAGCGGACTCGGCGTGCTCTTGCTCGCGTTGCGCGTCAGCGAGACGGGCTCGGTCCTCGACTGCTGCGCGCTGGGCCTGTGCGCGGGGATCGGCTGGTGGTCCTCGCCCGAGATCGTCTACTTCGCCGTGCCCGCCGCCCTCTTGCTCGTCGCCCGGCGCGCCCGGCTCCGGGCGGCGGGTCTGCGCCGGCTGGCCCTGGTTCTTCTCGCCGCCGGCATCGGGGCCGCGCCCTGGCTGGTCACCAACCTGCGCACGGGCTTCCTCTCCCTGCGCGTGAGCTCGTCGCCCGTCTACACCACCGCCACCTACGCGGAGCGGCTGTCGATGTTCTTCACGAGGGCGCTGCCGATGGCGCTCGGCCTGCGGCTCTCCCCCACCGCCAGCTGGCTGTGGGGCCGCGTCGGCGAGGCCCTCTACGTCGTCGCCGTCGGCGCCCTCAGCGCGCTCTGCGTCGTCGCTCTCGCCGGAGCGCGCTCACCCGGCGGCCATCGGGCGCTCGGCAGCCTCGCGGCCGGGATCCTCGTCTTCCCCGTGGTCTTCGCGCTCTTCCCCGCGACGGGCTCCTGGGATCCGGGGCGCTACGTCGTCTTCCTCACACCGCTCGTCGTGCTCCTGGCGACGGGGGTCCTCGGCGAGGCACTGCCACCCGCGCGACGGCGTCGCGACGGCCCGGCGGGCGCCCCGGCCGCCTTGAAGGCCGCTCTCTCCGCGGGCCGGCTCGCCGCGCTCGTCGTCGCGGCGGCGTCTGTCGTCAGCCTCGCGTCCTTCGACACCGCCTGGCTGTCGGGTCGTCCCGGTCGGTTTGTGAGCGGCTGGGGCGACGCGGTCGCGACCGCCGCGCGCACGGTCTCTTCGATGGAGGCCGACAACATTCGCGGCGGGTACGCGAGCTACTGGATCGCCTACGACCTCGACGAGCTGAGCGGCGGACACCTCATCGTCTCCGATCCGACCTACGCGCGCTGGCCGGCCGAGAACGTGCGCGCCGGCCACCTGGCGCGCCCCGCGTGGATCTTCCCCGGCCCAGCACAGAAGGACGTCGCGTCGGCCTTCCCCTCCGACGCCGAGTCCGGTGACCTGGTTGCCGAGCCGCGCTTTCTCGCCGCGCTGCAAGAGCTCGGCATCAGGTGGCGCCGTGTGCGGGTCGGGGTGCTCGTGGCCGTCGTGCCGAACCGGGCGGTCACGCCTGCGGCGATCGCGGCCACCCTCGCCTCGTGAGGGGGCCGGGCGCCGCGCCCAGACGAGTGGCTCCAAGGGATCGCCAGCGGACGGCGATCCCGCACTGTTGCGGCGTAGGCGTCCGCGATCGGCGTTTTGAACCGACGATCGACCGTGGAGGGCTTGGAATTGATCATCCAGCCCGAAGTTACGTGCCGGCGGCGCCCGGATCCACCGCCTGACCTGGCGTTTTCTGGCAAGCGCGCAGGCTGTTGCTGGCTACGTGATCCTGAGTGGGATCGCGATACCGAGCAGCTCGAAGGCGCGGCGCTGAGTCGGTGTCGGTTCGCTCAGCTGGTCGAAGCGGACGCCGGCGTCGTTCACCTCGTGGGTGTTGCGCGTGAGCGTGGCGAGATGATCGAGCAGTCCTTGGAAGGGCCGGAGCTCGAGTCCGCCAGCGCTCGTGCGTGATGCCGCCTTGGCGCCAGCAGCGACCGAGCGCTTCGCGGGCGCCACAGGATCTGCTCGCTGTGGCGGCGCCTCGTCGGTGAAGGTGAGCGGCGCGAGCGCCCGGCGGAGGTGCCAGGTGAGGTGGGCGGCGAGCATGCAGATGAAGGCGTGGGTGCGGACCCGATCGGCGAGGCGGTGGCGGATCGGGCGGATGTGCACGTCGACCGTCTTCATGGTGCGGAAGTTCCGCTCGATCGCCGACAGGGACTTGTAGGTCTCGACGACCTTGGCCGCGCTCATCTCAGAGGAAGCGAGCGAGGTGCGGATCACGTAGATCCCATCGAGGGCGGCCTCTGCTTCGATCTGCTCGGCTTTCCTCGAGAAGCTGAAGCTGCCCTCGCCGATGACGAGCGCGAAGTGCTTTCCCATCTTGTGGGTGTTCACCACCGCGCCGACGCGCATGCCGATCTTGCCGGCATCGCGCAGTCGTCCCGCAGCCACCGCGGCGGCGATCTTTGCCAGCTTCTTCTCGGTCACGTCCAAGAGCTCGGCCCGCTTGCGGGCACGCTCTGCCGCAAGGAAGGGGTTCTTGCAGCACACCAGGCGCTCGCCGGAAAAGTCGGGGTGTGCGATCTCACAGAGGTTCCCGGTATCGAACAGGCTCGGCTGGATCGCACCGGCGGCGACCAGGGAGCCGATTTCGACGAAACGCAGTGCCGAGACCCAGTCAAGGCCGCCGAGCTGGCGCAGCGCCTCGATCCGGGCCGAGGTGATCATCCCTCGGTCGCCGACGAAACAGACCCGCGACAGCCCATAGGTCCTGCGCAGCTTGTCGACGATCGCCTCGAAGCTCTTCGGGTCCGCCGTGTCGCCCGAAAAGACCTCGATCGCAAGCGGCAGGCCCTCGCGCGTCGCGACGACGCCGTACTCGATCTGGCGCTTTGATCGCTTGCCGTCACGAGAGTGCCCGAAGGCGGCGAGCTCGCAGTGACTGCCCTTCACCCAGGACGAAGACAGGTCGTAACACACGAGCGCGCCCTCGGACAGGTGTCGGCGGAGGAGGCCTCGCTCGATTGCGTCCTTGCGGGAGAACAACCAGTCCATCGCCTCGTAGATCTCGTCGCTGTCCACCGAGGAGACGTCGAGGTCGACGCCCAAGGTGCGGTCCTGCCACCAGGTGGCATACGCCGCCTTGGATGACGGCTCGAGGACTTGGGAGCAGATGAGGGCGAGCGCGAGGTCACGGCTGCGACATGGGGGGCCGAGCAGGGCCTTCAGGCCGAGCTTGTCCAAAAGACCCCACACGGCTGCCACGTCCCCGTGCGGCAGGGAGCGCAGTGTGCGGATCGCCGCACCGGCGGGGACATAAGCGGTTCCCCGAAGTGATCCCTTGATGAGCTCGATCGTCTCGATCGGCAGCGCCGAGATGTTGCCGAGGGTCTCGTGGCGGACCTTGCCGTCCTCGCGGAACGAACGACGCAACAGGTGGCTGACGTACTCCCGATCCTTGTACTTGCGCACAACGCGAGCGACGTGCACGGCCTGCGATCTGCTCCCCACGAGCACGCACTGTAGTCGACTCGGGCGCAGTGCGCCAGCATTTACTGGCTACGCTAACTCGCCGTGATCCATGCAGAGGTCCAGGTCAACAATGCGAACTGCGCCCGAGGGAGGGGTAACTTCGGCCTAGGGCGAGAGCGGGACGAGGTGCCAAACGACGCCTTCCTGCCCCGAGAGCCGAAAGTGCGTCCGGGCACGGGAAAGGAACTGCCCCGCGTGGCGCCGCCCGGGGTCGGCGAGCAGCACCTCGGCGCCGAGCGCGCAGCACAGCGCGAGCAGCGGCTCGACGTTGCGGGCCTCGTAGAGGACGTCGGCGGCGAGCACGAGGTCGAAGGGACCCCGCTCGAGGATCTCGCCCGGCCGGCGCCAGTCGACGCGCGCCACCGAGAGCCGGCAGTTGTTGCGCCGCGCGTTCTCCCCGGCCAGAACCAGCGCGTCCTGCGCCCAGTCCGTCGCGAGCACCTCGCCGCCACGGCGCGCGGCCACGAGGCTCGGCAGAGCGAGGCCGCAGCCGAGCTCGACGACGCGGCGGCCCGAGAGGTCCGCGGGCAGCGCGTCGGCGAGCGCGCGCCCCGCCGGCCACGGCTCGGCCCAGTAGGGGAGGAACTCGTCCTCGGCGAAGGCCTCGTCGTCGAGGAGGGCCGCGGGGTCCGCGGGGCGCAGGAGGACGATGGTGCCGTCGGGGTAGACGAACTCCTCCTCGACCAGCGCGGACCGCCCGCGACCGCCCCCCGAGCCGGTCACCGCCACAGCCGCAGTCCAGCCGGCGCGCGCCACGCGCGCCAGCCGGGGGCGGCGGGGTGTTTCGCTACGCTAAGCATTCGTGCCCGCGGCCCCCGCCGAACTCCTGCGCGCCCGATGAGCGCGGCCCTCGCCCCCGGCACCCGGCACGGCGACCACTACAAGTGGGTCGCGCTCACCAACACGACCCTCGGCGTCGTGATGGCCACGATCGACGCGTCGATCACCCTCATCGCGATGCCCGACATCTTCCGCGGCATCGGCCTCGACCCCCTCGCTGCGGGCAACAGCTTCTACCTGCTGTGGATGCTGCTCGGCTTCCTCGTCGTCACGAGCGTGCTCGTCGTGAACTTCGGCCGGCTCGGCGACATGTTCGGGCGCGTCCGGCTCTACAACCTCGGCTTCGCCCTCTACACGCTGTTCTCGCTGGCGCTCGCCGTGTGCTGGTTGCACGGGCGCGCGGGCGCGCTCTTCCTCGTCGTCATGCGCGTCTTCCAAGGCGTCGGGGCGGCGTTCATCATGGCGAACTCCGCGGCGATCCTCACCGACGCCTTCCCGCCCGACCAGCGGGGCACCGCGCTCGGGATCAACAACATCGCGGGGATCAGCGGCACCTTCATCGGCCTCGTGCTGGGCGGCGTCCTCGCGCCGATCGACTGGCGCCTCGTCTTTCTCATCTCGGTCCCCTTCGGCGTGGTCGGGACCGCCTGGGCGTACTGGAAGCTCGAGGAACGCGGCGTGCGGCGGCCCGGCTCGATCGACTGGCTCGGGAACCTCACCTTCGCGCTCGGGCTCGTCGCGGTGATGATCGGCATCACCTACGGGATCGAGCCCGCCGGAACCTCCACGATGGGCTGGTCGAGCCCACGGGTCCTCGTCACCCTCGGCGGGGGGACGGCTCTTCTGGCCGCGTTCGCCATCATCGAGCGACGCGCCGAGAACCCGATGTTCCGCCTGCCGCTGTTCCGCATCCGTGCCTTCACGGCCGGAAGCTTCTCGACCCTGCTCGCCGGCATCGCGCGCGGCGGGCTGATGTTCATGCTCGTCATCTGGCTCCAGGGGATCTGGCTCCCCGAGCACGGCTACGACTTCGCGGCGACGCCGCTTTGGGCCGGCATCTACATGCTCCCGCTCACCTTCGGCTTCCTCGTCGCCGGCCCGCTGTCGGGACACCTCTCGGACCGCTTCGGCGCGCGGCCGTTCGCGAGCGGCGGCATGGTGATCCAACTCGTGAGCTTCGCGCTGCTCCTCGCGGTCCCGACCAACTTCTCCTATCCGCTGTTCGCCGCGTTGTTGTTCCTGAACGGGGTGGGCAGCGGCTGCTTCGCCGCACCGAACCGCGCGGGCGTGATGAACAGCCTCCCCCAAGCGCACCGCGGGGTGGGCGGCGGGATGAACTCGACGTTCCAGAACGCCGCCCAGGTGCTCTCGATCGGGATCTTCTTCTCCCTCATGATCCTCGGGCTGTCCGCACGGCTGCCGACCGCGCTGTTCCACGGCCTCGTCGCCCACGGCGTGCCCCACGCCCGGGCCGCGGAGTTGAGCGTCCTGCCGCCGGTGTCGGTGCTCTTCGCCGCGTTCCTCGGGGACAACCCGATGCGCCACCTGCTCGGTGCCGGAGTGCTCGCGCACCTGCCCCCGGCCCGCGCGGCGGTGCTCGTCGGCCGCGGTTTCTTCCCGCACCTCATCGCGCCCGCCTTCCGCGCGGGGCTGCAGCGCGCGTTCGCGTTCGCGATGGTCGCCTGCGCGGGCGCGGCGGCGACGTCCTGGTTGCGGGGCGGCCGGCCCGCGCCGGCGGCCGCCGGCACGCTCGAGGCCGAGGTGGCGGCGGGCGCCTAGGCCGGTTGTTGCGGGCAAAGGTTTCGGCCCTAGGATCGATCGGTGGCCTGCCGGCTCGCGGAAGTCGCCGGCGGCGGACAGGAGGGCGAGATGCCGGAGAGCATCACGATCACGGACAACCGCAACGGCCAGAGCATTGAGATCCCGATCGTCGAGGGCGGTGTCAACTCCGCGGAGTGGTCGAAGCTGCTGCCCGGTCTCTGGTTCTACGACCCCGGCTTCTCGGCAACCGCCGAGTGCGAGAGCGCGATCAGCTTCATCGACGGCGACGCCGGGGTGCTGCAGTACCGCGGGTATCCCATCGAGCAGCTGGCGGAGCGCTCAACCTACCTCGAGGTCGCGTACCTGCTGTTGAAGGGCGAGCTGCCGACCGCGGCCGAGCTCGAGGACTTCGTCGGGCAGGTGACGATCCACACCTTCATCCACGAGAACGTGAAGCGCTTCCTCGAGGGCTTCCACTACGACGCGCACCCGATGGGGATGCTCGTCTCGGAGCTCGCGGCACTCTCGACCTTCTACCCGGACGCGAAGCGCATCGACGACCCGGAGATCCGCTGGGGCCACACCGTCCGCCTCATCGCCAAGATGCCGACGCTCGCCGCGGCGACGCACCGCTTCTGCTCGGGCATGCCCTTCGTCTACCCGAACAACGCGCTCAGCTTCCCCGAGAACTTCCTCTCGATGATGTGGAAGATGTCCGAGCCCGCCTACGAGGCCAACCCGGCACTCGTGCGCGCGATCGAGCTGCTGTTCATCCTGCATGCCGACCATGAGCAGAACTGCTCGACGACGACCATGCGCGTCGTCGGCTCGGCGCACGCGGACCCCTACTCGGCCTGCGCCGCGGCGACCGCCGCCCTCTACGGCCCGCGCCACGGCGGCGCCAACGAGGCGGTGCTCCGGATGCTCACCTCGATCGGCTCGCTCGACAACGTGCCCGACTTCGTCCGCTCGGTCAAGGAGGGCCACGGCCGTCTGCAGGGCTTCGGGCACCGCGTCTACAAGAACTACGACCCCCGGGCCAAGATCATCCGCCAGGCCGCCTACGACGTCTTCGCGGTGACGGGGAAGAACCCGCTGCTCGACATCGCCCTCAAGCTCGAGGAGACGGCGCTCGCGGACGACTACTTCATCTCGCGCCGCCTCTACCCCAACGTCGACTTCTACTCCGGTCTCATCTACCAGGCGATGGGCTTCCCCGTCTCGATGTTCCCGGTGCTCTTCGCGATCCCGCGCACCGCCGGGTGGCTCGCGCACTGGAACGAGATGCTCGACCACAAGACCAAGATCGCCCGGCCCCGCCAGCTCTACTCCGGTGCGCCGCGGCGCGACTACGTGCCGATCGGCGAGCGCTCCTGACCTCGGGGGCGTCGGGGCATCGGTAGCGCAGATGGGTCCGATGCGCTAGACAGATGGAGCCGGGACGGAGGGGGACCGGTCACACGAGGGGGGAATCGGGGCTCGCGGCCCGCTGCTCGGCAGCGGGCCGCTCCCGCGTCGCGACGCGGCGATGCCGGGCGACGGTGAAGCAGGCGATCGCCGCGGCCGCGGAGACGTTGAGCGAGCCGAGCGGGCCCGCGAGCGTGATCGCCGCGCGCACGTCGCAACGTCGGGCGACGAGCGGGGCGAGGCCGCGCCCCTCCTCCCCAAGGACGAGCGCGACCCGATCGCGCAGCACGGCGACGTCCTCGAGGTCGGTCCCGGCACCGGCGTCAAGGGCGACGGTCCACACGCCCGCGGCCTTCAGCACCCCGAGTGCAGCCGGAACGCCCGCGACGAGGGCGAAGTCGAGGTGCTCGACGGCCCCGGCCGCCGCCTTCACCGCCGCGGGCGACAGGTGCGCGGCGCGCTGGCGGGCGAGGACCACTCCGCTCACCCCCGCGCCGACCGCCGAGCGCAGGACCGCCCCGAGGTTGTGGGGATCGGTCACGTGGTCCAGAACCACGAGGAAGGCCGGCGCGCCTCCTGCGCCGGCCGTGAGGTCCTGAAGGGCGCGCGGCGCCGGTTCCTCGGCGAGGGCCACCAGACCCTGGGGGACCTCGGTGCGCGCGCGGCGGGCGATCTCCTCCTCGCCGACGACCTCGACGCCGACCCCGGCCGCCGCGGCGGCCGCGGCGAGCTCGGGATCGTGGGCGCGCGCCGTGGCGAACAGGCGGCGCACCCGGCGCCGCCGGGCGCGCAGGAGCTCGAGCACGGCGTGGCGTCCCTCGACCTGGCCACCCCCGAGCGCGCCACGCTCGGGTGCCGGACGGAGTGCCGCGCTGCGCGGCCCTTGCCCGGCACCCGAGCCGCGCGGCTCCCGCCGGGGGCTCACCGGTCCCCGACGGGGCCCCGCGCGACGAGCGCGACCGCGAAGCACGCGAGCCCCTCGACACGCCCCAGGCTGCCGAGTCTCTCGGGCCGGGTCGCCTTGACGTGGACCGGGCCGCCGGCGGCGGCGCTCAGGCGCGCGACCATCGCGTCGCGCTGGGCGACGACGCGGGGGCGCTCGCCGACCAGGGTGCAGTCGGCGTTGACAAGCCGCCAGCCCGCGTCGGCGACGCGCGCCGCCACGGTCGCGAGCAGCTCGAGGCTGTCCGCTCCAGAAAAGCGCGCGTCGGTGTCGGGGAAGTGGGCCCCGAGGTCGCCGAGCCCCGCCGCCCCGAGGATCGCGTCGGCGACCGCGTGGGCGACGACGTCGGCGTCGCTGTGGCCCTCCAGTCCGGGTTGCTCGGGGAACGCCACGCCGCCGAGCACGAGGGGGCGGCCCTCAATGGCCTCGGCGAGGAAGCGGTGGACGTCGACGCCGATTCCGACGCGCTGCTCGTCCGGGCGGCTCACCGCTGTAGCGAGGCGGCCGCCTCCGCCGCCCAGGACTCGAGGCGGCCGAGATCCTCGGCTCCGGTGATCTTGAGGTTGCGGGGCTCGCCGGGCACGACGACGACGCGCGCGCCGATCGCCTCGAGCAGGCCGGCGTCGTCGGTCGCCTCCGGTGCCCCGCGATGGGCGCGGCGCAGCACCGCGGCGCGGAAGGCCTGGGGCGTCTGGACCGCGACGAGCTCGTCGCGGGGAAGGGTCGCGACGACGTCCGCACCCTGCACCCGCTTCACCGTGTCGGCGAGCGGCATGCCGGGCACCGCCCCGTCCGCGCCCGCGTGGACCGCCTCGAGCACCGCCTGGAAGAGCGCCGGGGAGGCGAAAGGGCGGGCCGCGTCGTGCACGAGGACGACCTCGACGTCCTCGGGCACGAGCGCGAGGCCGGCGCGCACCGAGGCGGCGCGCGTCGCCCCGCCGGCCGCGACGCGGGTGGCGCCGGGCGGGTAGGAGGGATCGGCAAGGACGTGCGGCGGCAGGACGACGACGACGTCGTCGACGACCGCGCGGGCGGCGGCGACCGCCCAGTCGAGCACGCGCCGACCGCCGAGCGGCTCGAACTGCTTGGGGCCGCCGAAGCGCCGCCCCTCGCCCCCGGCGACGACCACGGCCCAGGCCGAGGCCATCTTCAGGGCAGCTCGGCGTTGAGGCGCTGCTCGGCCTCCTCCTCGCTGACCCCGATGGCGAAGGTCAGCTCGGAGACCAGGATCTGGCGGGCGCGGGTGAGCATGCGCTTCTCCCCGGCGGACAGGCCCTTGTCCTTGTCACGGATCGAGAGGTTCCGCACGACCTCGGCGACCTGGTAGATGTCGCCGGACTTCAGCTTCTCGACGTGGTTCTTGTAACGCCGCGACCAGTTGGCGGGCATGCGCGCTTCCTTCTTGCGAAGGACGGCGAAGACCTCCTCGACCTCCTCGTCGTTGATCACCTCGCGCAGGCCGACCTCGTCGGTGTTGTCGGCGGGGACCATCAAGGTGAGATCGCCGTATGCGAGGCGCAGCACGAGGTACTCCCGCTTCTCGCCGAAGGCTTCCCGGATCTCCCGGCGCTCCACCACGGCCGCGCCGTGATGGGGATAGACGACCTTGTCGCCGACGTCGAACACTTGGAGCCTCCCTGAGGCCGGTCACGGCGGCACGGGGCCCGCCGCTCACGCGCCGGATCTGCACAGGCGGCGCCCGACCTCCGGCGACCGCCCCCCCAGTCTACCGGAGAGGGGGTGGGACCTCGGAAGCGGAGCGCCGTGAGCCGAGGTAGTGGCGCTGCACGCCGTCGACGCCGAGCTGGAGCCGCTCGAGGCCGCTGCGCAGCAGCGCGGCGTCGGCCTCGCCGGCGTAGGCGGCGAGCTCGTCGGCCGACGCGTGGCGCAGGCGCGCAAGGTCGCCAAAGTGCGCCACGATCCCGTCCACCGTGTCGAGCGACACGTGCGGAAGGTGTCGCAGCAGGCGCCGGCCCCGGGGCACGGCACGGACGTCGAGGTCGACCGCGGCCTCCCCGCGGACGCCGAGCGCGGCCGCGACCTGCTCGAGGACGAGGAGCTGGTCCGCGCTGAGCAGGCTGAGCCGCCCGAGCGCGCCGTCCGCAGCCGCGTCGAGGTCGTCGCCCTCGCCGGTCGCGACGTAGTCGAGCACGACGAGGCGGCGCTCCTCGAACACGCCCGCAACGAGCTCGCCGAGCTGGAGGCGCAGAAGCCGGCGGTGGCTGCCGAGCTCGGCGAGGAGCTCTCCGATCGAGCGGGCGACGCGCACGACCATCTCGAGGCGCTGCAGGACCGCCGCGACCTTGCCGAGGGTGACGGCCTCCTGCAGCTCGGCACGATCGAGGTCACCGAGAGCGTCGTCGCTGCGCGTGCGGAAGCGCTCGAGGGTCTGCAGCAGATGGTTCGCACGGACGATCAGTGAGTCGGTGTCCTGGAGCTGGCGGCGCGCGTCACCGGCGTAGAGGGTGATCGTGCCGGCCTCCTCGGAGACCGACACCACGCCGACGCCCGTGCTGCGCGCGACGCGCTCGGCCGTGCGGTGCCGCGTCCCCGTCTCGGTCGTCAGGGTCGAGGGGTCGGGGATGAGGTGGACGTTCGCCCAGGCGATGCGGCGCGCCTCGCGATCGAGCACGATCGCCCCGTCCATCTTCGCGAGCTCCGAGAGACGCTGGGGGGTCATCTCCGCGTCGATGTGGAAGCCGCCCGAGCAGATGGCGAGCACGAGCGGCGAGTCGTCGAGGACGACGAGGGCGCCGAGGTGGGAACGGACGATCCGGTCGAGTCCGTCGCGAAGCGGCGAGCCCGGCACCACGCGCTCGAGGTAGCTCGCGAGTTCCTCGTCGCCGTCTGCCACCCAGCCAGCCTACCGGAGCGTCGCGACCGCTTCCGCGAGGTCGCCGACGCGCACAGCCTCGATACCTGCCGGCGCCGTCGGGGCGCCGCAAGGCACGAGCGCGCGCCGAAAGCCGCGGCGCGCCGCCTCGGCCAGGCGGCGCTCGAGGTGCGCGACCTGGCGGACCTCGCCGCCGAGGCCAACCTCCCCGCAGGCGACGAGGTCGTCGGGAACGGCGATCCCGAGCGCGGCGGAGGCGAGCGCGCACCCGACGGCGAGGTCGGTCGCCGGCTCATGGACCCGCACCCCCCCGACGGCCGACGCGAAGACGTCCATCGTCCCGAGCGCGCAGCCGGCATGGCGCTCGAGGACCGCGAGCAAGAGCGCGAGGCGACCGGGCACGATCCCCTGCGCAACGCGCCGCGGCGTGCCGAGCACCGAGCGCGCGACGAGCGCCTGGATCTCGACGAGCAGCGGCCGGCGCCCCTCGAGGACGGGGGCGACGATCGTCCCCGGCGCCCCCGGGCGGCGGTCGGCCAGCATGTAGGCGCTCGCGTCCGCGACGCTCTCGAGGCCGCGCTCACCCATCGCGAACACGCCGAGCTCGCCGCTCGGGCCGAAGCGGTGCTTGACGACCGCGAGGACCCGCACGGCGTGGTGGCGGTCCCCCTCGAAGCTGCAGACGGTGTCGACGAGGTGCTCGAGCACGCGGGGACCGGCGAGCGTGCCCTCCTTGGTGACGTGGCCGACCAGGAGCGTCGCGATGTCGTGCTGCTTGGCGAGCGCGACGAAGGCCTCCGCGCACGCGCGCACCTGGGCGACGCTGCCGGCCGCGCCGAGCGCGGGGTCCGCGAGGGTCTGCACGGAGTCGACGACGACGAGCTCGGGCCGGTGGTGCGCGACCGCGGCGGCGGCCCCGGTGAGGGAGGTCGTCGCCAGCAGCGACATCTGCCCGACCGGCGCGCCGATCCGGTCCGCACGCCGGCGGATCTGCTCGGCCGACTCCTCCGCGGAGACGAGCAGCACCCGCGCCCCGGCGGCCGCGAGTGCCGCGGCCACCTGGAGCAGGAGCGTCGACTTGCCGATCCCGGGCTCCCCGGCGACGAGGGTGACCGACCCGGGAACAAGACCACCGCCGAGCGCACGGTCGAGCTCGCCGATCCCGGTCGGGCGGGGGTCGCCCCCCTGCGCACCGACCGCAGCGAGCACGACGGGCTCGGGCATGCCACCTGGTGGCGGGGGGGAGAGCCGCTCCTCGCGCAGGGCGTTCCACGCGCCGCAGTGGGGGCAGCGCCCGGTCCAGCGGGGCGCGTGGCTCCCGCACTGCTCGCAGCGGTGTGTCGTGCGTTCCCGGGCCACGGCCGGGACCCTAGACCGAGGCTGTGACGCCGCCGGGGACGGGGCAGGAGGGGGGCGACGCGTCGAGGGGGACCGCGTTCGCGGTCCCCCTCGCGTGCTTCGCCGGCCCGGGCCGGAGCGGATTAAGAGTCCGCGCCCGCGCCCGCCAGCTCGACCGGTGGGGGCTCCAGCCCCTCGACCGCCTTGAAGGCGAGTCCCTCGGCCTCGACGTCGACGATGACCGTCTCGCCGACCCGGAACTCC